>CAYXVB010000001.1:0-14783 GCA_964467785.1 uncultured Bacteriovoracaceae bacterium
CTTCGTCCATGTAGTGGGTCGTTACGAATACGGTCTTACCGGACGCGGCAAGACTGCGGATCAGGCTCCAGAAGCGTGCTCTAGCGGCCGGAGTAACGCCGGCGGTCGGCTCATCGAGAAAAACGATCTCCGGATCATGAAGAATGGCCGCCACGAGCGAGACCTGCTGCTTGATTCCGCCCGGGAGGTCCCGTACGAGAGTTTGGGGCGCCCGGTTGAATGCGATGAAATCAAACAGCTCGGCGGTGCGTTGAGCCAGTGTCTCCTTATCTAGCTTCCGCAAGCTCGCCGCAAAATGGAGATTCTCCGCGACCGTCAGGTCGTTGTACAACGTGAACTTCTGGGACATGTAGCCGACCTTGGCCTTGATCGCGTCGAGACCGCTCTCCGCGTTCACCCCCGCGACGGAAACCTGGCCGGAAGTAGGATGAAGAAGTCCGCAAAGGACCCGGATTGTCGTGGTTTTACCCGCGCCGTTCGCACCCAGAAATCCAAAGATCTCGCCTTTGCTGACTTTGAAGGAGACCTTGTCAACCGCCGTGAAATCGCCGAAGCGCACGGTCAGTTCGCGTACCTCGACTGAACTTTCGCGACGCGTTGTCATGGGCTCGCTCTCCCACCTTCTCTCTTGATGAAGAGGGCATCGATGCTGGGCACTCCTTCGGATTCCAGGAGGGAGCGCGGCTCTCCGGAGGCGATCATTTGACCGGCGCTGAGCAAATGGACCTGCCCGCAGCGCTCCGCCTCATCCATATAGGCCGTCGCGACGATGATGAGAATGCGCGACGAGAGCAGTTGATAGAGGAGATCCCAAAATTCACGGCGGCTGATTGGGTCGACGCCGTTGGTGGGCTCGTCTAGGAGGATGGCATTGGGTGACTGCAACAGCGCGCACATCAAACCGAGCTTCTTGTACATTCCTCCGGAGAGCTTGCCCGCAGGACGGTCGCGGAATTTTGACAGGCGCGTGATGTGGAGCAGGTTCTCGCTCCGTTCCAGATAAACGTCTTCAGGAATCTGGTAGAGCTCCTGGAAGAACCTGAGATGTTCGCCGATCGATAGATCAGGGTACAGGCTCTGCTGCTGTGGCATATAGGCCATCGAGGGGCGCACCCTGCCGAATTCCACCGGATTTCCGTCCTCGAGGTACGTGACCGCGCCGCGCTCGGGCTTGAGGAGACCCATGAGCGTACGAAGCAAAGTGGTCTTTCCAGCGCCTTCGGGGCCGATCAATCCATGAAGAGTTCCCGATACGAACTCGACCGAGGCGTCATTCAAGGCTTGATTCAGGCCCAGCCGCTTGCTGACCGAACGTGCGGAGATGCTGATGGGAATCATCATAAGTGTTCTCTATGTCCCTGGATTCAATTTTGCCTCGATGGACATGCCAGGCTTGAGGAACTCGTCCGAGTTTTCGAAGGTGACTTTCACGCCAAAAACGAGGCGTGTCCGCTCAGCCCGAGTCTGGACATTCTTGGGCGTGAACTCGGCTTCATCGGCAATGACGGAGATCGTGCCCGCGAAGCGGCGGTCTCCCCCTTCGGGTAGGATGCCCGTGACCTTCTGCCCGAGGGCCAAACGAGAGAGCATCGGCTGTTCGACGTAAAAAATCGCCCAGACTTCCTGCAGGTTCGCGAGCGTGAGCAGTTTGTTGCCCGGGGCGATCCATTCTCCGGCTTCGCGGTAGGTGTTGAGGACCGTTCCCTTCAGCGGCGACTTGATCTGGGTCCAGTCTAGCCGCATCTTCGTGTCTTCGTGCTTGAATCGAAGATGATCGAAAGCCTCCTGCGAGATCGACCCGTTCTTGTAGAGTTTTTGGGCGCGCTTGAAGTCCGCCTCGGCGATGTCATGCGCCAGCTTGATGTCCTCGCCGGAAAGGCGGCAGAGCGTTTGGCTCTGGGTGATTTTCTGTCCTTCTTTGACATCGAGAGACGCGATCGTGGACGCGATCCGGGGCGAGATCGCGACCTTGGTCGCTTCGATCGTGCCCGCGTAGTAGAAGTCCTCCCTTTTCAGGAAGTAACTGAACGCAATGGCGGCGATCAGCGTGATCGCGACCGGAATAAGCAGCTTTGGTTTAATTTTCATTTTTGCGCTCCTTCGACGAAGCTATTCAGCAAGGCCAGCTGGATCAGGATCTGAATGTCGGTCTTGGCCGCCTGAATCTTTACGTTCAACGCACGGAGGTTGGCGTTCTGCACGTCAATGAGATTCATGCGACCGAGCTTGTAGGATGAGTAAGCAAGCTCGGCGATCTGTCCTGACTCCCGGATCGAAGAGTCATTGATCAACTGTTGCTCGTGGAGCATGCGAAGCTGATCGCGGCTGTCGCTCCAGTCGCGGAGCAGCTCAATCCGGGCCTGTTCCTTGCGGTGATCGCTCGCGTCAGCCTGCATCCGCTTCTCAGCGGCCTCTTTTGAGACACGGCTTCCTTCGAAGAGAGACCAGGTCAAAGTCGCTCCGATCGTGTTCTGGTGGATCTGTTCGAGATTGGGGCCGTTCGGGTAGTCCAGCGAAGTTCTGGCTGCGAGCTGGATTTTCGGCCAATGTCCCGCAGATACGCTGTCGGCCGCGAGGTTCAATGCGGTGATCTGCTGCGCCAAGGCGGCGATGCGCGGGTGGTCGGCGCTCGGCCGGTTGTTAATGAGTTGCGTTTCATCGAAGGCGGCTAGTGCGGCGCTCAGTGGCTCGGGGTCGATGACGAGAGACGCCTTTTGAATGCTTCCTGCGGGGAGCGCGGTCGTCGCGGGATCGGAGAGATCGTAGCGACCGGTTTCGCCGGTCAAGGCGAGCAGTTCATGAAGGGCGCGGGAAAGCTCCGACTTTGCCTGAAGCACCCTGGATTCGAAATCCAGGACTTCACGGCTGGCCGACAGGGCGTCCACTTTGCTGGCGGCGCCGCTTTTGAATCGGGCCGCGATGTCGCTATACTGGGCACGGGCCAGTGCGAGCGTTTCGGTGACCGACTTGAGCTGCGCCGAGGCCAGCAGCACTTTGAAGTAGGCGAGAGAGGCGACGAGCGTGGTCTGGAGTTCGGTATTGCGGACTTCGTGTTTTTTTTGGATCTCAACGGCTTCCGCGCCTTTCCAGGAATGATAGATGGCTCCCGAATCCCAGAGTGTCCAAGTCAAACCGACCCCGATAGTGTTGTTCTGGTTGTCGCCAAACGGAATGCTCCTGCCCGGGATCACGTTGAGGCTAGGGATGACCGAGACGTATCGTTCGGTCGCATCGAGGGCGATCTTCGGAAAGAAGTAGGAGCGCTGCGCTCCTGAACGTAAGGATGCCGCCTCGCGATCCAACCTAGCCGCCCCGAGGGGGTTGGAGCTTTGCAAGGCCTTCTGGCGCACGTCATCAAGCGAGAGCTTGAGCGTTCGCTCCTCTGCCTGCGCGGGAGCCAAGCCCGGAAGGAGGGAGAAATTCGTCAGAATTATCGCCAGGAGGGCAACGAGTGGATTTCGCATGGTCAAGCCTTCGCCTTCCGGTGTTCGGGCCGGAAGACTGCGTCTATGGCCAATTCAATTCTTTTTTTGATCGCATCATCCGAAAGGAGCAGTTTGTGGAAGACTAAATTTTTGAGCCCGAAGGGGCCCGTGACTTTTGCACGGTCGAGCACATCCGCGATCAAATGCGGTATTCCCACCGACCCCACGAGCATGAACAGGGCGGTGGGATCGGAGATGTCCTTGAGACGTCCGGCCTCCCGGCATTCTTTGATAACCGAGATTAGAACGCGAAAGTGCCTGCCTAAGTTTGTCTTCGCGAACCTGAGTACTTCCTCATCTCCGTTGAGAGCGTCGCGCAGGAGGGCTACGAGCAACGACCGTTGATCGCGCGAGAAACGGGCAAGCGTGGCCAGGGCTTTACGAAGCTTTTCCTCGGGGCTGCCTTCGAGCTCAGTCTCCTCCTCCAGCTCCTTGAAAAACTCTTCGTAGATCTCAAGAAGTACCCGATGGGTGAACTCGCCTTTGGTCTTGAAGTGGTAGTGAAACATACCGAGATTGACACCGGTATTGGTCGCGACCTGCCTGATATTTAAGCCGCTACAACCTGTTTCCGGGATCAGGTCACGGGCGGCCCTGATCAGGAGCTGGTCGGTGTTTTTTGATGGCCGTGGCATTGGACCTCCTGGATTGAATTGAGGCGGGTAACTATACATCGGTATAATTACACATTTGTATAAAAAAAAAAGACAGATAAACTAAGGGTCTGAATTGTCCCATTAATGGAACAAAGAATCCTGAAAGGACCGTCTTATCGCCAGCGGCTCGAACCAGTGCTGTGTGAGTAAGAGAAAAATTCAGTCAGGGAGATTAAAATGAAAGCCGTACATCGTATTCTTGAAACTTCGAACGATAAGGTCCAAACCGTGATCCGCGTGACACTAGGGGTAGTGATGCTGCCCCATGGCCTCCAAAAGCTCTTGGGCTGGTTCGGAGGCCACGGATTTGAAGGAACGATGGGCTTTTTCACGGGTCAGCTTGGAATTCCTGCGGTCTTTGCATTTTTAGCGATCGTGGCCGAGTCCTTTGGCGCAATGGCACTGATTGTAGGCGCACTGAGCCGGGTTTCGGCTATTGGAGTCTCGGCTGTCATGGCCGTGGCTCTTCAGATGCACCTTGGTAATGGTTTCTTCATGAACTGGGGCGGCAAGCAGGCGGGTGAGGGCTTCGAGTTTCATCTTCTCGCCCTCGCGCTCGGTGTGGCCGTGATCATTCGTGGCGCGGGCGCCTACTCGGTTGACCAGTTGATCTCCCGTCGGCTGGGCAAGGAGTCCAGTGGCGCGGGCGCGCGCCAGGCAACTCTTTCTAGATGACCTTGCTCTGGAGATCCCCAGTATGAACTTCGGAAATGATGAGAACCAGAAGGACGACGGTCCGCGGGGACTTTGCGATCCCGAGACTGGACTTTGCGAACTTCCCGAAGCCGGGCAAAAGAGCGTCTCCGAGGTCGGAAATCGTCCTTCGGGCGAAGTGCTCTATGTCGGGGATCCGATGTGCTCCTGGTGCTGGGGTGTCTCGCCCGGTCTCCGGCAATTGGAGGCCGAGGCGAACTGGCGAGGCCTTCGGTTTAGGGTGCTCGTGGGTGGGCTCAGGCCTGGAGGGGGGGACCTCTGGAACGCGCGATTCAAGAATTTTCTGCGCCATCACTGGGAAGAGATCGGCGCAAGGACAGGGCAGCCGTTTGACCTCGGTTTTTTTGACCGGACGACGTTCAACTACGATACCGAGCCTTCGTGCCGCGCGTTCTATGTCATGCGGGGAATGCTCGAGGAGCTTCCGGGACCGACGACGCGAGCGTACGAAGTCTTTGCCGCCATCCAGCGGAAGTTTTACGCCGAAGCGCAGGATCCGACGGTCGCTTCCTTTTACGAGAGCATCTGCATCGAGCACGGGCTCGACCTTCCGGAATTCATGAACCGGTTCAATCATCCGGACGCTCAGCGCGCCACCGCGCGCGAGTTCCAAGAGGTCGCTGCTCTGGGCGTACGCGGTTTTCCGACGGTGCTCTTTCGTGGACCCGATTCTGTGGAGATGCTCGCGGGCGGTTACTCGACCGGGGACCGTTTGGTCGAGGCGCTTACGCGCGTCACGGGTCAGCGCTGAGCCGGTTTTCGAAATCAGTTTGGGGGCCAGAGCTTATTTTTCGGCTCTTTCCTCGATGATCAGGTGCTGAAACCGAAAATGCTTCATGATCTGGTCGCGGTACCGGTCTCCCCCGCGCAAGATCGGAGAAGAAATGACCAGTTCACAGGCCACGGCATTGGGCGCGATTCTCCAGGTGTGGATATCCAGAACCTTGACGCCGTCCTGCTCGAGCTCTCGTCTGAGCTTCTCTGGTGGCATCTGCTTGGAATGAACGTCTAAAAGCTCCGACCCGGTCTCTCGGCAGAGATCGTAGGCCCACTTTAAAATGACTAGCGAGCCGACAATGCCCATGACCGGGTCCATCCAGCTCAGACCCATGAATTTACCGATGAGCAGCGCGACAATCGCGAGCACTGAGGTCAGGGCGTCCGCAAGGACGTGGACATGAGTAGCGCGCTGGTGTAGCCACCGAGCGGTATGAGCTTGCCGGCTCCAAATGATAGTTTTTTGTTGATCGTTTCGGAACGCCCCAACTTGTAGGCCAGCAATGAGATCAGCATCGCCACGGCATGCGAGGACATGTGCCATCCATCGGCGAGCAACGCCATGGAGCGGGTGAGATAGCCCGCGGCGATCTCGACTCCCATCATTCCTGCCGTAAGCGCTAGTACCCAGCCGAACTTGCGCGCATTGGCGAGGATTCGTTCGTCTTCCAGGAGATAATGGTGCTCGTGAGGGAACGACATGAATTCCGACTCCTTTAGGGTCGATCTGGTCAGCGGATCCACTGGGAAACGGCGATTGCGCCTCCAAAAAGGAAGAATAGGCCGGCAGCCGTCCATCGGATCCATTTCATCTGGACCTTTTCCGCAAGCTTCTCGCCGAGGAAGACGGCAAGTCCGTCCGTTACCATCATGCCCGCGGTGGTCCCGAACGTTACGGCGACAATGGATTGAAAGCGAGCGGCCAATGCCACAGTGGCGAGCTGGGTCTTGTCGCCCATCTCCGCCAGAAAGAACAGGACGACGGTCGTGACGAACGGCCCGAACCGGTGGGATCCCGGCTTCTCGTCCAACGTGTCCGGCTTGAGTGTCCAGATGCCGAAGCCGATGAAGGTTGCCGCTAGGACAAGAGCCAAGATGTTTTGCGGGACCTGGTTGGCCACCCATTGTCCGACCGACGAAGCGAAGGCGTGGTTCAGGACCGTGGCAACGAAGATCCCGCCGAGGATAACCCAGGGTTGCTTGAAGCGTGCAGCCAATGAAAAGGCCAGCAATTGCGTTTTGTCGCCCATTTCGCTGGCTGCGACTAAGGTACAGGAGCTGAAAATGGTTTGAAGCATAGAGACCTCTTGAAAACGTCAAAGGTTTGCGTCGTGAGGTCTTGTCGCTGGTTTGGGCAAAAGACGACACGACAGTAAGTCGCGTCAGTCTCGTCACCCGTCATTGAGACGGTCGCTGAACCGGAGGCACCACCTCAGTCTGTCGATTCAGCGCCTTGCCAAGAAAGGCACGGCGACTACTCCCTGAACTACTTGATTGACCGTGACTGTATCCGATTGAGTGGGAATCGAGCAAGGGCTTCGTACCTGAAAGTCTGAGGTCAGCGGAGAGAACCGCTTGCGCGCGTTCTTCTGAAAGGGGCATAATTTTCCTGATCCTTTCATTTTCGGGGAATCATTTGAAGTACGCTAAATTATTGCTTCTCGTGGTGGGCTTTGGAGCGGTCGGGGGAATGGTCCGTTTGGGCGGGTTCACTGTGGGGAATCACACCGATGATTGGACGGTTTCATCAGGGACCAATACTTCGATCGCGCTGGCGACAATCGTCGACGATGCCGGTCTCGATCGTTTGGATCCGAGCCATCCGCCCCGAACTCAATCCATGAAAAGGATAAAGCAGAAGCAGGCGATTGCTAGCGCCACAAAGGCCCGAACGCAATGTGCGTTGTCGGGGGATCGGCGCACGTTGACCTTGATCCCGCGAAAATCCGGCTGCCAACTGACCTATCAAAACAGATCTGGAGTCGAGATCGTCGCGGAAGCCCAGTGGGGAAAGCAGGTCTGCCAGCAGGTCCGCACCCAGATCATCAGCAAACTCCGCTCTTCCGGTTATCGTTGTGGTTAAATCCCATGCGTCGCCTCGTGGATCGGCTCGGGCACTCTGACCCAGGCCATGCCCGCGGCGCGCGCGGACTCGATGCCAAGCTGCGCGTCCTCGAATACGAGGCATCTTTCGGGGCGTACGCCCAGGGCTCTCGCGGCAGTGAGGAACGGCTCCGGGTGCGGTTTGCCTCGGACGTAGTCCTCGGCGCCTACGATGACCGGAAAATGCCCGGTAAGGCCGAGGGTATGTAGAGTGGAGTGTATGGATTGCCTCGGACTGCCGGAAACCACGGCGAACGGGATTTTTCCGTGCATCGCATGGATGTGATCGAGTACGCAGCGGACTGGGCGGAGACGCGGCAGCTGGTCCAGATACTGCTCTTCTTTGCGAGCCAGGATCTTGTCCACCGGCATGCTCAGTCCGAAGCGCTCATTGAGCATCTCGATTGTTTTTGGAAGCGGGATTCCCGCCCAGGCATAGAACAAATCCCGGGGAAAGTGCCCCCCCCATTCAGAGAGCGCGATGTTCCACGCTTCAAAATGAAGAGGCATCGAATCCGCGATGGTTCCATCGCAGTCGAAGAGATAGGCGTCGAAAGTGCCTGGAGGAAGCTCCAGACTGAATTCCTGTGACATGAGTCAGGCCAGCATAGCGGGCCTGCGGTGGGGAATGCCACGGGAAAGTCGTCGTCCGCGGGCGCGTCGGGCGCGAACGGTTCGGTATGCCGTATGCAGCGCGTTGGCATTATGGACGAAGCGAGGAGAAGGCATCTGAATTACGATCAGCAGGTTCCGGCAAGCGAGCCGCAAGATCCGGCACGTTCAACGGCAAATCGCGAACTTTTTGCGCGCGACCCCGCAGGATCGGAGGACCGATACTTTTTGGAGGAGTCGCGCCGACACGAGGAACAAGTCCGTCGCGCAAAAATCGAGAGAAAGGTTCCTTCGCGGGACGCCCGGTTCAATGGGGTGCCGGCCGACGAGCCGGATAGCATCTGGCAGAGGATTTATCGCGCCTTTGCGCGCCATTTCGATTTCGACTGGCGACCCTGAAAGTCTGCGGGGTCGAGTCATCCGTTTGGGGAATGTCGATTGCAGCCGGGGCTTCGAAACCAAAACGAGCTGGCTCAATCGTCCGGAGCGAATTTGTCCGGAGCCGCCGGCTTTTTCCCTGATGGAGCGAGACATCTGATGAAATCGAAGAAATGGCTATTCCGACCCCTCGCGGTCGCTACGGTGCTCGCGGGTACCGGCGCCTTGGCTTGGCAGACCGGAGTGATTGACCTTGTTCATGGTCCGCTGCGCGCGGTGGGCCCTAACCTCGCCGACGCGGCCTCAACCGAAGTGACAGTGAGCATCCCCAAAGGCTCTACCGGAAAGGGGGCTCAAGCTTACGGACAAAATCCCCTTCAGGTGGATGTCGGCACGACGGTGACCTGGGTTAACGACGATACGATTGCGCACACGGTGACCTCCGATGTGGACGGGCAGTTCAATTCGGGCAATCTCGATCCAGGAAAGAGCTTCAAACATACCTTTAGCTCCACTGGATCTTACGCTTACTATTGATCGATCCACGGTAAAGCAAGCATGTCTGGCGTGATCCAGGTGGGTAGCGGTGGAATGGGAACTGGCGGCGGCACTGGAACGGGTGGGGGAACCGGAACCGGCGGCGGTACAGGAACCGGCGGCGGTACAGGAACCGGCGGCGGTGCGGGAACTGGCGGCGGTGCGGGCGGAAGCATTCCCACTCCGAACCCGACCAGCTCCTATCACTGTGACAGCGCGGGCAATTGTTGTGACTCCAATAACACCTGTACGAGCAGCGAGCATTTCTTCTGCGATGCGACTGGTTATTGCTGCGACGAAAGCGGCAGTTGCACTAGCGGCTACTCCTGCGAATCCACGGGTTATTGCTGCAATGATTTTGGCCACTGCGGAAGCACCAAGAACGGCAGTGGCAAATCCCACTGCGACCTTTCCGGCACCTGCTGCGACGAAAAGGGCTCCTGTAGCGGTGGTTGGTACTGTGACATGAACAACTACTGTTGCAATACCTCGGGTAAGTGCATGTATCCCGGCCAGTCCAGTCCGACTCCGGAACCGAGCGCCTCGCCAAGCGAATCACCAAGCTCGACCCCCAGCGAATCGCCCAGTTCCGCGCCGAGCGAGTCACCCAGCATGTCGCCGAGTGGCGGCAGCTCTCAGACTCCTTCGGGAGGCTCGACTCCCTCAGGGGGGCAGACGCCCTCCGGAGGGTCGACGCCTTCTGGTGGTTCGACCCCAAGCAGTTGAAGCGGAGCCGGACTCGATCGGTAAGCACAGCCCCGGGGCTCGCGGAATTTGGCGCGGCTCCGGGGTTTTGCTTCGGTTCAAGCTGTCAGGCGGCAGGACGTCATCGAATTGATTCTGCGGATGTGATCGATGATAAAGCCACGGGCCGGAAGTGCGGGAAAGCGCCTCGTCGGAAGCTCGAGATCCTGAGGCGGTACTTCGTAAGCGATCGCACGCGTCAAGCATTCCACCGCGATTTCCAAAAGGCGGATCCTCATCCTCTCGCTCGGACTGACGGGGTTGGAAACCGGATTGACACCGCCGGAGGCCCGATTGGCGAAACGTTCGGGCCGAAAGGCGTCCGCATCGTCCCAGACTCGGGGATCCCGACTGGTGCCGAAAAGATCGAGGATCACGAGACGGCCGCGACGAAATCTGAAGCCTTTCCAGCGAAATGCCCGGCGAGTGCGCGCGGCCATGTAGGGCGCGAAGGTGAAATAGCGCCGGACCTCATGCACGAATTCGCTGACATGGGCATCATGATCCACTCGAAGTTTTTCGCGCCAGGGGGGATTCTTGTGAAGCGCCAGACCGGCGAAGGTGACCAAATAAGACAATGTCACGCTGGGTCGCAGCAGGTTGAGGAGCTCGATCGCCGCGCTCCGCTCGTCGAGGAGCTTGCCCTTTCCGTCCCGGTGGTAGGCGAGCAGGTGAAGAGCGGAGCCGAACGGTGCGCGCTTTCTCCCGGCCCGGACTTCCCTGACCAGGCGTCTTGCCCAGGCCTCGCCGCGCAAGCGGGCCAGGCGCGCGCGAAGGGCGCGCATCGCGAGTATCGAGTGCTCGGAATCGACGCGGAGACTGAAGGCGGTTTCGAGATCCTGGGCGCGCTTTTGGGCCTCTTGTTCAGTAAGGGAGAAGCCGGCCCAATCGCAAATCGATCGGAAGAGGACCTCGCGAGTTTCTGAGAGGAGCGAAATCTCGCGCCGACTGACCCATTTGGATATTCGCTTTTCCCAGTGTTCGCGGTTCAGCCGCTCGAGGGCACCTAGGCTTTCGGGAGTCATGAGCGTCAGAATCATCCGCTTTCTTCGTCCGTGCGCAGGGGCGCTTTTCCGTGCGCTTCTTTGAATGCGCGATGGCATTGACTCTCGGCGATCGAAAAGCGAGTTATCGGAAAAGAGTTTGGCGGCTTCCGCGCCCCGGATGCAAACGACCCTCTTGAGCATGAATCGGGCTTCAAAAATGTCGCTTGAAAGCCGATCGCAGGTCCGTCGGATGTAATCGTATCCGTCGCGCTTCTTGAGGATCGCGAACGTGCTGTCGAAGTTCCCGGCGCGAGGGAGTACAGGCATATGCACAAGTCGTGCACGCCACAGTCCACCGAGTGAGCAAAAGATCTGAGCTCGCCGATGTCAGCGGGCGACTGCGGGAGCGGCGGGGCTAGGCGCCGGCGCCGCTTCGAGCGCGCGTTTGAGGTCCTCGGGCGAAGCAGGGAACTCGATCTTTTCCACCGAAAGGTTCTTTAAATGGATCAAAGTGGCTTGTCCCGCTTTGCCGGGGAAATCGGCCGTGCTCTTGGCGTCGCGGTCCAGCATGATCCGGTAAGGATACTTGCGCATTTTGGGCATCGCGAAGAGGTCACGGATGATGCCCGGCATCCCGCTGATGTCCGCCAGATAGACGGCGCCGCGGGAGGGCAGGAAATCGGCGCCGGTCGTCTCGAGCAGGCGGTTGATCATCGTGCTGGATTCCTTGTCGCGCGCGAAGATCACGAAGCGAGTGCTGGCGTCAATCGACAACTCCTTGTCGTGCTGATCGGTCAGCGAGAGCGGCGGCAATTTTTGGCCGACCTGAATTTCGGCCGCGGAAACTGGACCGATGGCTGCGACGAAAAGGGAGAGAGTGATCAATAAGGCGCTTAGCTTCGGGAGGGATTTGCTCATGGGTGCATCTTTCCCGATTCCGCGTCGTGAAGCAACAGGCAGATTCTTAAAGTTCCCGACAGGCGGATTCGTATTCCTTCCACCATCCCTGGAGTTTTGCTAAGTCCGTCGGCCTCGGTTCGTCCCCTTCACCTGCGATCTTGAGGTAATCCTTGAGGATTGGACGAAAGTGCGGGTGGGCGCATTGGTCGATGATCTCATGGGCGCGGCGGCGTGGCGATCGGATGTCGCTGTTGAGGGCGACACCATGCTCCGTGATCACGCATTTGATGTCATGCTCCGTATGGTCGATGTGGCGCACGTACGGCATGATGCAGCTCACGGTGCGACCATCCTTGAGTTTGCGCACCGAGGGGGTGTGGACGATGCTGATGTAGGCATTTCGAAGAAAGTCACCTGATCCTCCGAGACCATTGACGATCTTCGACCCTTCGACGTGGGTTGAGTTGACGTGGCCGTAGATATCGACTTCGATCGGCGTGTTCATCGCGATCACGAAAAGGCGGGTCACGAGCTCCGCACTGTTGGACACCCACATCGGCCGCAGGATCAAGCGATCCTTGCATGTTTTGAAATGCTTCCTGAACGCTTCGGATCCGTCCTCCGAAAATGATACCGCAGTTGCCGAAGCCGCCGCGAATTTGTCGGGATCCTCCAGGAATCGGACCATGCCGTCTTGAAAGACCTCCGTCCAGAATTCTATGTCCCGGAAAGGCGAGTCATAGAGTCCACCGATCACGGCATTGGCGACGTTGCCCACTCCGGATTGGATGGGTGGAAGCTTTTCGCCCCAAGAATAGCGGGAACGGCAGGTCGACAAGAAATCAATGACGTTGGCCGCGATCTTGTCTTCGATGTCCGTTCCGAGTTTGTAGTCGACTGGATAGTCGGGAACGTTGGACTCCACGACCGCTACGACCTTGCTCAGATCAAAGTGGCACTCCGGATGCCCGATGCGGTCGCCGACATGGAGCAGTGGCAACGGCCAGGTGATGCGCGGAAAAACGGTAGGCAGAAGGATGTCGTGGAATCCCGTGTAGTCGGGGACGGCGGTATTGACCTCTAGAATGATCTTGCGAGCCTTTTGCAAAGCTTCGGGCGAATTGCCTACCGAGGAAGTTAGAATCACGCTTCCGTCTTCGCGGATACTACTGACTTCGACCACGGCAAAGTCGATGTCTCCATAGAAGCCGTACATGAAATTGCGGGAGAACGCGGAGAGATGGACATCGCTGAAATCCATTTCGCCCGACTGGATGAGTTTGCGCGATACGGGGGATGACATATAAGGCGCCCGCTTCTGGATGAAGGGAGCGAGTGGCCCCTCGGTCTTGTCAGAAAGCGAAGCGCCGCTGAAGAGCGAGATCCGCGACTTGGGGGATGTTCGAGCAAAGTAGTCCGCGAGCGCGGGCAGGAAAACCTTGGGCTCTCCCGATTTGGTAAAGCCGCTGACGGCGACCTTTGCTCGGTCCGGAATGAATTTTACCGCATCCTCGACCGCCATGACTTTGGCTGCGAGCGCCCGATTCGCGATCCTGTTTTTGGCATCCGACATGCCGAACCGAGGCAGCAAGTCCCGTACCTACAAGCTGGTATTCGTATTCGTTCTTCGGCGTGGCGGCGAGCCGGCCGGGCAGCGACGTTGCCCGCAGGATCAGCCGTTCAGTGTCTTGATGTCGATGACGAAACGATAGCGAACATCGCCTTTGATCATGCGCTCGTACGCTTCGTTGATCTTTTGGACGGAAATCAGCTCGATGTCCGAGGAAATTCCATGCTTGCCGCAGAAGTCGAGCATCTCCTGCGTCTCGCGGATGCCGCCGATCAGCGAGCCAGCCAGGCTCCTGCGGTTCATGATCAGGCTGAAAGCATGGACCTGCGGCGCCTTGGTAGGAACGCCCAGGACGACCATGGATCCATCCCTTTTGAGAAGGTTGAGATATTGGTTCCAGTTCAACTCGACCGATACCGTGTTGAGGATCAAGTCAAAGGTGTTTGCGAGTTTCTCGAAAGTCGTCGGATCGGAGGTCGCATAGAAGTGGTCCGCCCCAAGGCGCTTGCCGTCTTCCTTTTTCTTGAGCGACTGGCTGAGTACCGTGACTTCCGCGCCCATTGCGTGAGCGATTTTCACGGCCATGTGGCCCAGGCCACCGAGACCGATCACGGCGACTTTTTTTCCGGGACCGGCCTTCCAATGACGCAGCGGCGAGTAGGTGGTGATTCCCGCGCAAAGGAGCGGCGCCGCTTTGTCGAGCGGCAGGTTCTGCGGGATCCGGAGGACATACTTTTCATCTACGACGATCTGCGCGGAATAGCCTCCGTAGGTCGGGGTCTTTCCGTCCTTTTCAGTGGCATTGTAGGTTCCGATCATGCCCTGGTCGCAATACTGCTCGAGACCATCGCGGCAGTTGCCGCATTCGCGGCAAGAGTCGACGAAACAGCCGACGCCGACGTGGTCGCCCACCTTGTATTTCGTGACCTTAGCGCCCACTTGGGTCACCGTTCCCGCGATCTCGTGGCCGGGAACCATCGGAAAGATCGATCCGCCCCACTCGTCGCGGGCTTGATGGATGTCGGAATGGCAGACGCCGCAGTATTCGATCTTGATGAGGACGTCGTTTGGTCCCGGTTCTCGGCGGTTGATCTTGAGCGGGGCAAGAGGCTGGGTGGCGCTGGGGGCCGCATAGGCTTGGGTCGGAAGCATGGGGTGTTTCTCCGATAGGGAAGTTTTGGGAGCAGTCTACTGCTGGTTCCCGGTTGGCGCGGAGAGTAAAGTAGGGGAATGGGATACAAACTCGTGGTTTTCGACCTGGACGGGACCTTGGCGGATTCCTTTCCGTGGTTCATGAAGGTACTGAACGATTTTGCCGCAA
>CAYXVB010000001.1:14793-18179 GCA_964467785.1 uncultured Bacteriovoracaceae bacterium
TAAAACCGGAGGAGATCGATACGTTGCGTCGCCTCGATTCGCAGGGGATCATCCGGCACTTGGGAATCCCGGCCTGGAAACTGCCTTGGATCGCCCGGGCGATGCGACGCCGCATGGCGCGTGAACTGGACTCCATTCGTTTGTTTCCGGAGGTAGACGCGATGCTCGATTCACTCGATGCTCGAGGGATCCCGCTCGCTCTGGTCACGTCGAATTCGGAGGAAAACGCGCGCCGGATCCTTGGGGCGACGAATGCGTCCATCTTTTCTTACGTCCGTTGTGGGGTGTCGATCTTTGGAAAGCGACCCCAGATCCGAAAGGTTCTGCGTCAGGCCCGGGTTTCGCCCTCCGACGTGCTCTACATCGGCGATGAGCTGAGAGATCTGGAGGCCTCGCGCGCCGAGGGGGTCGCCTTTGCCGCGGTCACGTGGGGGTATAATGATCCAGCCGTATTGAAGGCCGCCGGACCTGATCACGTGTTTGAATCGGTCGGGCAAATTTCCGAACTTCTCGGCCAAAGTTAATCGACTCGAATCTGGGTGGCATTGTTTTGTCAGCATGACATGGCGCTGCATGCGTACGAAGCAGCCGACCGGTTACAATCCTCGGATGTGGAACAATGAGAGCGGCGAATTCGTCAGATACACGTCGGGCTTTAGAAATTGGGTCAGGAAAGACGGTTCGACCCCTTTTCTGCCGGAGGCGGGGCGCTATCATCTCTATATTTCTTGGGCCTGCCCCTGGGCGCATCGCACTGCGATCGTTCGAAGCCTGATGGGACTGGAGGAAGCGATCACGCTGTCGGTGGTCGATCCGGTCTGGGGTAAGAATGGCTGGACCTTTAGCGAAAATCCTGGCTGCATCCCGGACTTCGTCAATCATACGCGTGACCTAGTGGATGTGTACCGACTGGCCGAACCGAAGTTCGACGGCGTGGAGTCGACGCCGGTGCTCTGGGACCGGAAGCTACGGACCATCGTGAACAACGAGTCGATCGAGCTGATCAAGATGTTCACCACTGAGTTTGGCGGGATCTCCAAGCATCCGGTGGATCTGTATCCCGAAGCCTTGCGAGCCCAGATCGACGAGATTGTCACCTCGATCTACCCCACGATCAACAACGGGGTTTACCGCGCCGGCTTTGCGACCGCGCAAAAAGCATACGAAAGGGCTTATCGCCAACTCTTCGAGGCGCTGGATCACTGGGAGAAGGAGCTTGAGACGAAGCGGTACCTCTGCGGCTCTCGGCTGACCCTCGCGGATGTCTGCCTTTTCACGACGCTTTATCGTTTTGACCTGGTCTATTACGGGCATTTCAAGTGCAATCGGAAGCATGTTTACGAATACCCGAACCTTTGGGGCTTTGTCCGGGATCTCTTCCAGCACCCGGGGGTGGCCGCAACGTGTCTTCCCGATCACATAAAAAAACATTATTATATCAGTCAGAATGAGATCAATCCGACGGGCATCGTTCCGGTCGGGCCGGAGTTGGACCTCGGCATTCCGCACAACAGAGAGAGACTATGAACGTTTCGCGCCCTTGGCTCAAAAGTTATCCCGCAAACATCAACGAGGAGATTGAATTCGGGGACTTTCGTTCGATCATCGATCTCGTCGATCAGACCTGCAATCAATACTCAACGCTTCCGGCCTTCACCAACATGGGCCATAGCATCAGCTTCCGGGAGCTGCAGGAGCAGTCGGTACGGTTCGCCGCCTTTTTGCAAAAGGAGCTCGGACTCAAGAAGGGCGATCGGATCGCGATCCAGATGCCCAACCTCTTGCAGTACCCGATCGCGCTCTTCGGCGCTTTGCGCGCGGGGCTCGTCGTGGTGAATACCAATCCGCTCTATACGGCCCGAGAGATGCGCTATCAGTTCATCGATTCCGGCGTGGCCGCGCTGGTGATCCTCGAGAACTTCGCCGATAAGCTGGACGAGATCCTCGCCGAAACTCCGATCAAGCAGGTGATTCTGACCGAAGTCGGGGATCTTTTGCCGGGACTCAAGCGACCGCTGGTCAACTTCGTCGTCCGGCGCGTCAAGAAGATGGTCCCGGTGCATCGGATTCAGGGCATCCGCTTCAGGGACGCGCTCGAGCGCGGCTCCCATCTCAAGTTCGAAGCGCCAGAGCTTGGGCTTGAGGATCTGGCGTTCCTGCAATACACCGGCGGGACCACGGGTATTTCAAAAGGGGCGATGCTCGTGCACGCTAACGTGCTGGCCAATCTGCTCCAGATCTCGGAGTGGTTCAAGCCTTTGATTGCCGGCTTTCAGGGGATGCAGCCCAATCTGATCACGGCGTTGCCGCTTTACCACATCTTCTCGCTCACGGTGAACTGCCTGGGCCTCATGCGTTTTGGCGTGAACAACATCCTCATCACCAATCCCAAGGATATCCCGGAATTCTTCAAGACGCTCAAGGCGCATCCGCCACATGTCATGACCGCGGTCAGTACTTTGCTGGGCGCGATGGTCAATCACGAAAACTTCAGATCGGTGAAATGGGATACCCTTCGGATCACGGTCGCGGGCGGCATGGCGCTCAAGCAGTCGGTGGCCGAGCAGTGGAAGAACCGCACGGGAACCCCGGTGATCGAAGGCTATGGGCTGACCGAAACCTCGCCGGTTGTCTGCGCCAATCCCACGGATGGCACCGACCGGTTGGGCACGATCGGGATCCCGCTCCCTTCGACCGATGTCCGCCTCGTGAACGATAACGGCGAGGAAGTCACCAACGGCCAGGAGGGCGAACTTTGCGTGAAAGGCCCGCAGGTCATGCGCGGCTACTGGAATCGCGACGAAGAGACCGCCCAGATCATGCTCCCGGGCGGATGGCTTCGCACCGGCGACGTGGCGGTGATGGAGGCGGATGGTTTTTTCAGGATCGTCGACCGAAAGAAAGACATGATCCTCGTCTCGGGCTTCAACGTTTATCCCAACGAGGTCGAAGAAGTCGCCATGCAGCATCCGGGAGTTCTCGAAGCCGCGGCGGTTGGCATGGCGGATGCCTATGCCGGGGAGAGTGTCCACCTCTTTGTCGTGCCGAAGGATCCCGCCTTGACCGAAGAGG
Organism: uncultured Bacteriovoracaceae bacterium; assembly: GCA_964467785.1. Taxonomy (GTDB): domain Bacteria; phylum Bdellovibrionota; class UBA1018; order UBA1018; family UBA1018; genus CAYXVB01. The sequence continues at coordinate 17,866 of CAYXVB010000001.1, forward strand.
AAGTGAAGGCTCATTGCCGTCGACTGCTCACGGCCTATAAGTGCCCCAAGTTGGTCACCTTTCGGAAGGAGCTTCCGAAGACCAATGTCGGCAAGATCCTCCGGCGCGCGCTCAAGGAAAAGGTGGAAAGCTGAGCTCTAGACTCCGAGCCAATCGGCGAAGCGGAATACTTCGTCTTCGTTCCTGCATGACTTGCAGAACCGGAGATAGCGCGAGTTGCTCCGAAAGATCCGGTTACAGAGATTGCACCGCTGCCGGTATCGATCGACACGCCTGATCGGATCGGTCGAATTTCTCTTCTTTCCCTTCATGAA
>CAYXVB010000001.1:18189-52050 GCA_964467785.1 uncultured Bacteriovoracaceae bacterium
CACAGGCGCAGAAAAACAAAAGCGCGTAAGCGTGACGTGGCGGCGCAGCCACCGAAATATACTTTTGCTAAGCCTTTTTGGCGATTCCCTCATCTATTTATGGCCTGTCGCAATGAATTCGAGAATGCGCTCGGCGCTTTGCTTGATGCGGAACTTCATGGGTGACTCCTTTTTTCGGAGTGTTACGAGCCGCTGGCCGGAAGGTCGCGGCCCGTTAAGAAAAAAGCGCCGCTGATCCGCCGACGCGCTCTCCGGGACTTTTCCGGGTCGACCCCCGTAGCACTGGGCCACATGGTTTCCGGCAATCGATATTCCAGGAGCGCCCGCCGAATCTTCCGTCATCTAGCAGATCTCGGATCCCGCGAGATCGCGCGAAGTCCGGCGTCTTGTGTCTCTCATCTCGTCGCGGCAGGTGGTGCGGGGGTGATCACCGTCTTTACCGTGGTGTTCAAGCTCCTGCTGATGGTGCCCGGCATGGTTGGCGCGGGCGACGTGGTGCTCAAGGCGCTCAATCTCGTTTTGAGTTTTCTGGTGATTCAGGCGGCTGGCTTCAGGCTTGCCACCAAACAGTCCGCGCTCTTTGGTTCGGTGCTCGGATTTCGCCGGCGATCGCTCCGGCGGCGCCCGGAGGTCCGGCACGTGCTGCGCAGCCAGGCATTGAGCGCCGCGGGCAATCTCGCGATGGTCGGAGCGGGGGGTGTCTTGTTTCATCTCCTTTTCAATCTATTCACAGGGAGTCCGCTTCTTGACGAACCATCTGCTGACGCGGCGTTGCGATCGCTGCATCCGTGGCGCAGCAACACCTTGGTCTACGCCGCGCTGACCGGCATCATCCTTTGGCTCTGCAGTTTTGTCGGTACCTGGATCGCGCACCGGTTCCGGCCGCGCTCCAAGGCGGCGGTTTCGGTGTGTTTCAACATACTCCTGGGTACCACTCTGGCAATGGTGCCGACGGTGGGGCACTGGCTGGAGATTCCACTGGATGTGCGGCACTTCACGCTGTCGGGCGGAAGCGCGGTGATCGCGGCGGCCTCTCTTGGCCCAGCCAAGGCGGTGGCCTCAGGGCTGCTTCCCGCGCTGGCTGGCGTGGTCTCGATCGGCGTACTCAATTTCGGGGTCAGCTTTGCCTTGGCGTTTCTTGGTGGAATCGCGCTGTCCCCAAGGGAAAGGATGACCTGAGAGTTTCGGGATGGTAAATTCATCGATCATCCATGAATGACGAATCCGGCCCGCGATGGCTCATCCTACTTTGTTTTGCTTGTATCTACCTGTTTTGGGGCGCGACCTTCATCGCGTTGAAGTTCGCGATCACGCAGATCCCTCCCATGATCCTGTCGGGCACCCGTTATTTGCTGGCTGGGCTCGTGTTGCTCGGCATCGGGAGGCTCAGGCGGGAGGCTCCGCCGGAAGCGCGCCTACTTCGCCTCGCGGCTTTGAGCGGCTTTTTGCTCGTTTTTGCCAATGGTCTGGTTTCGGTATCGATCCAATGGTTCTCGTCCGCTACGGCCGCCGTCCTGGTGGGGAGCGTTCCGGTCTGGATCATTCTTCTCAACTGGTGGGCGTTTGAGCGAGTTCGTCCCACGGGTCGGCAGGCGGCCGGGATCGCGCTATCGCTGTTGGGGATCTTTCTTCTGACCAGAAGCCAGGCCGCTTTGAGCCATGCGGGCAAAGGCGCGGAGTCGGGGCTGTGGGTGGCGTCACTCGCCATTTTTGTCGCGATCATCAGCTGGTCGCTTGGCACCCTGGTGCAGAGGTCCGCAGGCAAGCTGCGTTCCGTTTTTTCCGTTTCGGGAATTCAGCTCGCGACGGGAGGAATGATTGTCACGTTTCTGGGGCTTTTGCGGAACCCGGGATTCGTTCCGGATCCCTCGAAGATGACCTGGCAAGTCGGCACAGCGTTTCTGTATCTGGTGCTCTTTGGTTCCGTGATTTCCTTTACGGCCTATCTCTGGCTGAGCGCCCGGGTTACGCCCGCGCAGGTCAGTACATATGCGGTGGTCAATCCGCTCGTTGCTGTCTGGCTGGGCTGGTGGATCGCAGACGAGCAGATCAATGCGGCTATGATCGGCTGCTCGATACTCGTCCTGGGCGGACTGTGCCTGGTGGTTTTTGAGCCGAGATCCGTTCCGGTCGTCGAGACGCAATGAGGCTCGCGGCCCCTTGCCGCGTCAGAACGCTGTCTTGGCGTCGAGGGTCGCGATGAGCGAGAGGGCCTCCCGGATTCCCGCTTCCATGATCTCGTGATTGAGGCGGCCGCTGGGGAGCCGATACTGAGCGGCGGTGAAAGCTTGATTTGTGGCTTTCTTCGCCTTCAGGACGTTCATGCCGGCCACGCCCGCTTCGATTTTCTTGATGTTAAACTCATATTCCACCTCCAGCGTGTCGCCGTCGAAGTGGAACGAGAGATTGAGGTGCTCGAGCATGGCGAAGGCTTTTGCCGTCGGGGGGGCCAGCTTGACTTGGACCCAGCCTTTGCTCGACCTGATCGTCTTCTGCACGAAACGGAACTGCACCGTGATCGCGTTCAGGAACTCTTGGATGATCTCCGAGGGATGGAAGGTCAGCTGGAGCTGCCCGAGTTTATCCGTTTCGGGGGCCTGGCCGTAGAGCAGGAAAAGGCTCGCGCCCGTGTCGGAGATCGGGCTGTTGAGATCAGTCGGAAACTGCCAGCTAAGCTGGACTTCCTTTTGAGGATCGAGCGAGGTGGAGCCGGTGAGCGTGGCGGTGTTCAGGATCTGAAAGGAGCCCGGTGATTTGGCGCGCACTTTTCTGAGTTGGCCGTAAGCGAGATGAACCCGAGTTCCTTCGACGGAGACTGGCGAGGAGCCTTGGTTTTTCACCGTGAGGACGCCCGATACGCCCTGTGCTTGGCGCCAGGTCTCGCCTTCCACGTTCAGCTTGAATTCAAACGGCTTCTGGAAAAAGGTGCCTTTCATACCAGGATCCTGGACCGAACGGCTGGTCGAATGCAACTGCAAAAGCTGGGGTGGCGTTTGCACGTGGTCAGGGAGGAGAGCCCAGATGCGATTTCATTCCCGATTCAAGTCAAAATCCAAACCCGGTTCGAAGGTCAACGCGTCGGATGCGTCCGACCTCGAGGAGGCGCCCGGTAAACATGATCAGCCTGCGGAGGGTGGGCGGGCCACGATTGATGAGGCGATCGTCGCGGCGACCGGGCCCAGCCTGAGCTCGTCTGAACGGTCCTCGCGGAAGATCTCTTCGAGGAGATCGTGGATCACTCGGCGAAAAGCCGCGTAGCTGACATCCAGGCATGCTCCTGGGTCGGCGAGTACACTCCCCGCAAGTGACCTGGAGGTGAGTCAAAGATGACACATTCCGCAACTGTCAAGTTCGCGGGAGAATTGTGTCCATGGGGCTATCGGGGAAAATATATCCTGGAAATTTTCGTCCGTTCATCTTCGCTAGCGTGGGACTCGCTCTCACGTTGGCGGGCTGTCTCGCCAAAGAGACTTCCGTCGCGATGCTCGAGGAGACCGCGTCTTCGAGCGGCGGAGGAACGCTGACTTACCCCAGCTTTGATTCGGTGAATAAGGCGATCATTCAGGGCCGCTGCACCGTTTGCCATGCGAGCGGGCTGCATAACTTCGCCAATTATCAGGCCCTCATGTCGAGCGGGACGATTGTGCCAGGAAATTCGCGCGCGAGCCGGTTCTATCTTTCGACCGTCGAGGGATCGATGCCGACCGGAGCTTATGGTCGCTTGACCAGTAATGAGATGATCGGACTTGCGGCCTGGATCGATGCGGGCGCCCCTCAATTTGCCCAGACGGCCGCGACGCCGACTCCGACGCCGACGCCGACCCAATCGAATGGTACCCAGCCCTCGACCAACACTCCGGTTCTCTACTCGACGTTGGCCAACACGATCTTCGTGCCCAAGTGCGTGAGCTGCCACTCCGCCAACGGGGGCACCGCGGCGGGATTCTACGACATGACCAGCTACTCCAATGTGATGATGCGGGTGAGGGCGGGCAACGCGTTCCAGAGTCGACTTTATTCGGATACCTCGGCCAACCGCATGCCGCCCGCTCCTCGCACGTTCCTCACCGCGGCCGAGAATCAGATGATCTTTGATTGGATCAGCCAGGGCGCCAAGAACGACACCGGAGCGATCACCGCTGCGCAGGTGCCGGCCGCGATTCCGCTTGCCGCGACCTATGCGTCGGTTTCCGCCAACGTCCTGGTCAAGCATTGCATATCCTGCCACGGGCCTACGGTCGCGTATGCCGGCATCAAGGTCGACACTTACGCGAATGTGGTCCGAGGGGTTTCGCCCGGTAACGCGGCCAATAGCGCGATCTACAACTCCATGGCCGCCGGGCGCATGCCGACTGCGGGCAAGATTTCCGCCGCCGAGCTGGATGTTCTCAGGACCTGGATCCAAAACGGTGCCCCGAATAACTGAGGCCAAGCCGGGCGCTTGGAGCGCTTAGTCCTCTAAAGGACTGACCGGGTCCTGTCGGAGCTGCTCTAGGATCTCTTCCTTCGTGTAGAGGCGTCCCTTGCCAACACCGGGGCAGAATTTGGAGATGTCTTGGTTCCAGGTGCGGGCGTTCATGTTCTCTGGCCAGAAGGGCCAGGTGCGGCACTGCGCGGGGCGGCCGGGGTAAACCGAGCAGCGCGTCCCGTCGAGAAACTCGCAGGACTTCTGCGGATCCCGTAGATGCCAGTGGCCGCCGGTCTGTCGGCAATACTTGCGGGTGAACGCTGAGGTCGTGATGCCCAGCACCCGGGCGAGACGCCGCCGGTCCTCGAGCGTAAAATAGACGTAGCCATAGGAGCCGCGCGAGGTGCAGCAGCGTCCCGTGCCCTGACATTCAAACCGAAGGCCCTGCTCCCAGAACTTCTGTTTCGTCATGGGGCAGTTCTCGCCTTTCGGAGGCTTCAGCGCCAGCCCAAAATTCGCTGACGTCTTTCAGGATCGCGCCGGAAACCAGTTCGCGCGCATGGGTCTCAAACCAGTCCGAGGGCATCGATTGGGTGTAGCTCGGTTGGATGAAGCGGTTGTCCATCAGCACGATGATGCCGCGGTCCGTCTCAGAGCGGATCACGCGTCCCGCGGACTGGATCGCCTTGGCCATCGCCGGGTAGGTATAAGCGTAGTCAAAGCCGGAGCCGTAGTTGCGCTCGTAGTACTCGAGCATTTGCTCGCGCTCGAGGTCAAAGCTCGGTAGCGGGGGGCCGATGACGAAGGCCCCGATGATCATCCGTCCCGGGTAATCCACGCCCTCGGAAAAGACGCCGCCCTGGACGGCGAAGATGATCGTGGGCTCCTCGCCCGCGCGGAGGTGCGCGAGGACGGCTTCGATGTCGTCGTTTTTCATGGAGCGCTCCTGGCGGAGCACCGTGAAGCCCGGGGGCGTGTTGAACAGGTCGAGCACGCGCTCGAGGAAGTCGAAGCTCGGAAAGAAAGCGAAGTAATTGCCCTTCTTGAGCTCCATGATCCGGCGGATGGCGTCGGCGATCTTGAAGTAGTTGCGCTCACGCTCGGAGAATTTGGTCGAGATCTGCGGAATGATCAGGAGCTTACGGTTGGCGCGGGCGAACGGCGAGCGGAACTCCGCGGTCTTGAGCGTGTCGGGATCCAGGCCCGAGAGCTTGGAGTAGTACTCAAAAGGCTTGAGCGTGGCCGAGAAGGCGACGACCTGATCGTAATCGTCGTAACAGGCCTTGAGCATTTCAGAGGCATCGCAGCAGGTGATCTTGACAGTGCCGCCGGTGGGGTGCCGGTGATAGGTTGTAAAGAACTCCTCGCGATCCGGGTCGCCGACGTACTCGAGCGCCTCGGTGAATCCCGACCAGTAAAAACAGAGCCGCAATACCGGATCCTGCGGCTGGATGTCGTCATTGGATTCGAGATAGCGTTTGAGGAAGGAGCGCAGCAGCTCGTCGACTTCGAGGAACGGGCCCACGGGGGGATCGATCTTGACGCCTTTTTGCGGAACTTCGGCGGGGCGACAGGAGATGACGGCCTGGATGCAGTCGGTGATCAGTTCCTCGAACTCGCGCTTGAACCGGGCGGGAATGTCGCCAGACTCCTCGCGAAGTTTCTCGAGCGTGACGCTTGAGACCGCGGGCGAATAGTAATCCATCGCCCGCGACGGGAGGTTATGGGCCTCGTCGACGACGAGATTGGGCTTTCCCTCCTGGTCGAGACCGGAGAGTGTCATCCGGCCAAAGGCGCCGCGGGGGGCGAAAACGTAGTTGTAATCGCAGATCACCGTATCCGCGTCGATCGCCGCGTCGAGCTGCAGCTCGAACGGGCAGACCTCGTGCTCCTCGCCGAGCTTTTTGAAGGCCTTGGCGTTGAGCTTTTTCTTTTTGGAGAGCGCGTCGAGCAGCTTGTGTTCGTGTACCTTGGTGTAATAGTCGCGGGCGAACTCGCAGTAGTCCGGATTGCAGAGCGGCTCGTTCTTGAAGCAGATCTTGGCCTTGGCGGTGATGGTGAGCGACTTGACCGGCGACCCCGTGTCCTGAAAGCGCTCCACCGCGTCCTCGGCCACGAGATGCTGGCTGTTTTTTGGGGTGACGTAGACGACGCGCTGTCCGCGGGCGAGTGCCTCTTTTAAGACCGGGTAAAGGACGCCCGCCGTTTTGCCCAGGCCGGTCGGGGCCTGCACGAGCATTCGCTTCTTTTCGACCATGCCTTCTTCGATCGTGCGGATGAGGTCCACCTGGCCGGTGCGCGGGCGCTCGAACGGAAAGGGGAATTCGGCCGCGATCTTCTTGCGGCGTCTGGCGCGCTTCTCGGCCGCACGCGCTTCCTCGACGAGCTCCTCGAGCCGCAGCTCAAGCCAGGCTTCGTATTTCTCGACGTCGAGTTTGATCTCAAGGTCCTCGGACTCGCCGTCGCGCGTGGACACGAGGTGAAAGGAAAGCGTAGGCAGGACCTGGTGCTCGAGCCAGTAAAAATAGCCGTACGTCGCGAGCTGCAGCCAGTACGGATGCTCCATGCCGCTTTCGGAGATCTTCTTGGAGAGCTCGAACGCGTTGAAGGAGGATTTGATCTCCTCGATCTTGGGAGGATCCGTGCGGAAGAGGCCGTCCATGCGGCCGCCGACGACGAAGCGGAAGCCCCCGCGCTCGAACGCGCGCTCGATCTTGACCTCGGCCTCGTATGAGGAGTGGTCCTCGGAGCGGATCTCCTGCACGCGCTGGTGGATCTCCTGGCCTTCGAGCTGTCGGCCGTATCCGGAATTGGCCTCGATGCTCCCCTTGCGGGGCGCGGGCATGGCGAACTCACGGATCGGAAGTGAGACTTCTTTCATGCGCGTCCCTTAAATCCCGGAGAGCCCTGGATGGCCGTCAAAGAGCGAGAGGTTGCGCTGCGGAAGCCGCAGATAGTTGTCCAGCTCGAGGCCGTCCACGCCGTGCGCGTCGTAACCGCGTTTGCGAAGATGGCGGATCAACGCGCCGTTGCCGCGATGGAGGACGAATACTCGGCGGGCGCCGGACTCGTCGATCGTGCGGTTGAGATCGCCCCAGTCCGCGTGGTCGGACATGACGAAGCCACGGTCGTAGGAGCCTCCGTGAGCGCCCCAATTTCCGCCTGAGCCGTTTTGCATCCAGCCGGAGGCGAACGCGGTCTCGAACCGGCCGAAGCGCCGAAGCCATTCCGTGCGCAAAATGGAGGGCGGCGCGAGGATCAGCTCGCCTTCGATCGGATCGTGCGGCTCGAGCGAGTCCAGCGCCATCGTGGGCGCGAGCTTGCGGCCCTGGGCTCGATAACAGTCGGTCAGCTCCGCGATGGTCTCGTGGATCAGCACGGGGCGGTGCGCGTGGAGAGCGAGCTCCGCCAGGATTCGCTGCGCTTTGCCGAGCGAGTAGCCAAAGAGGATGCTGTTACGGCCGGCGCTCGCGTTGGCGCTCCACCAGGAGTGGATGTCGGCGCCGTGGTCGCGGTCTTTTTGCCAGGCGTATTTGGGCGTGCCGAAGGTCGCCTCGGTGATGAATGTGTCGCACTTGACCGTCTCGAACGGCTCGCAGCTCGGATCGGGATCGCGTTTGTAATCGCCGGAAGCGACCCAAACTTCACCCCGGTACTCGATGCGCACCTGGGCGGAGCCCAGGATGTGACCGGCGGGATGAAGGGACACATTCACTTCGCCCAGCCGGATTGTCTCGCCGTAGGCAATGCCTTCGACGGGGATGTTCTGACCGAGGCGGCTCCTCATCAGGCCTACTCCGGAGGTCGCGCAGAGGTAACGCTTGCTTCCGCGACGGGCGTGGTCGCTATGCGCATGGGTCACGACGGCGACGTCCACGGCCCGGTGTGGGTCGATATGGAACCCGCCTGGCGGGCAATACAGGCCCCGATCCGTCCAACAGACCAGTGGGGGGTGGGCTGAACTCATGGGGTTACCGTAGCCGAAACGGGAGTGGGATCTCAAGATGTCTGGAGCGGGAGACAAAAGCTATGAGAATCATTCAGTATTTATAGATAAAATACATTAAATTTCAATGGGTTGACTAATGTCAAAACGGACACTCTTTTTCTTTTTGCGTAGCGCGTTAAACTTAATTCTTATGAGCGTACTCAAATCTGCACGTATGAAGACCGGTTACGATAGCGAAGAGCTTTGGTTCCATCAGCGGGATCGGGAGCTCATCGACAAGATGAAATCCAAGCCGCATCTCACCCTCATTCAGGGTGGCGCCGACCAGCAAAGAGAAAAAGAGGAGTCTTCCGAAGAGGAAGACGAAATCACCGACAAGGTTGCCTGATGGGTGCCCCTGTCAGGGGATCAGCGCGGGATCCTGTTTGCCGCCTTCGTGCAGCATGACCTGCCGGGCCCGGTAGATCAGGTTTTTGACGGCCGCTAGACTGAGCCCCAGTCGCTTTGAGATCTCCTCATAGGAGAGTTGGTGGATCAAGCGCATCCAGAGCACGCGCTTCTGGAGGCGGGTCAGTGACCTGAGCTTCTTGAAGACCTTTCGGCGTTCATCCTTTTCGAGGATGCGCGACTCCGCGTTGCTCCCGGTGCAGGGAATCTCCTCCGCCTGGATCTCCGTGTCGAAATGGTCCGAGCGGTCCCGCCTTCCGCGCAGATGGTCCGACACCGTGTTCTTGGCGATGGTCCAGAGCCAGGTCGAGAACGCGAAGCGTTCCTGATAGCCCGCGCGGAAGCGAAACACCTTCATAAAGATGTCTTGCGTGATCTCTTCGGCGACTTCCTGGTCTTGCACGCGCGCCCGCACGTAGCTGAGGATCGGATGCCGGAACCGCTGATAGATCCGACCGAAAGTCTCGGCGCTGCTTTCCCGCAGCGACTTGATCTGTACGATGAATGGTAGATTCTTGCCCGCCCCAGTCCGGGGCCTCACCAGCTTCAATCCGTGAAACATATTTAAGAACTATATAAGAAATATAGTTTCGGCAAATTTATTTTTCCCGCGCGACTTTTCGTCCCGTGCTCCGTAGCACTCGTCAGAACGGCTCGCCAACGGATGGCGATCGCCCGTTCGCTTCGAGAAAGCATTCGTCAACTTCAAGGAGGATCGGGATGAAAAAGAGCGCGTGGATTGTCCTAGCGGGCGCGATCATCGGCATGAGCGGCTGTAACGGCCAAAGCGACTCGAACGGCGCGGATGGTACGCTGCCACAGGGAAGCGATTCAGTCACGCAGGCTCCGGCACCGATCCCCGGGGGCTCGGGCACCGGGTCCGTGACTCTTCCGCCGGTGTCTGAGAATTCCGGCGTGGTGGGCCCCTCCTGTCACGGTGGGGCAAACTGTCTCGCGCTCAGGTACGTCGTCTACAAGGATTCCGCCGGCAAGCCGGTCGTGAGCCAAGAGGAGGCGATCGGAAATCTCCAGTCGATCAACCAGACCTGGGCCGCTTGCGGAATCTCGTTCCAGATGGATGAGTTCCTCCCGGTCGATCCCGTGGATTACGGTCTGACATTCAACACCGCCAACAGCTCCGAGCTCGATCCGATCCGGCGCACCTTCGATGAGAGCGACACGCTCCTCGTGGTCACCACCGGCAAGTGGAACCGTTCGGGGACGCTCGGCGCGACCGGCGCCAACGCCTGGACCAACATGCCGGGCTCAAGCGCGCTAGGCGCGATCCTCGAGTCGGCCGTCGGCACCTACCCCAACATCATCGCGCACGAGCTGGGCCACTATCTCAATCTCCCGCACGTGAGCGACTCGACGGACCTCATGAATCCCGTGATCTACACGACTTCGACCCGCCTCAGTTCGGGTCAATGCTCCGCGGCGCTTTCGGCCATCTCCTACTATTGGAGAGCGATGCGTCGCTGAGTTTTCGAACCCCTGTTCCCGTCCGCAACCGCAACCCCACGCAAGATGACGCGGCCGGGATCGCATGACGCGATTTCCGGCCGCGGTTTCTTTTGATGTAGGTCAAGTATATCTTTAATACGCTGCGGCTCGGGACGTGCTAGAACGTACGGCATGGATCGCAAACCCGCTTCGGCGCTGTGGCAGCTCGCATTCCGGCCTTTTTTTCTGTTCGGCGCGATTTTCGCCCTCCTGGCCATGGGGATCTGGATTCTTTTCCTTACGGGCCACTGGGCTGTGATCGGGACCAATCCGCTGTCGCCCGTGATCTGGCATTCGCACGAGATGGTGTTTGGCTTTGCCGGAGCGATCATCGGAGGCTTCGTGCTTACTGCCGCGCAGAACTGGACCGGGACGCGTGGGGTGCACGGCTCGCGGCTGGTCGCGCTTTTTGTCGCATGGGCAGTGGCGCGCATCGTTTTGATTCCCGGTCTGCTTCCCGGGGCGGCGGGCCCCGTGGTCCTTCCGTTGGCGGCGGTGCTGGATCTTGCCTTCTATCCCGCGGTGAGCCTGTTGATGGTGCCTTATCTGAGCGATCCGGAGCTCAAGACCGAGCGTGTGTTTTACCTCTATTTTTGGCTTTTCTTCGCTGCCGATCTCGCGGTTTGGCTGGACGCAGCGGGCGTGCTCGCTGGGGCGGCGCCGCTCGCGATCCGTTTCGCGCTCTATCTCGTGGTGTTGATGATCGTCTTCATGGGGGGGCGGGTCATCCCGTTCTTTACCGAGAGCGAATTGTCCCGCAGACAACCTCAGGTGAAGGAAGCGGTCGAGATTGGAGCCCTCGCCGTTTCCGGGCTTTATGTCGCGACCGCGCTGCTGTTGCCGGACGGAGTGGTCAACGCAGTCGTGGCCTTCGCGGCTTGCGTACTGCACGTCATCAGATTGGCTGGCTGGCAGGTTCCGCGAGTTCGGCGGATCCCGCTGCTCTGGATTCTCCACGGCGGATATCTCTGGATCGCGGTTGGATACGGATTATCGGGCTTGGCCGCGCTGGGGTGGGTGCCGGCTTCGGCGGCAATCCATGCGTTCGCGGTCGGAGGAATCGGTACTGTGATTCTCGGCATGATCTCGCGAGTGTCGCTCGGCCACACGGGGCGACGCTTGCATCCTTCCGCCCCTGTCGTGACCGGTTTTGTCCTAGTGCTCGCCGCGGCATTGACCCGTGTCGCCGCTTCGCTCTTTTGGAACCAGGCGTATCAGTCGCTGTTGACGGCTAGCGCGGTGCTCTGGATCTCGGCCTTCGCTCTGTTTGTCGCGGTATACGCCCCAATGCTCCTGCGTCCGCGTGTGGATGGCAGGCCAGGCTGAGAGCGAGTGCCCTCGCTCCGAGCGGGCGCCAGAAATCTGGCGCTGATGCACAGTTGTAATCAGAACGCCTATTCTATAAATTATTAAGGAATGAGAAACCTTGGTTGGAAAATATTCGCGCTTGCCGCTGTGATCCGACTCTCGGCGACGACGGTTTCGTGGGCTGCTGATTGCGTGAAATGCGGCGTCCACTTCTCCGAGCTTCGCGATCTTCAGCAAGAAAAGCGCCGTTCGACGGACTTGCTGGGCAAGAACAACGAATATCTCGCCGTGCTCACCGCTGAGCAGGCGTCGAAGTTTCTCAAGGTCAAATCCAACATCACCGTGATCCTCCGCAAGCTGGAGGAAATCAACGCCAAGATCTCCGCCACCGAGAAGAAGCTCGAACAAGAAGGCTGCGGAGCCTGCGAAAAGGGAACATCATGACCGAGAATCGGAACCGTCGCAAACTCAAGAATATCCTGATCAACCCGAGGTATCAGCTCAAATACGTGATGCTCGCCTCGTTCGCCGGCGTGATCCTCACCATCGCCAATGCGACGCTTTTTTACCGGTTTGTCAGCGAGAACTACGCGATCCTCGTCCAGCTATCGCCCATGACCGATGAAGCCAAGGATCTTCTTTATAAGGAGCTCAGGACGATCGTTGGATTCCTCACGATCTCCTCGCTCGCCTTCGTGGCGGTCGTCGCCTGGCTCGCGCTGATGATTTCCCATCGTACCGCGGGCCCGCTCTTTCATTTCAACCGCGTGTTCAACGAGATCCGTTCTGGTAAGCGGGACGTCCGGATTCATCTTCGACCCGAAGACGATTTCCAGGAGGTTGCCGAGTCCTTCAACCGGATGATGGACACGATTCACGACGGCGGCAACGGCAAGGGCTAATCCAACCAACGAGGGGACTCCAAAAATGTTCAACAGCGCGCAAATCCATCTGGCATTGAATCACCTTCCGGTCGAAGGCACGCTCTTCGGGCTACTGGTTTTATTGTTCGGTCTGGCGACCAAAAAGGACGCCGTTCGGAGGACGGGGCTGGGAATCCTGGTGCTTTCGGCCCTGGTCGCGATTCCGGCGCTTCGCAGCGGTGAGCCGGCCGAAGACATGGTCAAACAGCTTCCGGGCTTTACTCGAGAGCTGATCCACGAGCACGAAGAGGCCGCCGAAGTCGCCTTTGTCGTGACCCTGATCGCCGGCATCGCAGCGGCGGGGACCTTGGCGCTGCGCAAATTCAAGAAGGAAGCGCTCGAAATCAAAGCCTCGATCGCGGTGGCCCTGGTGTCTCTGGTCGCGTTTGGCCTGATGGCCCGAGCCTCCCATCTGGGTGGTTTGGTCCGGCATTCCGAGCTTCGGGAAGGCGTGGCCACCTCGGGGGAGCCGGTTCAGAATCCCGGCGCGCCCAGCGGACATGACGCCGACAATCACTGAGCGGTTGAATACCATGGCCCTCTGGGGTTAAAGGTAGAGTCATGGGTGCACAGTGGAAACACGCAGGTCGGTTACAGAATTCCTCTAAACGCGGCGCTTTGATCAGCAAGATGGTCAAGGAAATCATGGTCGCAGCCAAGATCGGGGACCCAAACCCGGACAATAACGCCCGACTGCGGGCTGCTGTCGAAGCCGCCAAGAAGGTTTCCGTCCCCCGCGACAACATTGAGCGCGCCATCAAGAAGGGCGCGGGTCTCCTGGACGGCGGCATTCAGTTCGAAACGATCGTATACGAAGGTTTCGCTCCGCACCGCGTGCCGGTGATCGTCGAGTGCCTGACCGACAACAAGAACCGCACCGCCTCAGATATCCGCGTGCTTTTCCGCAAGGGACAGCTCGGCAATGTTGGAACGGTCAATTGGATGTTTGACCGCTTAGGCGTGATCGAAGCGACCATTAACAAGCCGGGCCTCGACATCGAAGGCGCCGCCATCGAAGCCGGCGCGCAAAACGTCGAACCCCTCGAAGCCGAGGAAGTTGCTGCGGGCCAGACGGGCGCGCGTTTCTTTAGCGAGCCCTCGGATCTCGACGCCGTCAACAAGGCGCTCACGCAGGCCGGCTGGACGGTCACGCAGTCCGAGCTGAGTTACATCGCCAAGAACAAGGTCGAAGTGAGCGAAGCCGAAAAGAAGGAAGTCATCGACTTCCTCAGCTCGATCGACGATCACGACGATGTGCATCGCCTTTACACGGCGCTGGCCTAAGGTGTTGCGCGATTTTGGCGCGAATAAACACGCAGCTCGTCTTTAAAGCCAGGCCATGAGGGTAGGGCGATCGTTCTTTCGTGGATCCAGTCGCGCTCGATTGTGTCATGAAATGCGGCGTCCCCGGTCCGCCCACGCCACTCGCCGATGTAAGCCAGGCGCATGCCTGGGAATGCTGCAAGCGCCTCGGCCGCCATGGGCTCGTCGAGTGGAGGCCAACAGAGTAAGAGCGTCGGCTCGGTTGCCGCAGCGAGAACCGTGGGCCCACCCGGGTGGATCGGCACCCAGCGGGGAGGAGAGTCTGGGGCTTGATCCATTGCGCGCACGGCCGCGCCGGCCTGCCCGATGAGCCAGGCCCAGTAGCCCGTGCCGGCGCCCAGCTCGACGATAGGGCCGAGCTCCGCGAGAGCGCGGATCGCTTCGGTCGAAGGCACGGCCCAGGAATAGGCCCAAATCAATTTCTTGCGCACATCCAGCTGGAGCGCGTCCGCTTGAGTCGAGAGCGCCAGGCGGAGGTCGAGGTAGGGGTTAATCAGCGGAAGTTTCGGGTTCACGGTTTGAGCCTCGGCAGCGGGGGGGGATGGCTCCACTTTGTCCGCCAGACACCGGCGGCCTCGAGCTCCCGCGCGATAGATTCAAAGTCGATGTTCGCAAAATCGATGTCCGAATGATGGTCAGTCCAGCTGACGACCCGGGACCAGGCGAGTCCGTCCCAGAAGCGCCCTTTTCTTGAGCCCTTTTTGGCGCCGGTCACCGCCCGCGCGAGCAGGCCTGCGAGAGTGCGCAGATAGTTTTGATGGCTTTCGCGCTGCTCGGACTGGATCACGAGGTGGAGCTGGTTTCCCGCATTGCTGAAGCGAAAAACGCGGACGCCGTGCCGGCGCGCGGCCCAATGGACCAGGTGTTTGACGCGATTTCGATTGCGGGCGGCTAGAAAAGACCACGCGCCGCGCGCCCGCGAGGAGCGCAGTACGACATGGAGGGCATTGCGACGGTCGATCGGACGCGCGACCTTGCGGCGCCCGGATCCGAGACTGCCGCCGTACTCAAGCCGGGCTGGGCCACGTAGTTCGGAGGGGATCGCAATCGATGCCGCTCCGTCAATTCGTCGGTTCACTCTTTTTGACTATCGCACAAAAACTGTAGGGGCAATGTTATTTTTGTTGATCTAGAGGTCGTTTCACTCCTAAAATCGAGAGATCAGATGGAGCACCTGATTGTGATTTCGCGCCGCCCGGAAACGGTTTTCCGGGCGGCGCCGGGTCAGTAATAAGGCGGCCGGCTTTGCGGCCCGCCTTTACTCGGGGGTCCGGTTTTTTTGACGAGCTGCTCCTGCTCAATTAGGTTTCCAGCATGGATCGCAGCATCCAGGCTGTTTTTTCGTGTTCTTCCATCCGTTGCGTGAGGAGATCGGCCGTGGGCTGGTCGTTGGCCGCGTCCGCGATCTCGAAGGCCTGGTGCGCGGCCCGGGTCGCGGCTTCATGCGATTCGACAAGCCTGCGGATCATGTCCTCCGCCTTCATGGGCATCGTGTCTTCCCGCATCGAGCTGAGCGCGGTGAATTCGCGGTGAGTGCCGGGCGCATAGTGGCCGAGAGCCCGGATCCGCTCGGCGATGGCGTCTAGCGCCTCGAATAGCGCGCGGTAATGCGTCTCAAAGAGGGCGTGCAATACTGGGAACTGCGGGCCGGTAACGTTCCAGTGGAATTGGTGGCTTTTGAGGTAAAGAAAATAGGTGTCCGCCAGGAGACCGGACAGACTGCGGGCGATTTTGGCTCTTTCGTCGGCATTGATGCTGATGCGGACTGCGGAGCTGGTTTGCTGCAGGGGGGTAGGGGTCATGTTCTGGATTCTCCTTGTTGGTGCAACCCGATTCCACGATTCGGGCCGAGCACCCTGACGTGGGTGCTCGCTGGACAAACGCGGTGCGCCTGCGCGATAGTGGTCGCCCATGAACCCCAACAATCCCTTTGGTATCCCGCCGATCGACCCGAGCAAGATGGACCCCAAGCTCCTCATGGAGCTCTCCAACCTGGTGCGCGAACTCCCCCCTGAGAAGCTGAGCAAAATGCAAACCCTCATGCACAACATGATGGCCGGCATCGACGTGCGCAAGGAGATGGAAGAGTTCGAGCGCACTCTACCTCCGGGATTCCGCGAACGGATGATGACCATCATGGCCCGTCAGATGAGCTCACAGGGCCAGGCGCCAGCCCCCGTCGTGCCGATTTCATCGGCCGCGGTTGGCGCTCCGGATCCGGTCGGTTCTGATGAAGAAATGAATCTTCGCGAAGCTCGTTTGACATTGCTTCGCGCTGTTGCCGCTGGTCGCATGAGTCCGGAGGAGGCCGAGGGCCTCCTGTTCCCCAGCGGCTAAGCGATCCGTAGGGCTCGATCCTCTTGGCTGCCATCGGTTTGATCGCTCTCTGCCTCGGATTGGGGGCGTTGCTCAGGTGTGCCCGGCGTTTGCCGCAGGGCACTCCAGCCGTGCTCAATGCCTTTATCTTTCACGTGGCGTTGCCCGCGGCGACTCTGGCCAGCTTGCCTGCCTTGCGGCCTCGCGCCGAGCTGTTCTTGCCCGCGGCCATGGCTTGGATCGTTTACTGTGGCGCCCTAATCTATGTGCGCGTCGTCGGTCGCATGGCGGGCTGGGACCGCGCCACGTTGGGTGCGCTCACTTTGACGGCGGGACTTGGCAACACTTCGTTCGTGGGCTTCCCGCTTCTACAGGCACTACTCGGGCCGCAGGCTCTCGCGGTCGGAATCCTTAACGATCAGCCCGGAACTTTCCTCGCTTTTTCGACGGTGGGTATCCTGACTGCGTCGGCCTACGCGGGAAAAGCTTCGCGCGGTTTTGATTGGAAACGGTTGTTCACGTTTCCTCCGTTTGTGGTGATGTTGCTGACCCTCGCGCTTGCCGCTGCCGGAGTGTCGCTCCCGGCCGCTTTACAGGAAATTTGCGAACGCCTCGCGGCTACGTGATCCCGTTGGCTCTCGTATCGGTCGGATTCCAGCTTCGATTTCGGCTGGTCGATCTTTGGCAGTACGGAACGCGTCTGTTCGCCGGACTCTTTTATAAACTGGCGCTCGCCCCGGCGTTGATCCTCTTGCTCTACGTATGGATCGGCGGCTGGCATGGCGAAATGGTGAGGATCACAGTGTTGGAAGCCGCGATGGCGCCCATGGTGACGGCTGCCGTGCTCGCTGATGAAAGCGGCCTAGAGCCTGAGCTTGCCAATCTCATGCTCGCTGTGGGCATACCGGTTTCGCTGTTGACTGTTCCGCTTTGGTTGCGCCTCACTGAATTCCTGGCCGGATCGCCGGCGTGACACGGCGCTTGCAACAAAAAGAGGCATGAGCCTACGCGACAAACAAAGCGACAGCATCGGAAAGGGGAGCGCCAAGGTCACCGATCATGCGTGGAAGGGCACCTGGGAGCGGCCGGTCAAAGTGGACGAGGACTCGTTTGACCCGTTGACAGTCGCTCGGATGACCGACCACAATGTGCGCGGCAGTGACGACGAAAGATCCGCAAAACTGTCCGTCAACCCAGAAGAGCCCCCCGAATCCGACGTTAAACACAACAGTGACAACGACGGCGGCAAAGTCAGCCCCGAAGAAGCGATGCGGATCCAGTCCAAGGATCTTCCTTGAGCCAGCACTGAAGCGGCCCGCGAAAACAGTACTCGTCGGCGATCTTACGAAATCTGGGCGGAATCACGCCGCCAAAGCCATGGTAAGTGACCACGCGGCTGCCAGGTCGGAGGGTCAGGAGCTTGCGCTCGGTTTTGCGAATGTGCTCGGCGTAGGTGGCGTCGCTGAGCGGGATCGAGTGGTCGATCCGCTGATATCGGGTCTTGTGCTCTTGAAACGGGTTGAAGAGATACACTCCGTCAAACAGCGACCAGTCGATGTCTACCAGATCACCGAGAACCCAGGTAATCCGTTGCAGCGCATAGTGATGCGTGATGTCGCGGCTGAGTTGCACAAAATGCGGGCGCTGCTCGATCCCCGTCAGGCGAGCGCCCGGAAGCAGCACCGATCCTGCGATGCAAAACTTGCCCGCGCCCGAGCCCACGTCCAAGATGCGCAGACCCTGCGCAGCGTGCCGGTCGCCTCCTTTACTGGCTCCGCCACTCAACAGCTCCAGCGCGCGCCGAATCACCGGCAAAGGCGTCCAGTGGAGACGGGATCGGGTGCGGTACCAGTCCGGATAAATACGGTCGAAGTAAAGGTCATCTACTTCTTCGCCGACTTCGGTCGCTTCGGACCTAAGCGCTTTGAAGACTCGCTCCATTCCCGGCACCGGACTGAATCTGGGCGGCACGTCGTCGGAGGGCTCCGCTGCGAAGCGGGCGCTTTTGGCGCGCCAAAAAGCTTTCATTCGCGCGCTCCATCAGGCAACCCGTTGTTGGAGTCGGTGCGTAGATCGGGCGGACGTCGGCTCGGTATGTTCTGAGGCGCGGAGCCCGGTTGTCCGGGCTCGTCGCGTCCCGGCAGCGGAATTTCGCGTGGCGCGCAGCCTTCAATCGAAAGAGAGAAGAGGAGAGTCAGCGGTAAAAGCAGGGCGGGCTTCATATTCCGATCCTTTACGCGGCTTTGAGTTCTTCCAGCAGGGGCTGTTCCCGGGACCTTCGGTGACCCAGGAACGAGTAGACGCAGGGAACGACCAAGAGGGTGAGCAGGGTGGAAAGCAAAATTCCGCCAATCACGGCAATAGCCATGGGCCGACGCGATTCGGCGCCGGGGCCAAATGCGAGCGCCGCCGGCAAGGCGCCCGCCACCGACGCGATCGAAGTCATGAGGATGGGCCGCAGACGCACCGGGCAAGCCTTGAGCAGGGCATCCGGGATTGCGATCCGCTCCCGCGCCCGGACCTGATTGGTAAAGTCGATGAGCAGGATCGAATTCTTCTTCACGATCCCCATGAGCAGGATCAGGCCGATCATGCTGTAGATGTTGAGGGACTGTCGTGTCAGCGCTAGCGCGAAGAACGCGCCGGTGAGACTGAAAGGGAGCGCGGAAAGGGTAGTGAGCGGATCGGCGAAGCTGTCGAACTGGATCGCCAGGATCATGTAGGCCACCAGGATGCCGAGGACGAGCGCAACCAACAGGCTGCGGAAGGATTCCTGGAAGGTCTGCGCGGTCCCGCTGATCTTGACCGCATAACCGGGCGGCAGTAGCGCTTTTCCCAGCTCCTCGGCCCGGTCGAGCGCGGCCTGTTGCGATTTGCCTGGAGCGATGTTGGCGAACACCGTGACCGCGCGCTGGCGGTTGAGCCGGGTGAGGTTGACCGGCGCCGGCCGGTTGTGGATGTCGACGACTTCAAGCAGCGGGATGGTTTCCCCGCGATTGTTCCGGACGCTGAGTTTCCGCAGCCGCTCCACGGGCTCGACACTTTCTGAGGTGGCGCTCTCTGTCAATTTGACGCGCACATCGTAGCGTCGGCCCTGAGACGTGTACTTGGCCACCCGCAGTCCGCCGATCGCGGCATTGATGGTTTCGCCAATCGCCTGGATGGGCACGCCGCGGCGCTCGGCCGCGCTCCGGTTTGGGATGATCGCCAACTCGGGGGATTCGCCCTGATAGTCGGTGTCGACGTCGGTGACGAGGCCCGACTTCTTGAGCTCGTCCATGAGCTGGCGGGTTTTCGCGGTGAGCTGCGCCCAATCAGGACCCGAGACCGTGAACTCGACCGGAAAACCGCGCGACGACGAAAAGCCGCGCGCCGAAAGGTCCTGGGCAACGGCCTGCACGCCGCTCATCTTGTTGATCTCGTTGCGCGCGAGATCCATGATCTCGGCCTGGCTCTTTTTGCGCTCGCTCCGAGGCTTGAGGCTGACGAAAATGAACCCCTGGTTGACCTGGCCCCCTTGGAATCCTCCCATTGCCGCGAAAATGCCGGCAATTTCGGGCCGCGCGAGGAGCAGCTTCTCGATCGCTTGGAACGCCCCGCTCGTGGTCTCGATGGAAGAGCCGATCGGCGTCTTGATGCGAAGCAGGAACTGGCCACGATCCTCCGCGGGAAGAAACTCGCGGTTGACCGACCGGAGCGCCACTCCGCTCGCGAGGAAGATCAAGAGCGCCGCGCCGAGCGTGACGAGTCGATGCTGCAGCACGACCCGGAGCACGCGGGTGTAACTTTGGCGAAGGCTCTCGAAGGAAGCTTCGATCGCGTGCCCGAGGCGAGTGCGCCGCGGAGTGAGCTTGAGAAAGCGCGAGCAGCGCATCGGCGTGAGAGTGAGCGCCTCGAGCAGCGAGAGCAGCACGGCTACCGCCATCGTCATCCCAAACTGGAAGAAGAATTTTCCGATGATTCCTTTCATGAAGGCGACCGGAAGGAAGATCGCCAGGATCGAGAAGGTCGCGGCCACCGCCGCAAAGGTGATCTCGCGTGTGCCGAATAGCGCGGCCGGGGCGCGTGCCTGCCCCGCCTCCTGATGACGGACGATGTTTTCGAGCACCATGATGGCATCGTCGACCACGATGCCGATCGAGAGGCTGAGTGCCAGTAGCGTGAAGGTGTTGAGCGTGAACCCCAGCATGTAAAGGACGACGAATGAGCCGACGATCGATGTCGGGATGGCTAGGAGCACGTTGACCGTGGCGGACCAGGAGCCAAGAAAGGCCCAGCAGACGAGCGCGGTGAGAAGGGCTGAAAGCAGCAAAGTGAAGTTGAGCTCCCTGACGGCATCTTCGATGAAGAGCGTCGAATCATTGCGGACATTGAGCTGCATGCCTTTGGGCAACCCGCGATTGATCTCAGGCACCTTGGCCTTGATTGCCCGCGCGACGGCGACCGCGTTGGCGCCGCGGCGCTTTTGAATCCCTAGTCCCATTGCGGGCTTTCCGTCGGAGCGCGCGATGCGGCGGATGTCCTCCGTGCCCTCCGCGACGCTCGCCACGCGGGTCAGTGGCACAGGCGCGAAGTTGGGCTGGCCTCCGCGAGTGTTGATAAAGACATGATTGAAGGCCGCGGCGGAGTCGGCTTCTCCGAGCGTGCGCACGCCCAGCTCCTTGGAACCGAACGTCAGGAATCCCGAGGGGGGTTCGAAATGCTCGGACTGGATCGTGTTGACGATGTCGCCGATCGTCAGAGCGAGCTTGGACATTGCCGATGGTCTGACCCAGACTCTCAAATTCGGTTCGACATAACCGCCAAGCTGGATATCGCCCACGCCTTCGATGGTGGCGAACTTGCCCTTGAGAGTGTCCCGGACATACTTTGCCAGCTCGTGTAGCGGCGTATTGTCTGCCGTGAGCGCGAGCCAGAGGATTGGCTGATCGTCTGGATTGGTTTTGGTCATGATCGGCGGATCGAGGTCCACCGGCAGATTGCGCCGGGCCTGCTCGACCTTGGCCTGCACGTCGTTCAGGGCCGCGTCGATATTGCGGCTCAGCTCGAACTCGATCGTGACATTCGCGCTTCCTGTCATCGAACTCGACGTGACCCGGCGGACGCCTTCAATTCCCGTAACCGCGTCCTCGATCGGGTCCACTACCGAGGACTCCATGACCTCCGGTGCCGCGCCGGTGTAGTTTAGGCTCACATTGACGACTGGGAAATCCACGTCGGGAAGCTGGCTGATGCCCATCCCCGTAAAAGCAAAGGCCCCGAAAACGATGAGCGCCAGCATAAGAATCCAGGCGAACACGGGGCGTCGGATGGAAAGCTCGGCCAGTGTCATAAATGATCGGGGATTTGAGTACCCGGAGCTCCAGGGTCCGATTCTGCTGCAAGCCCGATGCAAGGAGCGCGAGATGTGATAAAAATGGGAAATGGCCGCATTCGAGAACCCCGTTGGATTGACCGAAGTCGAGGCGCGTGAGCTTTTGCAGCTCCATGGACCGAACGTATTGAAAGACGCGCGTCGCGCGTCGCTCTGGAGCCAGTTGTTCGGGATCGTTCGAGAGCCGACGATTCTACTGCTTTGCGTGTGCGCCGGGGTCTATCTGATGATCGGCGATCTGGAGGAGGGGCTGCTGCTCAGTGGTTCCGTCGCCTTTATTATCGGTATCACTTTTTACCAAGAGCGCAAGACAGGCAACGCTATTGAAGCGCTGCGCGACTTGACCAGCCCCCGGGCGCTGGTGATCCGAGGCGGCGTCGAAAAGCGAATCGCCTCGGCCGAGGTCGTGCCTGGCGACATCGTGGTGTTGCAGGAAGGCGATCGCATTCCCGCTGACTGTGAGCTGGTCTCCTCCGCTCATCTCAGCGTCGACGAATCGCTTCTGACCGGCGAGTCCTTTCCGGTCATGAAAAGCGTGGCGCCCTCCGCCGAAGCGGCGCAACGCAAGGTCCATGCGACCACGCTCGCGATCAAGGGCCGTGGGATCGCGCGAGTCACTGAAACTGGCACGCGAACTTCGGTCGGTAAAATCGGCGAGGCCCTGGACGAAGTGGCGTCCGACACTCCTTTACAGCGCGAAATGCAGGACATCGTGCGGATCGTGGGCGCCATCGCGCTTGCGGTCTGCTTGGCGATCACGGCACTGTATGGCATCACGCGCGGCGATTGGCCGCAGGCCGTGCTCGCGGGCCTGGCCTCGGCGATGTCCCTTCTGCCCGAGGAGTTTCCTGTCGTCCTTACCGTGTTCTTCAGCATGGGGGCGTGGCGTATGTCGCGGGCCAAGGTGCTGACTCGCCGGCTCAACGCAATTGAGAACCTCGGAGCCATTTCCGTGCTTTGCGTCGATAAGACGGGGACCTTGACCAAGAATCGCATGACGGTCGCGGGCCTGGCGGTCCCAGATGCCGCTCGGGGCGGGTCGACTTGGCTGGAGGCGGATCGCCTCGAAGAGCGTCCCGAGCTGCCTGAGGAGTTCCACGCGTTGCTTGAGTTTGGCGTGCTGGCTAGCCATCGCGATCCGTTTGATCCAATGGAGAAAGCGATCCGCAGCCTCACCGAATCGCGTCTTTCCGGCACGGAGCATATCCACTCCGATTGGAAAATGGTGGAAGAATATCCGCTCTCAGACGCGCTTTTGGCCATGTCCTGCGTTTGGGAAGGGATGTCCAAACCCGAGCGCGAGCGCGTCGCTGGGTCGCGCATCATCGCGTCCAAAGGAGCGCCCGAGGCGGTGGCCGATCTCTGTCATCTGTCCGAAGCCGAGCGGGCCTCGATCGGAGAGCAGGTTCGGAAGATGGCGGATCGAGGACTTCGAGTGCTGGGCGTCGCGCGTGCGGATTTCGATTCCGCGCGCCTTCCGGACGACCAACACGCGTTTGACTTCCGCTTCCTCGGTCTTATCGGGATGGAAGATCCCTTGCGGCCGGAAGTTCCAGCGGCGGTGCGCGAGTGCCGTGAGGCGGGAATTCGCGTGGTTATGATGACGGGCGATCATCCGGAGACGGCGCTCAAGATCGCGCGCGAGGCCGGGCTGGATGGCGCTGGCGGAGTGCTGACCGGGACTCGCATCGCCGAGATGAACGATCCGGAGTTGCGGATGCGACTTCGTGAGACATCGGTGTTCGCGCGCATTCTCCCGGAGCAGAAGTACCGTATCGTCAACGCTCTCAAAAATTCAGGACGCGTGGTGGCGATGACGGGAGATGGCGTCAACGACGCTCCTAGCCTGCGCGCGGCGGACGTCGGTATCGCTATGGGCGCGCGTGGGACCGATGTCGCTCGCGAAGCTGCCGACATCGTGCTGATGGACGATCATTTTGCTTCGATCGTCGGAGGGATCCGGCTCGGGCGCCGCATTCATGACAATATCCGGGGAACGCTCTCCTATCTGGTGGGCGTGCATATCTTGATTGGAGGGGCCGCGTTGATTCCGGTCCTGTTCAAATGGCCACTCGCGTTGCTCCCACCTCAGATCGTGCTTTTGGAGTTGATCATCGATCCGGCTTGTTCCTTGGTTTTTGAGGGCCGGCCCGCGCAGGCTGAACTGATGAAGCGCGCACCGCGGATTCTCGGTGCGCGCCTCTTCGGCGGTGGGGCCGCGATCCGTAGTGTGATCCAGGGCGGTATCCCGATGGTCTTAGGAATGGTTGCCTTTGGCTGGCTTCTGGCGCGCGGTACGTCGGGGCAAATCGCGAGCGGCATGGCGTTTCTCTTCGTGGTGGGCGCCAATCTCGGCCTGATCCTCAGCAATCTGCGAACCCAGAAGGGGGACGGCCACCCGACCATCGGTCGGGCCGGAGTGATCCTGGTCTTCGCCATCCTGTTGATCCTCGCCGTATTACTCCAATTTGACGGCGTTGGCCGGCTCTTTGGCGTGTCAGGGGTTACCTGCTCGGAAGCGGCCGGGACCGTGGGCTTTGCGGTAGTGATCAGCGCGATCGCCGATCTGCTCGCGCGGCGCCTGGTTCGCGACGCCTGAATTCAGGTTCCCCGCGAGTGGCGCTCAGGCGGCCTGTTCTTCGTCGGACAGCTCCAGGATGGGGAGGCCTTCGTCTGGTTTGCCTCGGCTCTTGAACACGAACCACGCGGCGCCCGCGCTGAATAGCATGCTTCCGAGGCTCACCAGCAACCGGGTGGAAGGCGTCCAGGTGGTGCGTGCGCTGTTGGCGTGGCGAGGGGGATCTTTTTCCGTTCTCTCGCGGAGCTGCATTTTGTTCACGATCTGTTTCACGCCACGAACTTTTGAAATCCCGGCGATCATGGGTTCGATTTCATCCGTGAATATCGGACCGCTCAATACCACCGTGCCCGCTTCGGCCGTGAGCTCGATCGGGTGCGGCGCGGTGACCAGGCGGCCGAGCTGCGTGGCTACTCGGGCGACCAGGACATCATCGCTCACCTCTTCCGGAAAGAGACGGCTTCGCAGTTCCGCGACCTGCCCGCGGGTTCGATGGGAAAGGTCCAGCCATGCGATGCGCCCACGCCTTCGCGCGAAGGTGCGCCAATGAATGAACTTGTCCCGCATCAGCGCGCGGCGATAGCGGCCGCGATCCGGATCCGAAAGATACATGACGCCGGCCCCGAGGCCGGCTCCGCCCGCTCCGATCAGCGCGAATTTGAAGCTGTTTCCTTTAGTGGTGTCCATGCCTGGCGGACTTGCAAAGGCTGTGGCACTTCAAAGGGCCGCCGACAGGATCTGCCGCGCGCTTTCTAGGTCCACTCCGGAAATTTCAATCCGCTTTTGTCGACCCGTGTCTCCCGATAGGATCTCGACATCGCGAGTAGGGCGACCGAAAAGCTTGGCGAAGAAGCGGCGGATCTCCTCATTGGCCGCGCCATCCACCGGCGGTGACTGGATCGCGATTTTGAGCGCTTCGCCGTGCTGGCCGACAAGACGGGTTTTCGAGGCGCGCGGCTGCACATGCAGTCGGACCGTGACTCCCCTCGCCGAGGCGGTCAAGTACACCATCGGCGTCATATCGACCGGGCGCCGATCATGATCAGAAATATTTTTCCTGGTGAATGGCGTCCTTCTCGACGCCCTTCTCCGCGAGGATGGCTTTGACTTCGGTGATCATCGCTCCGCCGCCGCAAAGGTAATAGTCTGTTTCTTTCCAGGCGAAGCCATCGCCCAGCGACCGAAGGTAGTCGGTCACGCGCCCCTTGAACCCGTTCCACTCGCCACGCGGTTGGGAAACCGTAGCCACGTATTTGACGTCGGAGAGTTGGGAGAGCTCGTCGAAATAAAGGACTTCGTCCTCCGTGCGTACGCCCAGCAGGCAAGTGGCGGCCGTTGGCGGGTTTTGGCGGTATTCTTTGGACAGCATCATGGAGCGGAAAGGCGCGATGCCAGTGCCGGTCGAGATGAACATCACCTGACGACCGGGCCGCGGCTCATAAGTAAAGTCCCCGTAAGGCGCGAAGCCGCGAAACGTGTCGCCGACATCGAGCTGATTGAGGTAGTTGGTGCCGGGACCGCCCTCCACTAGCTTGACGCAGAGCTCGACCGGGCGGACGGCCGGGCCTGAGGCGATCGAATAGGCGCGCCGCAAGTCCTTGCCCGACGAGCTGGCCTTGGGGATCACGATGCTGATGAACTGACCGCCCAGAAATTCCACTGGCTTGTCGGTCTCGAATGCGAGTTCGAATACCGTGGGCGTGATGTATTTGCGCGAGATGACTTTACAATGGACTTCAGTAGCTGCCATGCGCGCAAAACTAGCCCAGAATCGAGTTTGACGCTACCCCTCATTTAAGCTAACATTTAGGGTATTATGTTCGGACTCAGTCTCGGCCATCTTCTCGTTCTGACCGTTGTCGTGCTGCTCTTCGGCCATCGTCGCCTGCCCGAGTTGGGTAGCGCGTTGGGCAAGGGCCTGGGCGCCTTCAAAAAAGGTCTCGAAGGCAAGGATCAAGACGACGACTCGGATCAGAATCCCCGACTTCCTCCTCACGGTGGAGATCACACCTGAAATTCTAAGGAGTCGCGATCACGCGGAAGACGCCGCTCGGGCGGCTGTCGAATTCGCCGTTCTCACCGCGAGTGGAGCGCACCCGCCACCAGTATTTTCCGGGTGCAGTTGCCTTGAAGACATAGAAATTGTTGGTTAGGTCCGCCTTGACGACCACTTTGCTCATCTGCTCGTCGCGGGTGATCTCGATCATGTAGCCGTCCGCGCCCTCGGCCTTGTGCCAGGTCATCAGGATGCCGGTGCCTTTGGCCTGCAGCGCCTTGATGGAGTAGGCCTGGTCATTGGCTGGTTCGGTGGGAATGGGGATGTGCACGATCGGCGTCGGGCTCGGCTTAGGCAAGGGCAGAGGTTTGGGGGACGGCAGGGCCTTGGGCGTGGGCTTTGATTTCGGTTTTGGGCTCGGCTTGGGGGGCACGACAGTTTTGCGCGGAGACGGCGAAGGCGATGGACGCGGTGAAGGCGACGGCGCCACGGGCGACGGACTCGGCTCGACTGATTTGGCCGGGGCAGCGATCAACGAAGGTTTTGGCGTGGCGACCGGAGAGGGCAGGGCCGGTGGGGGGAGCTTGAGCTCCACGGCACGCTCGATCGGAACCGCTTCGCCGATCTGGACCAGGCGGGAGTTGGATGGGTTGCGTGAGGGACCATCCGATGCGACCGAGAGCTGCAGGGCCATTTCCTTCGCGACCCGGATTTCCTGGTTTCGTGAGCGGACTCGAATCTCGCCAGTGGACGCGCGGACCTTGACGTTACCGGAAACCATTTGGACTTTAGGGAACTCAACGCCCCCGAAAACGGATCGGGAACCGGCGACCAGCTTGACCATGGTGCTCGGGCCGAGCTCGATGACATTGCCGTCATTCAGCTCGACTGAGGCGGTGGAGTTCGCGTCCGTCATCAAGGTGTCCCGGTTGTAGACGGAGCTCCTCCGGAAAATGGGTCTGAACGCCAGCGATTCGGCGAACTCGCGCTTGAGGTTTCCGCGAATCGCTCCGATCCGGCCGATACTTTGCCCCGCCTCATAGGTTTCGCCCCAGAACAGCTCGCGGAGGCTCGTGTCGCTCAAGTAAAGGTAAGCTGAGCCAAAAAAAAGCGTCGTTCCCAGGAGCGTGAGCGCACGCTCCCACCCCTTGAGCCGCGGAAATCTCCGTCCAGCTCCGGCGTCGCCCTCCTTTCGGGCGTCACTTGTATTCTCGGACTCAGGCTTTTGTTCCAAGGTTCAGTATCCTCAGGATCGCGATCGTCACATCGTCTTCGGTGCCTTTGCCGACGTGGAACGCGTTGAAGTCATTGAGCAACGAATCCAGAGCGGTCGCCGGGCCGCCTGCCAGCGCGGGCTCCAAGGCTTTGCGAACGCGCTTTTTGCCGTACATCTCGCCTTCCGTGTTCAGGCATTCGAGGAGGCCATCGGTATAAAGGAAAAGGATATCGCCCTTTTCCGTCGCGACCGACTTCTCCTCGATCGTGTTGAGGGCGTTGCTTTCGCCCAGGCGCTCGCCCTGGGCGGTCAGGCTTTTGAGCACCACCGCGCCGTCTTTGAGGCGGTAGAGCCAGGGCGGGTTGTGGCCGGCGTTGGAATAGGCAAGGGTGCCCGTGCTTAAGTCCAGCACGCCTATGAAGGCGGTCATCATGATCCGGCCGGAAGCGGAGTCGTGGATCGCCCGATTGAAGAAGTCCAGCATCCTGCCGGTCGAGAAGTCGAAGTGCGGGTTCTCCTCCGCCATCTTTTGCAGCACGCTGAACGCGCTGCGCGCCGCCGCGGTGATCAGCGCGCATTGCAGGCCGTGTCCGGTCGCGTCCGCGATGCCGATCACGAGTCGGTCGCGGCAGCGGAAAAATCCCCACCAGTCGCCGCCGCATTGTCCAGCGGACTGGTAGTAGCTGCGGATCTCCACCTCGGAGTTGAGAAACTCGGGCGGGGGGATGAGGTTCTGTTGGACAGTGGAGGCGATGTTGATCTCGTTCTCCATCTGAATGCGGTCGGCGTTGTCCCGGAAAAGCTCGTCGATCCGCGAGGACATCGAGTTGAACGACTCCGTCAGCTCTCCTATCTCATCGTTGCTTTCGGCCGCGAGCGCGAGCTGGAAGTTCCCTGCCGAGACCTGCCGGGTCGCGCTCGAGAGACGAAGCAGCGGCGCGGTCAGCGTCTTGGAGAAGAGGATCGCGAAGACGATGCCGGCGCCGATCGCCATCAGGCCGAGGAGGATGAATTTTTCGGTTATGGCGTAGGTCGACTTCATGACCGTGTGCCACTCGATGCGCGTCAGGACCAGGAGGCCATGACTGGACTGGACGTAGCTGCCGAGATAGCGCTCGCCATCGACCTCGAAGTCATGGGTACCGTTGGACGCTTTGTTGAAGTTGGCGAACTGAAAGAACGGATCGAGCTTGAGGCTGCCGCGTGAGTAGAATTGCGTCGTGTCCGTGTCGAAGAGGATCCAGCCCCCGCTGCGGGTGACGATGGACAGATTGAGCCCCGCGAGCTCCTCGCTCAGTCGCGCAAGCGAGATCACGCCGAGCGCCGCCGGAGCGTAACCCGCCGAATCGGTCTCGCTCATTAGCGCGATCACGACGCCGAGGAGAGGTCGACCTTCGGAGGACAGGTTGATGAAGCCGTAGTTGTTGTCCTGCAGGGATCTGGAGATCGCTTTGAGCCAGTCGGGATGGAGCTCGAGGTCCAGCTCGCGCACTTCGCTTTGAGCCTTGAGGATTTGGGAGACGGGAAGGATCGCTAGACTTTCGGGCTTGATCCGAAAGGTGGAAAGCGCGAGCGCGTCCGTCTGGTTGTCGAGGATCGACTTGAGCGCCGAGAGTCCTTTGCCCGGAGACGCATTGCGGGGGTCGGCTGAGGCGAGCGAGAGTCGGAGGGTGTCGAGCACATGGCCGACGACGGTGGATATCTGGCTTCCGGCGAGCATCGCTTCGGTGGATTTGCTCTGGAAAGTCTGAGTCTCCTTTTCGTCTTTGAGGAGCATGATTGCGGAAGTGTTGAGGAACGCGGTGAGCAGCGAAATGAGCAGGACAACTATCAGCAGAAGCTTCGTCCCTAAGGAGAAAGTGCGCTTTTTTTGCTGTTGCCCCATTAAGTCATTTTCACTAATATTTAGTTTGGATTCAAGGATGGCGTTCGCATTCACTCACAAAATTTTTGTGGGTTTCTCAGGGGAAATACCGTGGTCAATATCATCAAGGAACAGAAGGGCAACGCGCTCGTCGTCCGGATTTCCGGTACCATCGAAGAGTCGGTAAATTTTGACCAGCTGATCGGTCCGCCTGTACCCGAGATGCACGTCAGCTGCAAGGAAATCACCCGGATCAACTCTGTCGGCGTCAAGGTCTGGATCAAGTATTTTTCCAGCATCACCGCCAAGGGCACCAAGCTCAAGCTCACCGAGTGCTCGGTCCCGATCGTGGAGCAGATCAACCTGATCTCCAATTTCACCTGCGGCGGCAACGTCGAATCCATCTTCGTGCCGTTTTCCTGCACTTCCTGCAAAACCGAACTGGTCGGGCTCTTCCGCACGGAAGATCTCAAGAAGCTCAACTTCAAGTTGCCCGAGGTGAAGTGCTCCAAGTGCGGGGGGCGCGCGATTTTTGACGATATTCCAGAAGAGTATCTCGGGTTCCTTGAACGCTAAAGTCAGCCCACGGAATTTCTGAGGGTGCATCGTGGCCGGTAAATCCATATTACTGATCTCAGATCGCTCGGATGACCTCGAGTTCGCGACAGAGGCGGCGTCGGTATCCGGCATGCAGCTGGTGTCCAAGAAGACCGCGGCTGAAGGGGTGGAGTCCATCGCCAAGGACCTGCATCGATTCGTGATCGTGGACGCCACGACGCCCGCGCACTACGATCGATTCGAGAAGGAATTCGCGGAAAAGGTCGGCCTGTTCAGCGAACAGATCGATCCGAGCGGCATTCATTTCCTTTCCTCGGAGAATCTGGAGAACGTCCCCTACATCGTCGGCAGCCCCGTCTTCGGCAGTTTCGTGCTCCGCAACTACGGCAACGTCCGGGAAGCTGGCCAGCATTACGGGCACATTCTGAGCTCAATGGCCTCCGATCGAGCGTTCGGCCTCGAAAAGCTGCTCAAGCCGGGTACCCGGATCCAGACGATCA
This sequence comes from uncultured Bacteriovoracaceae bacterium, assembly GCA_964467785.1. Classification (GTDB taxonomy): domain Bacteria; phylum Bdellovibrionota; class UBA1018; order UBA1018; family UBA1018; genus CAYXVB01. Next base: position 48,453 of record CAYXVB010000001.1, read on the forward strand.
AGCTCCAGTCGACCAGCCAAAAGGCTGGCGCCGTGGACGCGATCCGAAACTACCTGCTCGCCGCCAAGTACAAGAGCCGAATGGCCACCATCATTTCGAACGCGGTCGACGAGCTGCTCATGAACTCGATGTTCGACGCTCCGGTGGACGCCTCCGGGCGGCAGATCTATGCCAGCACTCCGCGCTCGACGGTGATCGGCCTGGATGGCAAGGCTTCCGTCGAGGTCCAGGTCGGGTTCGATGGGAACTACATCGCGATCACCGCGATCGATCATTTCGGCAGCCTCGACAAGGCCCGACTGCTCGCCCATATCTCCAAGATTTACACTGAAGATGAATACAAGGTGAAGACCGCCAGCGCGGGCGCCGGGATCGGCTTGGCGACGGTGTTTCGGTCCGGAGGCAGCTTCCTGTTCAGCAGCGAGTCGGGCTGTCGGACGGAAGTGACCGTCTTCTTCAAGCGGGTGGACAGCTTCAAGGAGTTCCGCGATCAGTTCCGCTTCATCGCCACGCAGTTCTATTTCACGTGAGCAAGCTTCGGACGTTTCCCCGCATCGTATTGGCCTCGACTTCTCCCAGGCGCATCGAGCTCTTGCAGGGGCTTGGGCTCAAGCCGCTGGTCCGCTCGCCGGATGCCGATGAGACTCCGCGCAGAGGCGAGTCGCCGAGAGCGCTGGTCTCGCGTCTGGCGCTCGCAAAGGCGGTTTCGGTGGCGGATGGTCTCGACGATTTCGAGCTCTCTCTGGTCGTCGCCGCCGATACCATCGTCGTCGCCCCCGGCGGAAAGAGGATCCTCGGCAAGCCTCGCGGCGTCGCGGAGGCCCGGGCCATGCTCAAAAGCCTGGCTGGCCACACGCACACGGTCCTGACCGGTTACTGCATCCACCCTGTCGGCTTCGATGGGAAGTCGGTTAACCGTCCCTTGGTGCGGGTCGTTACGTCGCGTGTGACGATGCGAAAGCTTTCGACCGCGGATATCGCGGCTTACGTCGCCACGGGCGAGCCAATGGACAAGGCGGGCTCCTACGCCGCGCAGGGCATTGGCATGGCGCTGATCGAGTCGATCCGGGGCAGCTACGCTAACGTCGTCGGGCTGCCCGTCGCGCAGCTACTCTCCGATCTTGAAGATCGCTTCCGGCTTGAGTTATTAAGCTGGAAGAGATGAGCACACTCAAAGATCGTTACGAAACTATCCTCGCTTCCGTCCGCAAGATCGCCGGTGATCGAGCCACCCTCCTGGCCGTGAGCAAAGGTCAGAGCATCGACGATATCGAGGCGCTTTATCGGTTGGGCCATCGGGACTTCGGTGAAAATTACGCGCAAGAGCTCGTCGAAAAGGCCCGCGAGCTGGGGGAGGTCCGTGGTTGCACGGACATCCGTTGGCACTTCATCGGCCATCTCCAGACCAACAAAGTCAAGATGGTCCTCCCCTGGGTTTCGTTCGTGCACACGGTGGACTCCGAGAAGCTCGCGCGCGAGCTCGACAAGACTTGCACAAAGCTGGGACGTCCCGGCAAACTCCCCGTCTTCGTGGAGGTGAACATCGATCGTGAAGCCTCCAAGGCCGGACTCGAGCCAGAGTCCGTGCCCGCGTTCGTCAACTCGCTTCCCGCTTCCTGCCCGTCGCTCGAGATCCGCGGGCTGATGTGCATTCCGGAGGCGGGACTTCCGGAGTCGGAAACCCGCGCCGCCTTTCGTCGCCTCAAGGAGCTCGAAGCTTCGTGCCGTCCGGTTTCCGGTGGCGCGCTTTCGATGGGCATGTCCTCGGATTTCTCGATGGCGCTGGAGGAGGGGTCCACCCATGTGCGCGTCGGCACCGCGCTCTTTGGTCCCCGTCACTATCCTGAGAAAAAGGCCGGACCGTGACGGCATCCTTTCTCGCGCGGCTGCCAAGGGCGTATCCGGAGCTGAGCCACATCGAGGCGCCCGCGCTCGAGCGTTTTTTGGAATCTGGCGTGGAAGTCACCCTCAAGGAGGGATCCAGGATCTTCGGCGAAGGGGATGGCTGCCAGAGCTATCTGCTTTTGCTCGAAGGTTCGGTTCGAGTGCGCAAGGTCTCCGAGTCGGGGCGCGAAATCGTCCTTTACCGAATGGAGCCGGGGCAGACTTGCATTCTCACCACGACCTGCTTGATCTCGGGTGAGGATTATCCGGCCGAGGCGATCGCCGAGACGGACGTGCGCGCCTTGGCGATACCTAAGGCAAGCTTCGAGCGGGCTCTCTCGCAGTCGGCGCAATTTCGGCATTTTATCTTCGCCGTCTATGCGCAGCGGATCTCCCACCTGATCCTCCTCGTGGAGGATGTGGCTTTTGGGAAAATGGATGGCCGCCTCGCGCAGAAACTACTCGCGTTGCTTTCGGGCCCCATGGCCATGGCACAGCGCATAGAGATCACCCATCAGGAACTCGCCGCTGAGCTCGGTACGATGCGCGAAGTGGTGAGCCGGCTTCTCAAGGAATTCGAGCACCAGGGTCTGGTGGTGCTCGGTCGAGGTTTCGTGGAAGTTCGGAATCCCATGGGGCTTGTAAATATATCAAGAAATACAAACACTTAAGAGTTTCGCTTTTTTTCGCTCTTAGGTGACAATGTCACAGTCATTTTGAGGGGTTCTGGATATTCTGGTTTCAGGACATAGGAGAAATGACCATGAAATGCAATGCTGGTGGTTTGGATCGCGCGCTCCGTGTGGTGGTGGGACTGGGGCTCCTTTCGCTGGTATTTGTGGGTCCCGAGACCCCTTACGGTTGGATCGGTCTGGTGCCGCTGCTGACGGGCGCCGTGGGCTTTTGCCCGCTCTACCCGATTTTCAAGATCAACACGTGCAAGGTCAAGAGCGGCTGAATTTAGCCCGATTCCTGACTGTTATGTATTGAGAGACCCCCTCCAAAAGAGGGGGTTTTGTTTTGGGCGCGAAGTATGTTAACCCCTTGTTTGTCGTCATGACGTGATGGGTGCCCGTAGCTCAGTTGGATAGAGCGTCAGCCTCCGGAGCTGAAGGTCACAGGTTCGACTCCTGTCGGGCACGCCATAATAAAAGCCGCCAAGCGTAAGCGAGGCGGCTTTTTTATTGGCGTGCCTCATAAATGGAAAGAACGCTCCAGTGGAGCGTTTGGTACATGCACATTTTTGAAATCAGCGATGAACGCTTTTGTGAATGGTAGTCGGGCACTTCAAAGGCTTGATTGAAATCCCACTTTCGAACCGCTTTCCAGCAGCAATGCCTCCCAAAAACAGAGCACGATCTAATTCACAACGAATTCCTACATCGCCAAAATTAAACTTTAACAGCAACACTCTTGATCCGCTGCTGTCTTTACCGTTCCCGTAGTTTGCACGTGTTTCATGGTCTGAGATTTCGCTAAGTGGTACCAGCTTTGATCCGACTACTTTCGCCTCACCAAGCCCAAATCGAATAGAAGATAGGTCCACCTTGCGTACATAAAAATTATTATCCGAATAGAGAATAACTTCGAGCTTATGAGGTTTTGCATTGCTAGAAGTCCCCATTAGTTATTCGATTTCTCCTCGAAATCTTGCCCTGACAGATATGACATTCGGATCAGAAGGAGGTCTATGGGGAGCTGGCCCGATTTACCG
>CAYXVB010000002.1:0-50990 GCA_964467785.1 uncultured Bacteriovoracaceae bacterium
ACGCGAACGCAGCGGACATGGCGAGGTGGAGGACAGACAGCCCGGCGACCTCGGGTGTGCGCAGCCTGCAGCACTGACCTCGAAGCGCAACAACAGCCAGCCTGGGTTGAGGTGGAAGGCGGACGGGCAGGGCAGCCTCAGCCCCGACCAGTACGACCGCCCGGTCGAGTCCTTCTCGGGCGGTTGGAAGATGCGTATCGCGCTGGCCCGCATCCTGGCGCTCAACCCTGACGTCCTGCTCATGGACGAACCGACCAACCATCTCGATCTCGAGAGCATCGTGTGGCTCGAGGAGTGGATCGTCCAGAGCTTCAAGGGCGCGCTCGTCATGACGAGCCATGACCGCGAGTTCATGAACCGCATCGTGACCCGCATCGTGGAGATCGCCAACAAGCAGATCACCGTCTACAGCGGCAACTACGAGTTCTACGTGCGCGAGCGCGAGATCCGCCGCGAGCAGCTGCTCGCCGCCCACCAGAAGCAGCAGGACATGCTCGCCAAGGAGGAGGAGTTCATCGCCCGCTTCGCCGCGCGCGCCTCCCACGCCGCGCAGGTTCAGTCCCGCGTAAAAAAGCTCGAAAAGATCGACCGAATCGAGATCCCGGCCGAAGAGAAGACGATGAAGTTCGACTTCCCTGTTCCGCCTCGCAGCGGCAATGACGTGGTCAAGTTCGACGGCCTGGGCAAGGAGTACGCGCTCGAAAACGGTAAGGTCAAACCCGTGTTCAGCGGAGTCAACGGCGTGGTCTCGCGCCTGGACCGCGTCGCGGTCGTCGGCGTCAACGGCGCCGGCAAGTCGACGTTGCTCAAGATCGCGACCGGCATGACCGACGCGACCTCCGGCAAATGCACCCTCGGCGCGAGCGTCCATCTCGGATACTTCAGCCAGAACTCGCTCGACGTCCTCAACCCGAACAAGACGATCTTCGAGGAGATCCACGACCGGATCCCCGACGCGACGATCGGCTATGTCCGCAACCTGCTGGGCGCGTTCAACTTCTCGGGCGACGACGTCGAAAAGCGAATCGGCGTCCTCTCCGGCGGCGAAAAGAGCCGTGTGGTGCTCGCCACCGTTCTCGCGCGCCCGGTGAACTTCCTGGTGCTCGACGAACCGACCAACCATCTCGATATCAAGTCGCGCGAAGTGCTCCTGAACGCGATCTTGAATTTCGAAGGCACCGTGATGATCGTGAGCCACGATCGTCACTTCCTGCGTTCTATCGCCACCCGCGTGTTCGAAGTCGATCACGGCGAGATGCGCGTGTACCCGGGCAGCTACCAGTACTATCTGGATAGGAAGAAGGCGGAGACCGGCGCCAAGGCCTGATCGCTGCGGACCGCGGGCAAGGAACACCCCTTGCTTCTACCCGCGTCATGGGACTCAAAGGCCATCGCGCCAACCGCCCGAGTTTCCGCTTCTTGCTCGGCCTGACCGCGCTGGCCGCGTTTTTACTCGCGCCTCTGCCCGAGCCGCATCTGCCGCCAAAGCAGCCGAACCTGGGAAACTCCGGTCGCGATTCCGGCCAAGCCACAGCCCCATCCGTTGGCCAGGGCGCGGGGCAAGCGGCCCGAGGCCCCGCTGCTGTCGCGCCCGCGGCCCGCTCTATCCTGGGGGATAAGAGCTATCGCTTTGAAGTCAACCTCGACCCGCGCGGCGGAGTCCGCGTGGACACCCTGGCGACGCTTCACCCCTTGCCGGAGACGATGACATTTCGGCTGTATCGCGACGACCAGACTTCCAAGAGCATCACCTTGCAGGCCATCAGCCCGCCGCCTGGCTCCACCAAGGTGTATCAGCAGCCGCACTATTCCGGGGAATACGATCCCGCCAACGGCCCCTATGTCGCTGCCGAAATCCAGTTTCCGATCGGTCCCGGGGACGTGAAGACTTATCGGGCCAAACTCGCTGAGCGGGCGTGCGAGGAACAGCGGTAGCCACAGCCCTCAAAACAGGCTGTCGTGCTTGAGGTAAGGCATGTACTCCTTATCCTCGCCGAGGATGTGGTTTTGCAACCAGCCCTTGAGAAAGGTCATCAGCTCGCCGGAGACATCGACCTCCCCGCGCCCGAACTTATCGCGGAACTCGAGCACCTGGGCGGCGAGCCGTTCGTGCACTCTCTTGTGCGCCTCGAAGCCGGGAAAGTTGCCGGCCCTCATCGCTTCTTCCTCGTCGCGGAAGTGATACTTGGTGTAGTCGATCAGGCGATCGAGCAGCACGCCGACGAACATCCGCATCTCGCCCTGTGCGTCCTTGTTCTCATAAAGCTGGTTGATCAGGTGCACGAGCTCTTTGTGCTGGTAATCGATGTTGCTGTCGTTGACGGAGTACTCGTCTTTCCACTCGAAAAAGGCCATTTCTAGGCTCCCCTGTTGCGCTGCGGACGGAAATGTTTGGGCTATGGACTGCGGCTGTGTCCTTCAAGCTTAAAGAATCCGCGGCGGAGATTCAACAGGGCTCGTCCTAAGGACGGAACCCGATGCTCTGTTTGACGGCGCGGTATTCGGGATGAATCGATCCGTCCCGGCGTCGAATGACGAGCGCGGGCTCCTCGAAGCCATGATCCCGGATTTCGGGCTGGAGATGTTCGCTCAAGACCATCCCGAAAAGGCCCAGAAGCGGGAGCTCCCCCTCTTTGAGAACCACCGGACGCCAACGCAAGATCGTGAGCCCGGCGCTGCGGGCGCCTTCGATCACCCGTTGCAGCTGGTGAGGCGGATTGACCGGAAAAACACACGCGAAAAATCCGCCCTGCCCGAGGTGCCGAGCCGCGGTGCCGCAATAATCGGCCACCGTGCCACGCACTTCGAAGCGGCAAGCGATCTTTTGCGGATGATCCCCCAGCACTCCCGAGTCGAGCGGAAAATAAGGCGGACTGCCCAGAACGAGATCGAATTTTTCTTGGGGTTGAATCACACCAGGATCGCGAAAGTCCCCCTGCCGGATCTCATAACGGCTTTCGAGCCCATTATATCGAGCGGAGCGCCGGGCGAGCGCCACGCTCTGCTCCTGCGCCTCGACTGTCACGAAGCTAGCGAACGGCAGACGCCATGCCGCAGTCATGCCGACCGACCCGATGCCGCTGCCCAGATCGAGCACGCGGCGGACGGAGGGGGCATGGGACGACCCGTACCAGGCGGTAATGATGTCATCCGTGGAAAAACGGTGGCCGTCGCGGAGCTGGAAGATCTTGAAACGTCCGCTGAGCGCGTCGAGGGACTCTCCTTCGCCCGTCTGTCCGAGCGCGGGATCGCTTTCGCCCGGGACGCCCTCTCCGGGGACTGCCCAGTTCTTGAAGAAGCGGACCTCGCTCAAGTGGACGCCTCGCTGTTGCCGGCCTTCAGATAAGGCGTGCGATCCTGCACGGCGACCCTGATTTCCTGGAAAACGATCTTGATCGCAGTCGCGACTGGAATGGAGATGAGCATGCCCACAAGACCGTAATACTGGCCTCCGATCATGACCGCAAGCACCATGACGATGGGATGCAGATTGACCAGCTTGGCCACCACCACCGGGAATATCACGGCGGTGTCGATGACGTTGGCGACGACATGAACGCCCAGCACCGGCAGGAAAAGCTGTCGAAGCGGTGGATCCAACCAGACCACCAGCAAGCTCGGAATCGCGCCAAGCACCGGTCCGATGTAAGGAATGATGTTGCCCAGCCCCGCGATCGCGCCCAGCACGAGCGCGTAGGGCTCGCCCACGGCCATCAGCCCGAGCGCGGTGAGCAGGCCTACAAGCGCCGCCTCGACGATCTTGGCCCGCAGGTAATCCGAGAGCGAGGCGGAGATCCGCGAGGTGACCATGAAAATCGTCTCAAAAAAGCGGTTGGGCACATGCTCGAAGATCTTGCGCCGAAGAATGCGACCGTCCTTCAGCAGCGCGAAGGTCAGCAGCGGCACCACGAGCAAATGAGTGAAGAACGCGCCCATGAATCCCGGAGCGTTGAGCAGGAACCACTGTCCGGTGGCCTTGCCCCAGCCGTCGAACTTGTCAGTGACCTGGATCGACTGCAGCGCGGGAAAGCGGCCTTTGAGCTCCGCCTCGAACTGCTGGAGCTGCGTGAGCGTGGACACGAAATAGCGGGGCGCCGAGACCCGCAAACCTTCCCACTCGGACATCGCCGTGCGGGCGATCCAGACGGAGGTCAGCCCCATGAGCGCGAAGCCGCCGAGGAAAAGCAGCGTGATCGCCGAGCCGCGGGTAAAGCCGCGCCGCTCGAGGGCATCGGTCACCGGCGAGAGCATCAGAGCGAGCACGGCCGAGACCGCGGCGGGACTCGAGATCGAGGGCGTGAGCAGGATGAGCGACACGGCCCCCGCCAATACAAAGATCAGGCCGCAGAGGCGTAGGATGTCGATGCGAAGCTTACTGACGGCTTTCGAGCGCGGCATGATTCACCTGATCGGGGAGCCTGTGGATGGTGTCGAGAAGACGGCGCGATAGAACCCGCGAAAGCTGCAGCAGGATCTTTGCGCCCATGGCCGGTTGCCGAGAGAGGATCTCCATGAGATCCGCCTTGAAGAAACCGATGAGCACGGCCTTTTCGGTCGCGACGGCCGAGGCGCTTCGGATGTTGTCCTCTTCGAGCAACGCCATCTCGCCGAAGAAGCTGCCGGCCTCCAACCGAGTGACGGGGACCTCTCCGTCCTTGCCCTGCACGAAAATCCCGACCTGGCCGCGGACGATGACGTAGAGCCCGAAGCCGCTCTTCCCTTCGCGGAAGACCACTTCTTCTTTTTCGTACACCCGCTCGTAGGTCATGTTGGCGACGTACTGGAGCTCGCGCTCGCTCAAGGTGCTGAACAGGATGTTTTCCTTGAGGGCGGCGACGACAGCGTCGCTGACCTTGGATTTCTTCCGGAAAATGTCCGCCCAAAGGAAGTAGGAACGCGAGAGAATCGGCATGTCTTTAGGATCGACCCAAGTGCCCCCATACTTGAGGCGTCTTGCCCCGGGCTTCCAGATCAGGCCCCGTTCCCGCACCGCGGTCGCGTCAAATCGATGACAGGATCGCGAATTGGCGATGGGCGCGCACGCGCCCCTCGGCCCGCTCCCGCTCCGACTCCGGCACGCCCAGCGGCAGCCGGGCCGTGCTCCGCTCCCAGCGCGCGAGCCAATCGCGCCCTAGCAACCGCGAAGCGAATGCGGAGCGTTCGGGATCAGTGAGTGCGAGAGTGGAATCCGCCTTGGGACCGGTGCCCACGCCCTGCGCGACAAAAAAACCGGAGGCGAGCAAGGTCGCACGGACCGCCGTGGAGTTGGAGTAAGTGAACAGCTCCACAGCCGCTTGGCCGAAAATCCCACGCAACTTCTCGAAGCAATCCAGTGCCCAGAGGGGCGAATCCACTTTGGGCGAAAACGGATCGTAAAACACGAGCGCCGGTACCGGAGCATGGGGTGCCTGTTCGAGAAAGTCGCCTTCCCTGAGCTCCCAGCGCAGTTTACCGCCCGCACCGCTCCACGCTCCGTCACGGAGCAACGCCTGTGGCGCTCCGTGATGCAGATGAGGAAAGCCGGGCGCATGGGCGAGCGCCAGCCGGAGCGCGTCGAGGTCCCGCTCAAAGCTCACCATTCGCAGCGGGCGCGCGAGCCTCCCCTCACGTGCCAGGGATTCCGCCTCACGAAGGGTCGCCATGGCGTTGGCCGCCATGCCCATGCCGACATCCCAAACGATCAACTCGATCCCCGCGTCCGCCGGCTGGGAAAGACGTTCCCGAAGCCCTGACTGCTCCACGTAAAGCCTGCGGGCCTCCTCGCTCGGCTCGATCACCGAATGCATGACCTCGCCCGAGTCGCGGTCGCGCACGCTCCACCCCCCGGACGCGAGCTCGGCCAGCTCGAACCGGCCCAGCTCGCGCTGGGGCTGCTTGCGTTTTTTGGCGCGAGGCGGACGGATCGGGTTTTCCGGATCCTCGAGCACGAGTCGCTCGCGCTCCTCGCGATAAAAGGCTGGGAAGCGGCCTTCGACGATGGCGGAGCGGATTCGCCGCATCAGCTCGTGGTAGAAGTGGATGTTGTGTCGCCCGATCAGGCTCCAGCCCAGGACCTCGCGAGCGGCCACGAGATGATGGAGGTAAGCGCGAGAGTACCGCGTGCAGGTATCGCACGTACACTCGGGATCCAGTGGCTCTTTCGAAAGCTTGTAGGTCCCGCGTCTGAGCTGGACGCGTCCCCGCGAGGTGTAGGCCGTGCCCTGCTGGGCCAGCGCCGTCGGCAGGATGCAGTCAAAAAGATCCACTCCGCGGCTCACGGCCTCGAGCAAATCGATCGGCGTACCCACGCCCATCAAATAGCGCGGCTTGTCCGTCGGCAAAAGCTCCGCGGTAAGCGCGGTGAAGTCCTCCCGCTGCGCGCGGGTCTCGCCCACCGCAAGACCGCCGATGGCGAAACCGTCGAACGGGAGCGACGTGATCGCTCGGGCGCTGGCTCGCCTTAGGTCCTCGAAGCAGGCTCCCTGCACGATGCCAAAGATCGATTGGCTCGACTCCTCCGTGCGCGTGGCCAAGGAGCGCTCGGCCCAACGATGGGTGCGATCCATCGCGCGGAGCGCGGTGGCGTGGTCGCAAGTCGACGGTACGCACTGGTCAAAGGCCATCGCGATGTCGCTGCCGATCGAGCGCTGCACGGACAGGCTCCGCTCCGGTGTGAGACGCACCGGCGCGGCGTCCGGATGCGGACGAAAGGTCGCGCCCTCGTCGTCCACGGAGACTTGATGGTCGAGCGAAAAAACCTGGAAACCGCCCGAGTCCGTGAGCACCAAGCCGTCCCAGCGCATAAAGCGGTGAATGCCACCAAGCGCTTCGAGCGTTTCCGGTCCGGGCCGCAACATGAGGTGATACGTATTGGCGAGCAGGATCCGCGATCCCGACTCCGCGAGCCAGTCGGCGGTCTGGCCACGCACTGTGGCCTGCGTGCCCACGGGCATGAAAGCCGGAGTGAGCACCTCGCCCCGACGGGAATGGAGAACGCCGGCACGGGCGCGCGTCACCGAGCAGGTGGCCTGGAGCTCCAAAGTCACTCTTGGCTGCGAGACCATCCGCCGGTCACTTCCTGGCCGGCGCGCTCGCCCGAGGCGAAGCGCCTATGCGGGTGACGCCCACGATGCAGATTTCCCGCTTATTGGATCGCAGTTGCAAGGCTTTGACCCGGCTCATCCCCAGGGCGCGCACGCGCTCGATCCACTCCGGAATCTCGATCGCGAACTCGGGCTCATTGAGCTTGAACGTCAGGATCACTCCCTTGAGGGTGTCCTTCATTCGCCCGGCCAGGCGCTCCACTTGGTGCAGGGTCACGCTGGGAGCGACGTTCATGTCGAGCAAGAGCCAGTCGATCTTGGCAGGCAGGTCCTCGCGCCGGACAGCGGCGACCGGAGCGCGAAGGTGCTGAAAACTCGGATGAGCGACCACGCGCGGATCCATTTCGGCGGGATCGATGCCAATGACCTGGAGACCGCGTTGGAGCAGCGCGAAGCTCGCGCCCCCCGGGCTGCTGCCGATTTCGACTGCCGTGTCCCCCCGGTTGAGCGGAGCGCCGGAAGCGATCACTGCCTCTTCTAGCTTGAGATAGGCGCGCGAAGGGGCGCCCTTAGGGAGCTCGACCTGCGGATCTCCACCGGGATAGGGCGAATGTCCCGGACCCTGGACGTGGTAACCCAGCCACCACTCGCTCTCCTCGACGATCACAACGCTCAGGACCGGGTCCCCCTCCCGGGCCAGCGCTTCTTCCTCGAAAAGTCCGGTGCCGGACCGGGCGGCTTCGCCTTCGATGGACTGGAGGGCCTGCTCGGCAAGCGCGCGTGGCTCGAATCCCGGCGGCTCCTCGCCCGGAACAAAACGGTCGCGTTCGAAAACATGGAGGCGAAACTTGCGCTCACCTAGCCCGACCGAGACGCGGAGCTTGGCGGCGGCTTCCAGGAGCTCGGGTGCGCCGGCGGCCTTGCCGGCTGAGAGCGCAAAGGCGCGCGCGAAGACGGATTTCAGGGCAAAATCAGGGGTGAAAAGTCGCTTTTCGTCCGCGTTCTTGAAGGTCACGAAACCGGGACGGGAGTAGGAGAACCGCAGCTCGGGCAGGTCCCGGGCGAATTCGTCTTTTAAAAGCTTTTCCGCCCCGGCCTGGCAGACGGTCATCAAAAACTTACTGCTATAGGTCATGCACCGGACCCTATAGCACAGCTCCCCGCGCCTGTCTGGCTCCCATTGGAGACCCAGGCAAGGTCCAGGTCGTTGATCTGATTGGGATGTCGCCCGGGTCAGCCCGGACACAGTTGCACGCCCGATGAGGGTAAACTATCCTTAAATCAAGAACTCAGGAGCGCCGTTGTGCGTTTGTTAACCGAGCAGCCTCTGCTCGAGCTCCCGGGAACCCAGGAACTAGAATTTATGAAGCAAAGATCCATGATCTTTCATTGGACAGTCCGTATGCTCCCGTTGGCGCTTGCCGCGCTCACCGTCGGCTGCTCTGTCCGGATCACTTCGATGGATCTCCCCCCCGAAGTGCTCGCCAAACTCGATAGTTCCGGCAATCTTCCGATCTCCGTCGAAAGCCCTACCCCAACCACGAGCCCGTCGCCGACACCCAGCCCGACGCCCTCTCCCTCGCCTGAGCCTTCTCCGAGCCCGTCGCCATCTCCCAGTCCGGTGCCACCGGCCAATCACGCCCCCACCGTGTCAGCGGCGACCCCTTACTTTGTGCTGAATTCTTCTACCATCACAGTGACGATGAATGATGGCGCCGGCCCCGCATTCACCGCTAGCGACATCGACGCGGGCGACACGCTGACTCTCTCCTCCGTAACCGGAGCCCAGTATGGCACCGTGAGCCGCACTGCCACGAGCTTCACTTACACTCCGAACGCCGGGGGCCGAGGCCGGGAAACGCTGACCCTGACCGTGACTGACAGCCAAGGCGCCCAAGGCACCGGCACGATCCAGATCAACGTGATGACCGCCAAGACTTGGACCGGCGCCACGAGCAATACCTGGGACAGCACGACCGGCGCCAACTGGTGCGGCACCGTCAAGGCGGACTTTACCGGCTGCAATGGCGGCAGCGTGCCCGGGGCGTCGGATGTCGCGGTGATCGACGACACCTGCTCAGGCGCCAATTGCAGCCCGACCACGAACTACAACGTCAGCCTCACCAGCCTCGCGATCGCTGGCTCGACGCTCACGATGGGCGCGACACGAACCCTCACCCTGACCGGGACCTTGACCCAGTCCGCGGGCACCTTCAATGGCGCCGACGGCGCGATCTTGGTGAATGGAGCGGTGACGATCTCGGGCGGCACCTTCAAGTCCACCTCCGGCACGCTCACTGTCCGAGACGCCTGGACGATCTCGGGCTCGCCGTCCTTTGACCACAATAACGGCACCCTGCAATTCCAGGCTTCTTGGGCGCAAAGCCGCACCATCACGCCCAGCACGGTCAGCTACAAGAACGTGAACTTCGTCGGCGCCGAGCAAACCTTCACAGTCTCGGGCACGATGGCGGTGGCGGGAAATTTCGCGATCAGCTCCAGCTGGGCCGGAATCGGACTCGACACCGGTACGATCAATGTGAGCGGAAATATCGCCAACTCCGGCTCCTACGGCGTCGGCGGAAACGGCACGATCGTCGCGGCCGGCAGCGGCACCATCAGCGGGGTCTCTTCCTCCAGCTTCCCGAATATCACCATCAACACGAGCGGCACCTATTCGCTCGCCGGAACGGTGAAGATCAACGGAAACTACACCTATACCGCTGGCACGCTTAACACCGCGGGCGCTTCCATCATCTTCGGCGCCCCCTGGGCGAGCACACGCACCATCACTCCCGGCAATCTCACTTACTCCAACGTCACCTTTGCGGGCAGCGCATCCACCTATAACCTGGGCGGCGCGACCTTGAACGTCCAGGATCTCACGTTGGCGGACGCCGGCGGCTCTTCCATCGGCTCGCTCAACAACGGAACGGTCAAGGTTTACGGCAACCTTACAGCGTCCGGAATCGGCCTGATTGGAAGCGCGTCGATAGAAATGGTCGGGACCGGCACGATTACCGGCTCGAGCGGCGCTCCACTAGGCAAACTGGTGATCAATACGAGTGACACGATCTCGCTCAGCGGCACCATTGTGATCAACGGCAGCTATACCTGGCAGGCGGGTGCGATCAATGCCGGCACTTCGACCCTCAAGTTCGCCACCACTACGGGGTCCTCACAGAGCTTGACGCTCGGTCCGGCCAGCTACGCCACCATTGATTTCTCAGGGTACATCGCCACCCAGAATCTCGGGGGCGCAACAGTCAATGTCCAGAACCTGATCCTGAGCGATGTCAACAGCAGCGGCTCGGGCGCAGTCAATAACGGAACGATCTTGGTTTCGGGCAACCTGACCGCCTCGTCCTACGGCAAAGCCGGGACTGTCGCGATCCAACTGACAGGTGGGTCGGCCGCCTCCATCAACCAGGCGTCGGCAAACAGCTGGATCCCGGCCTCTCTTTCGATCAACAAGACCGCGGGGACGATGGTATCGCTAAGTTCCGCCGTGACCCTCAATCGCGCGGGGCAGACGCTCAACCTGACCTCGGGAGGTCTCGACCTGGCCGGCAATGCCTTGAGTATCACGGGCACGCTCTCGCTGAACGGCAATACGCTGACCAAGACCGGCGGCACATTAACGGTCAACGGTACCGCACAGGGCACGGGCTCGCTCTTTGGCGGCACGGTCGATCCGTGATCAGCCGACTTTTCGGGTGCCCGCGGGCGTGACTCCGGGAATGCCGGTCGGCCTTGCCGCGGCTCCCGGCTGGACTTGGCCCTGCGGGGGCAAGCCCACGGACTGGACTCCGACCGGAACCGGCTGGACTCCGGCGGCAGTGGCGTTCTTGGGCGCCCATTGGGCAAAGAGATTTTTGTCGTTGGCGAATTCCCAGGCGTCCTCGCCCTTGACCTCGCCAGCCTTGACCGCGTCGAGCAGAGTGCTGTCAAGGACCTGCATCCCCTCTTTCCGCGCCGTCTGCATGGTGCTTGGGATCTGAAAGGTCTTACCTTCGCGGATCAAGTTGGCCACGGCCGCGTTGTTGACCATGATCTCATGGAAGGCGATGCGGCGCTTGCGATCGGCGCTCGGGATCAGCTTTTGGTTGATCACGACCTTGAGCGTCTCGGAGAGGACGGTGCGGACCTGCGCCTGCTCCTCGGCCGGAAAGGTATTGATGATGCGGTCGATCGTCTTGGACGCTGAATTGGTGTGCAGCGTGGAAAAGACGAGGTGCCCCGTCTCCGCGGCTTTGAGCGCGAGCGCGACGGTTTCCGCGTCACGCATCTCGCCGATCAGGATGACGTCAGGATCTTCGCGCAGGGCGGCCTTGAGGCCCGAGGAGAAGTCGGTGAAGTGCCCGCCCAGCGAGCGCTGATTGACCATGCACATCTTGGATTCGTGCTGGAATTCGATCGGGTCCTCGAGAGTGAGGATATGGCCCGCGGTGGTCATATTGATGTGGTTGAGCATCGCCGCGAGCGTGGTCGACTTACCGGAGCCGGTCGGGCCGCAGACCAGCACGAGCCCGTTGGAATAGGAAGTCGCCGTCTCGCAGATCGGCGGGCACCTGAGCTCGGCCAACGTGGGCGGAGACTCCGCCAAGGCGCGCATGACGAGCGAGAGACCATGGCGTTGATTGAAGACGTTGGCGCGGAAGATCCCCACTCCCGGCGCGCGGAAGGCGAAGTCGATGCTCTTCTTTTCGAGAAGCTCCAACTTCTGGTCCTGAGTCATGACCTGATTGATCATGCTTTCGACATCCTGGGGCGAAAGCGGCGGCATCTCGATCTTGACCATGTCGCCGCGGACCCGGATCATGGGCACGGACTTGGCCGCGACATGAAGGTCGGAACCCTTTGCCTGCATCATCACCTGGAGGAACTGTACGATACTCGCACCCATGCTTGAGACTGATCGGCAAAGGTGCTGCGTAGTTTAAGGGAAATCTTTACCGGAGGCAGGCCCCGTTAACGCCTCATCACCACCGAGGGCGAGGCCTGATCCACCGGATAGAGGACGATTTCCTGGATATTGACGTGCGCCGGACGACTGACGCTCCAAAGCACGGCTTCGGCGATATCTTCGGGAGTCAGGGGTTGCATCCCCGCATAAACTGCCTTAGCGCGCCCGGCGTCTCCGAGCCGCACTTCGCTGAACTCCGTTTCGACCATACCCGGGGCGATCTCGGTCACCCGGATCGGCGTGCCATTGAGGTCCAGACGCAAAGACTCCGAGAGCGAGCGCACCGCCCATTTGGTGGCGGCGTAAATGTTGCCCCTCGGATAGTTCCAGCGTCCGGCGACCGAGCCCAGGTTGACGATGTGTCCGCGGCCCGCGGCGAGCAAATGGGGCAGCATCAAACGAGTCATGTAGAGTAGGCCTTTGACGTTGGTGTCGATCATCTCGTCCCAATCATCCAGGCTTCCCTGCTGGATCGAAACGAGGCCCCGTGCAAGCCCGGCGTTATTGACGAGTACGCCGATGCGCCCGGCAAGACCCCGCTGGGACTCAAACCAGGCTTCGACCTCTTCGCGCCGGCTGACATCCAGGGCAAACGCGTGGATCTCGACGCCATGGGCGCTTCGCAGCTCGTCGGCCAGCGCGTCGATCCGCTCCTTTCGGCGGGCGGTCAGTACGACCCCGTACCCCGCGCCTGCAAACGCGCGGGCGCAGGCGGCCCCGATACCGGCGCTCGCGCCAGTGATCAGGACCAGGGGCAAGGAAACGGCAGGACGAGAAAAGTTGGTCTTGGCCATGGCTCAGATGGATACCATATCGCGCAGTCCGAGGAGAACTGTCAGGTGGCAGCCCCGGGCAAAGAGCCGCCGCCGCCGCATACTCGCTCAAACTCCTCCTCCGGCTGCGCCTCGATTCGCATCCTCTCGCCCGTCGCCGGATGCGCGAACTCGATCGACTCGCCGAGGAGCATCAGACGATGCGCCCCAAAACGCTCGCGCAGCAATCGATTGTAGCGACCGTCTCCATAGACCGTGTCCCCGAGGATCGGATGGGAGATCGAGCTCAGGTGCTTGCGCACTTGATGCCTCCGTCCCGTGTCCGTCGAGACCCGGACTAGCGCAATCCGGGAAGTCGCATAACGTCCGGTGGCGACTGGGATCTCGGCTTTGCAAAGGACCCGATAGTGACTCACGGCCGGGGCCAGATCCGCCTCGGAATCACATTGCTTGGACTGCAGGGAGGATCGCAACGCCTTATCCACCGTCCCCTGCTCCTCCGGCCAACCCCGTACCGCCGCGAGGTAAGTCTTGCGGACCGCATGCTCACGGAACTGTCGCGCCAATCCGGAGGCGCTTTCGGAGCTCAAACCGAAAATAAGAACTCCCGAAGCCGAACGGTCCAGCCGATGGACCGGATAAACCCATTGCCCGAGCTGGTCGCGCAGCTCGGTCATCGCCGAGCGGGTCTCGCCCGCCGCGATCCGCGATCGGTGAACGAGCAGGCCGCTCGGTTTATGGATCGCGACCAGTTGCGAGTCCTCAAAAAGGATCGTGAGTTTCGTGCTCATTTGGTTGTCAATTTCTCACTCCGGATACCGAATCGTAAATCATGCATAACATCACAAACACCATCCGCACCACTTCCGCCGTCCTGTTTATCGCCCTCCTGTCCGCGACTCCAAGCGCGCTCGCCAAAGACACCCATTCGTCGCATCACGCCGAAACTCATGGCGTGCCCGCGGCCGCTGCGCTCAAGATGCTTCAGGAAGGCAATCAGCGCTTCATCGAAGGCAAGGTCAAGCACCCCGATCAGGAGCTCCCGCGCCGCAAGGAATTGGCTTCCGGTCAGAAACCCGCGGCCATCATCCTCTCTTGCAGCGACTCCCGCGTGCCGCCGGAGCTCGTGTTTGACCAGGGGTTGGGCAATCTCTTCGTCATCCGCGTGGCGGGCAATATCGTCGACTCCGCCGGCATGGCCACCATCGAGTACGCGGTCGAGCACCTCGGCACCCGGCTGATTGTCGTCATGGGCCACGAATCCTGTGGCGCGGTCAAAGCCGCGCTCACGACTCCGCGCGGCCAGAGCGCTGGCTCGCCGGATCTCGACATCTTGGTCAGCACTATCCAGCCCGCCCTAGGCGAAAGCGACCCCGCGAGCACGACGCAAGACAAGACCATCCGTAAACCGGTCATTCGCAATGTTGACGCGGTCGCCGACCACCTCCTTCTCCGCTCCAAGATCCTGCGCGAAGCCAACGAAAAGGGCTCGCTCAAGATCACGCGCGCCATCTACAGTCTTGGCACGGGCAAAGTTGAGTTCTGGGATCAGAAGTAACGCAAACGCAAAATGTCGCCGAAAAACCGGCCCGTCGCGCAGGCTGTCGTCCAGACGCACCTCCGCGGCGGGCATTTTTTTTAGTCGCTGGATTGACACACCGGACGGCCTGCGAGACTCTCCCTCCCATCAACATCCCATGGGGGGGATACATGAAATCTCGCATGCACTTCGCTTCGGCGATTCTGTTCGTGGCTTCGCTTTTCTCGGCTTCCACTTCCTTCGGCTATGAATTCGATTCAAGCCTCGACAAGAAGATCGCCGCCCAGGTCAAGGCTGACCTGGACTTCATGAACTCGCTCAGCGGCTCCAAAGTCACTCCGCTTCATCAGCAGATCTTTGGCTCGATGGACGGCAAGGGTTACAAGAACTGGTTCGAGTCGCGCGTTACTTTGATCGGCTTCAACGCCTGCGGGGGCGGAAACGCCGTCGCCTGCGTGATTCCGTGGCTTGGTTCCTCCAAGATCTGGGTTACCAACAACTACATCAAGTTCAGTCATCCGCAGATCTCCCGCATGATGGTCGTCTACCACGAAGCCCGCCACACCGAAGTCAAGGCCGGCAACTGGAGCCACGCCACCTGCCCCGAGCCCTTCAAGAACGAAAAGGGCGAGGACATGAAGAGCATCTGGACCGGCGCTCCGCTCGCGGGCGAGCCCGCCTGTGACGAGACGCCGTTCGGCTCCTACGGTTCCTCCACCATCCTGCTCAAAAACGTCTCGAAGTTCTGCGAAAACTGCAGCGAGAAGGTCCGCATGGACGCCGGAATCTACTCCGACGACCAGATGGGCCGCATCATCGACGCGGGCGCCAAGACTCAGATGCAGAAGGACTTCGCTTACGGCACCTAAACAGCGTTCCTCAAAAAGAGTAGCGGTATCTCTCGCCGCCGCCGCAGGGATCTCCCTCGCGGCGGCGGTTTTCTATCATTGGAGCCGCTCGGTGCCCGACAGTCCGCTCGACTCTTCCGGAAGCGCCACGGTTCCGAACGTCATTTCCGGCCCGGCTTCCGGATCCGATTCCGACCCGTCGGCGCCGCCCAAGACCGGGCAGCCCGCCGCTCCGCTCGCGGAATCGAACTGGTCCGTCGAAACCCGAAAAAAATTGGCCGTACTGAACGAGATCCTCGCCAGCCGCGATGACAATGACCCGCGGATGGATCGAGATCTCAAGAACCTGAGCGTCGAAGCCAAGCAAGCGCTTCGCGAACGCTACCGCACTCTGACGCCCGAAGACCGGAACGGCCGCGGCACCGTCGTGTTCCTCATTGGTCGCGAGCTTCAAAGCGCCGAAGACGTCGCCTTCCTGGCCGACGTCCTCAGCGAGGCCCCGTGCCTGAGCCTCGCCGACTGCTCTCGGGACACCTCCGTCTCGCGCGGCGCCGACATTCACCAGGACGAGGGGATCGGCGTGACTCTCAGTTACCCGCAGATTGTCTCCCTGGTATCGATCGAGCGCTTCCTCGAGAAAAGCGGAGGTCAGATTCCGCCCGCCCTCCGCGACAGCATCGCGCGCGCGGTCCGTAGCGCCGAGAGCTCACCGGTTCCTGCGGTCGCGCAACGAGCCCATCGCCTCGCATCCAAGCTCTGATTTCCCGTTCCTATTCCAAGCTCAGGACGGGCGGGTGCGGCTCAGCAACAGATCCGCGATGATCGCGTCCTTGATCTTGAGCGCGATCAGCGGGTGGTCACGCTCCAGTTCGCCGAGGCCCTGGCGGTTGAAAACCAGCGCCGCAATCGGCTCCCGGACTAGGACGGTGGCCGCGCGCTGGGCATGCTCGAAGAGCGAGCGCTCACCGATGATGTACGGAGCCTTACGGTTGGCGGCGAGCTTTCCGTCGACCAGCACGTCGACCGCCCCGGAAAGCAGGACCCATAGCTCCTCGGCCGGATCCCCCTGCTTCATCAGGGTCTCGCCCGCGCCCGCGCTCCGGTAGGTGGCATAGCCCGACACCCGCTCGAGCTGCGCCTGCGTGAGCGAGGAGAAAAACGAAACTTTGGATATCCCCTCGAGCCGGATCATCGGCGAGATCCAGCCTCCGAGAGTCGGCTCGTTTTCGAGCAAAGCGGATTCCCGGACCTGCACCAGGACGACGGACACGTTGTCGGTGCCGCCACGGCGGTTTGCCTCCGCGATGATGGCCTCCACGCGCGAGGCGAGATCCGCCGCCGGAGCGCCGAGCATCCCGGCGATTTCCGGATCGGAGAGATGCTTGGTGAGCCCGTCCGAGCAGAGGAGGAGCACATCACCCGGCATCAGTCCGATCGAAAACGCGTCGGGGAAAACCTGCGGCGATAGGCCCACGGCTTGCCAGATCGCGTTCTTGAGATGCGGCTGCGCCTTCAGGAACGACTCGACCTCGTCTTCGCGGATCTGCTTGTTGCGGACCGCGAGATGTCCCTGGTGGTGATCCTCGGTGTAGAGCTCGAGTCGGCCATTTCGCCAGAGATAGACCCGCGAATCCCCCACATGCGCCACGAAGGCGTGGCCCGCGACGACCCAGACCAGGTCGAGCGTGGTGGCCATGTTGCGATGCTCGGGCGCTTCCAACGACTTCTGGAACACCACCTTGGAGGCGTACTCGACCGCGGCTTTGACCAGTACCGTGCCCTGCTGAGCGGTCGGCGCCGGATACTTCTGCGCGAGCGCGCGAAGATACTGCTGCACCGCCTGCACCGCCAGCCGGCTCGCGATCTCACCCGAGGCATGGCCGCCCACGCCGTCGGCGATCGCATAGATCCCCGCCTGCGGATCGACTAAAAGGAAATCCTCGTTATTGGCGCGGATCCGGCCCCGGTCGGAGATGCCCGCCGCTTCGATCTTAAAGGAAACCGCTCTCTTCGGCGTCATTTGCCCCGCTCCCAAGGAGTTGATTCCCTTCACGGCAACCAGACCCATCCCATGCGGTTTTTAAGCAGCATGTACTTTTCCAAGATACGCTTTCCGATGTTAAAGAAAACATTGGGCAACATCAGCTCAAAGCGCCTGGGCTTGAACAAGTGGTCCGTGAGGATCCAAACCTCTTTCTGGCCGGCGTCCATGATGCAGATACCCGGGATTTTGCCAAAAGCCATCGATCTGTATTTCGTGCCGCCGCTGATCTTCTCGGCGATGTTGTGCGCGACGATCTTGCCTTGAACGTCGCTCGGAAAACCCGTCTTCGGAACCCCAAACGGAACCGCGCAGCCCTTGAACGGCGCCTTGACCTGCACGGAGAGCCCGGCGGCGTAGACGTTGTCGAATCGGCTAGACTGATAGGTTTCCTCGCAGGGCACGAATCCTTTTCCGTCCACGAGCTCCGACGATGCCTTCATGACCTCGGCCCCCTCGAACGGAGGTATCAGCATCGACATCTTGAACGGCAGCTCTTCGCCACCCGCGAGACGGATCTTTCCGGCTTCGATCCGGTCGATGCTCGAGTTCACTCGAAAGCGCATGTCGAACATCTTCATAAACACGTTCAACATCGTCTCTCCGCCCGTGATTCCGCCGATCCCGAAATGCCCGAGCTCCGGCTCCGGCGTGATCCAAGTGATCGGCACTTTTTTGCGCACACCCCGCAAGCGAAGCTCCTTCTCGAGATTGAAAAGAAACTCGTAGGCCGCGCCCATGCAGCTCGCGCCTTGCGTCGCGCCGACCACCACCGGACCCGGGTCCCGCACCAGGCGCTCAAACGCGCTCCGGCACTTCAAAGCCATTTCCGGGGTCACGATACCTTCCACGTGCTCCATTCCGGGAACCGTCAAAAGGTCGAGGCTCACGCCGCTTGCGACGACGAGGTAATCATAAGGAATCTTGTCGCCCTTTGCCGTGCTGACTTCCCGCGCGTTCGGGTCCACGCGGGTCGCCCGATCTTCGACGAACCGGATCCCATGCCGCGAGAGCACCGGGCTGATCGGAAACGAGATCTGATCGATCTCCCTGCGGCCAAAGGGAACCCAGATCAGCGAGGGCACATAGAGAAATCGATCCCGGGGCGCGACTACCCGGATCTCATGCGCGATCCCTTTGCGCCTGAGGTTTCGCGCGAGCGAAACCGCCGCCGTTGTTCCCGCAAAGTTAGCGCCCAGCACGACGATCTTGTTCATGCCTTGATTATAAGGCCTGGAATTCGTCACTGGCCAGCCCCTTCCCGCGCGGCCCGACCGACAATAACCTGACGGGCCCCTGCCCGCGCGCCCGCTTGTGGGCGAAATATTTCCCATTCCCCTTTCGGAACCCGTCCGAAATCCGAAAAGCTCTCGAAGGAGTCGAGTCCAGATGCGCACTGATCAAAATCCCAGACAGACTCAAAGGCGGCTGGCCGCGATGATGTTCACGGACATCGCGGGTTACAGCCGCATGACCGAGCACAACGAGCAAGGGACGCACGAGCTTCTCAGCGAGCACAACCGTATCATCCGCGAGGTCCTGCCCGAATTCGGGGGGCGTGAGATCCGGACCATCGGCGACGCCTTCTTCATCGAGTTCCCGAGCGCGGTCGACGCGGTCGAGTGCGCCTACCGGATCCAGGCCCGCCTGCACGAGTGGAATCTGACGCTCGCCGAGGAGTCCCGCCTGCTCGTCCGCATCGGCCTGCACCTGGGCGACATCCTGGACGCGGGCGACGACAGCTTCGGCAACGAGGTCAACGTCTCCGCCCGGCTGGAATCCCTGGCTCAACCCGGAGGGATCTGCATCAGCCAGCAGATTCTCGACCAGGTCCGCGGCAAAGTGGACTTCGAGTTTAAATCGATGGGCCTCGCCCAGCTCAAGAACATCAAGGAAGGCGTGGCGATCTGGTCGATCGCGCTACCCTGGACGAACGACCGCTCCGAAAAAACGCTCCTGCGCTGGTCCGAATGGCGCGCCCGGCTTTACGCGCTGCCGCTCAAAGGATTCCGCACGCCCGTCGTGGCGAGCCGTACGCTGATCGCGGCCTTTGTCTTCGGCCTGGCGCTGGGCTTTGCGCCGCCGATCTATCGC
Organism: uncultured Bacteriovoracaceae bacterium; assembly: GCA_964467785.1. GTDB lineage: Bacteria > Bdellovibrionota > UBA1018 > UBA1018 > UBA1018 > CAYXVB01. Next base: position 19,285 of record CAYXVB010000002.1, read on the forward strand.
GGCGTGATGGAAACGGTGAACCCGGACGTTTTCCGCGCCGGAAACCGCGGCCCGGCCGGCATGCCCGCGCCTCAATCGCTCGACGAAAACGACTGGAAGATCCAGATCGACCCTCCCGCTTCGAACTGGGAGGATCTGGAACTCTCGCGTCCCGGCCGACATGTCGACCGCGTGCGCGGGGAGTACTGGCTCAAGAAGGAATTCGTCGTCAATGCCAAGTATCGCGATCCGGCTATCGTCCTCGGCGTCATTCCCGAGCGAACCCGCGTCTATCTCGACGGCCACCTGATCGGCGCCTCCGAATACCAAAACCCGGTGCCTTACTTCGTCTTCGATCCGACGCTTACCGCGGCGGGGCGAAAGCACACGCTCCTCATCAAAGCGCATTCGCGCGGCACGCTCACGCCGGGTCTCACGATCGTCCCGCGCATCGGCGCGTACCTCGGAGACGTCTCCCAGATCGCGCCCCTGGTCCGGACCGACCTCCTGCTCTACCATCTCGTCCGCATGGCCTACCTTTCGGTGACCGTGGTGTTCTTTTTCGGGTTCCTGATCTACCATTTGATCAATCCCTCCAGCCGAAACTTTCTCTACTACGGCATGTACGGCATGCTGGGCTCGTTGCTGCTGATCTACCATAACCGGGTGATGTCCGACTCGCTCGGGCTCCAGCTGCAGCTCGGGCTGCGAACTCTTTCGATGACGCTCGGACCGATGGTGCTTGCCTCCGCGTATTTCGCCAGCCGGAAAAACGAAGTCGCCGAACGGCGCAATAACTGGGGCGCCCTGGTCTTCGGGTTGGTCGGCCTTCAGTGGATGATCTTCGGCGACGGGAAGCCGATCGAATTGCAGGACCGCGCCAACGCCCTCCATCTGGTCTCGGTGGTCTACTCGCTCGCGATCTTCGGCTACCTGGGAATCAAGCTCCTCGGGGGCCGGACCACGAAGCCGGAAGGATTCCGCGCGATCGAGATCGCGACCGTCTTCTTTATCGCGGTCAACGGAGCTTTCAACGCGGTGTCGATCCGCGGCGGCCTGGCCCTGGCGCTTCCCTTTGAGACAAAAACCTTCGTGTCCCAGTTCCTGATCATCTATCCGGTGTTATTCATGGTCGCGATGTTTGGCATCGCGCTGATCGACTACTCGATGAAGAACCGGGTGCTGCGATTCCGCAAGGACTCGGACGCGCTCAACCTGGATCTGACCCGGCTGCTGGCGCGACCCGGCGACGCCAGCTCCCAGCTCGACGAGAGCCATAACCGGATCTGCGCGTTTCTCGGCATCTCCCAGAGCACCCTCTATCTGCGCGACGGCGACCGGCTCCGTGCTCGCCATCGCATCGCCGGTCCAAGCTCGCGCGGACGCGTCCTCGACATCGTGCCGATGGACCAGGGAGTCATCGGGTACGTCGCGCGCACCCGTCATCCGATCCTGGCGCGCAACATCGCCCTGGACCTCCGGTTCCGCCAGATGATGCGCGAACGGCCGCGCCCCACCCCGTCCTACGCGACACCGTCCTGCATGCTCTTCCCGCTAATCTGCTTCGGAGAAGTCACCGGCGTTCTCACTTTCACCGAGAAATCGAACGCGTCCATCTTCACGCAGGAGGATTTTGAGCTCGTGCAATCCCTGCTTTCGGACATCACCTTGCTTTCGATGCTCGAAAACGCCACGGGGGGCCCCCGGTCCGTGGATCCGGAGGAGCCTCGGCTTAAGCTCGCGTAAACGGGCTACCCACGCTTGTGGGCCAGTTTAGGATCGATAAGCCCAGCCACCTCAGCCAAGGTCACTTTATCGAGGCACTCCAAGAAGGACCTCTGCGCGCGCGCGATCACGTCCTTGAGGTTACACTCAAGCGTAATCCGGCACTGATCAGTCTCCTTGTTGAAGCACTCGACGAGATCGAAATTTGATTCGACCTCCCGAACCACTTTGCCCACGGAGATCTTGTAGGGTGAACGGGCAATCAGCAGCCCCCCGCCGCTGCCACGAATCGTCTTGAGGTACCCGAGCCGGCCCAACTGATGGGCGACCTTGACGAGATGATTTTGGGAGATTCCGTGAAACTCGGCGATCTCCTGGATCGTCGACCGCTCCTCGCCCTTACGGGCGCAGTACATCAGCACTCGAAGCGAATAATCCGTATATCGGGTCAGTTGCATAGCCCTGAAATCATACTATATCAGGGCCTCCCCCCTATGAATTGAAATGAATCAAGTTTTTATCCCTATACTTGATTATTTAGATCGGATAAAATAGAATTAAAGATACCTGGGGATTACATCTTAAAAATAGAATAAACACTATGCGTTACAAGGACTTAGGCAAAAAGATCGGGATCCTGACGGCCATCTGGCTTTCGGGCTGTTTGGGGAGCCCATCCAGCTCCGTTTCGGAGAATTCCTCAGTTCAAGCGGTCAGCATGGCCGACTATCCGGAGCGTTGTACGATCCGGCCGACGACCACGCCCACCCGTCCGGACCGACTCTGCGGAGTGCCCGGATATACATACCTTCTCCAGTATTACCTTCGTCCCCAATGCGGGGGCTGTCACGACAAGGACAATATCGTCCACTGGAACGGCTTTGCTGACTCCGACGTACCTACGGCCATGCGCTATGCCCGATATTACCTCGGAGAACAGCAGCTCTTTCTCCTGCGAGTCCGGGACAATCCATTCATCTCCCAAGGATGCACGATCAGCACTTCGGATCCGGTCTACAAGGACCTCCAGGAATGGCTCAGTCACCCCGACTGCTGATGACTTACTCCAACAGACGTTTTCGCTCTTGCCAGCCGCTGAAATTTTGAATAGAAGCGCCTTCCCAAGCTTAGATTTTTCCCCTGCCTGCGCCTGAGTCATGACGGCCCAGCCAGGGTGGGAAGAAAGAGCTCGTTTCATCCGCACCTCTGCTCATGCATCCCCTGGGCTCTGGCGCCGCTATAAGTTTTGAAGCGCGCCTCGGCCAGATTCATGGAAGCGGGCTCTTTCTTCCGCCAATTTCTTCTGGAAAAAGTGACCAAAACCTTTCGTCAGTGTCAATTCCCTCGCGAGCGTCACTGCTGACACACGCTCGAAATCACAGCACTTTTCCCGCATCTCTCCTCCTGCGTCGCTGGCATCCTCCTTGCGATCATCAGAGGTATGCTTCGCGGAAAGAACAGACTCATCCCTCGACTGACGCTGATCGCGGCGGCCCTTACGGCCAACGTCGCGGCAGCGGGCGAGCTGGAGTCGATCTCGACACCGGATCTCTGCGGCCGCGACCGCAACTCCGCCTACCGGATGCTCGAGCGGATGAACGACGAGCTCGACATCGTGAGCCACGCCATGCTGGCCTATCAGATCAAATCGGAAAACAGCCAAGCCGCGCTCGATTATTGGAAAAAACGCCAAAACAGCCCAATCGAACGCATGCTGCTCGGGCCGGACACGGACGAATCCCTCCAAGAAAAGATCGTCATCGCAGCCGCCCATAAAAAGCACGACGAAATGAAAACAACCCGTCTGGCCGATCGCGCGCAGAGGATGCGCCAGCAACTCAGCGCCCTCGAAAAGGCCTTGAACGCGGACGAGTGTCCCTGGGCTTCCAAGAAACTCAAACACCAGATGTCCGCGGAATATCACGAAAGCGTGATGCCCGCCCCCGTCCCGCCTCCGTCGGCCGAAAGCTCGGTCGCTCAGCGCGCGCAGTGAATTCCGATCCGGCTCAGGGACAGAGTCCGCGACGCCTCGCCCCCGACGCCCTCCGGTGCGGCCACGACCCGATCCATCCAGTCGCGCAGTTCCGCGAGAGAGCGCCCGCCGGCCCAGCTTTCGCGAAACGCTGAAAGAAGCTTTTCCATCGACATCCCCTCGGCCTGAAGCTCTGGCCAGGTCACGCCACGCGTCCGCTTTTCGAGGCGCCCTCCCTGGTCCGTCGTCACGAGCGCCGTGTGATAGACCGCGGAAAGCGCAACCGTCGCGCGGTCTCCACCCTCGCTCGCGCGGAGCCAGGACTGAATCGCGCGCTGATGAGGGGTGGCGCTCTCGAGGTCCCAGGCCCGCACCAGCAGACGGTAACCGCCGTCCCAGTCGTCGATCGCGCAGGCCCAATGGTAAGCCGGGGCGAAGCCCGCGCTTTCGGGGCCCGAATGCGCTTCGGGGGCGCGTTCCGTTCGGGCGATGATGATGTCTTGCGCGCCGCTTGGGTCGGCCGCGCGAAATCTCCAGGCAATCGTTGGAGCGTCGTCCCGACGTAGAGGCGCCCGCTCTCTGGCGTTCCGGCATTTGCCATTGTAAATGGCCGGCTCCCCATGCGGCGCCGAGGCCATTCCCTGCAGCGCCTCCTGCACCGTCTTGCGCGAACAGGTGCAGGGATACACGAGGCCTTCGCGGACGCCGCGCAAGAAAACCTCCCAGTGACGCTGGATGCGCTCGGACTGGGTATGAAGCTCGTCGGGGACCATGCCGAGGGCGGCGAGATCTTCGAGCTGCGACTCGCGCGCGCCGGCCAGCACCCGCGGACGGTCGATATCCTCGAAGCGCACCACCCAGGGTTCCTCCAAAAGTCGGGCGCAAGCCCAGGAAATCCAGGCCGTGCGGAGATTTCCCAGGTGGAACCGCCCGGTCGGCGAGGGAGCGAAGCGCACTCCGCGCGACAGAGAACCTGACTGTTGCAACGACGAATGTTCCCGGGTCGTCATAGTGCCTTCCAGCTTTACCTGAATTGGGCTGAAAACCAGGTGGAAATTAAGCGAGGTTTCGCCGGTCGCGTTTGTGCTAAAGTACGGGCGCTGTGACCGAACCCCCCGGCCTAAACCAGAAAAAGACGTCCCCTGCGCGCATTCCCCTGCCCGTGGATCGGCTCCTGCCGGATCTGGTGCGAGCGCTCGGCCCCTCGGGCCGAAGCGGCGCTGTGGTGCTGCAGGCCTCGCCCGGAACGGGCAAGACTACCCGCGTGCCGCCCGCGCTGCTCGATGCGCTGCCAGGGGAGATCCTCGTGCTCGAACCGCGTCGGCTCGCCGCCAAGTACGCGGCGCTCAGAGTCGCCGAGGAGCGGGGCGAAGCCATCGGCCTGAGCGTGGGCTACCAGTTCCGCTTTGAGAACGTCACCTCCCGCGACACGCGCTTGACCTTTCTCACCGAGGGCATGCTCATGCGCAAGCTACTCAAAGATCCCCGCCTCGAAGGCGTATCGGCGGTCGTGCTCGACGAGTTCCACGAGCGCCACCTCCATGGCGACGTCGCGCTCGGTGCTCTCCGGCGCCTGCAGCTCAAAGGCCTCCGCCCCGATCTCAAGCTGGTGGTGATGTCCGCCACCCTCGAAACCGACGCGCTTTCGCGTTACCTAGGCGACTGCCCCGTCCTCAAGGTGGAATCCCCGCTTCATCCCGTCGCGCTCGAGCACCTCCCCGCGCCGGCCTCGGTTCCGCTCGAGCGGCTGGTTCGCGACGCCGTGGCCCGCGCGCTGGGATCCTCCGAGGCCGACTCCAAGGGCGACATCTTGGTATTTTTGCCGGGTATGTCCGAGATCCGCCGTGCCGAGAGCGCGTTGGGCGAGCTGAGCGCCGCGCGCGAAGGCCGGCTCCGGATCCTGCCGCTTCACGGTGAGATCGCGCGAGAGGAGCAGGATCTGGCGCTCCGCCCGATCCCGGGCAAGCGCAAAGTGATCCTCTCCACCAACGTCGCCGAGACCTCGCTTACCATCGAGGGGGTGACCGTGGTGATCGATTCCGGCCTGCACCGGCAGGCCGCGCACTCCTGGTGGTCGGGCGTGCCCTCGCTCAAAACCCGCCCCATCACGCGGGCTTCGGCTATACAGCGCGCGGGACGCGCGGGCCGTACCGCGCCCGGCCGCTGCATCCGCCTCTACACGCTTCACGACTTCAACGGCCGCGCCGCCTTCGAGACTCCCGAGATCCGCCGCGCCGACATCGCCTCGACCGTGCTCGAGGTCAAAGTCCTCGGCGGCTCCGGACGCGACTCCTCCAATGCCACAAACGATGGCGTGGACGCCGCCGCCTTTCCTTGGTTCGAGGCGCCGGGCGCCGCCGCTCTCGAGGCCGCGCAAACCTTGCTGCACCGTTTGGGATTTACCGCTTCAGCGGCGGGCGACGCCGCATTGACCGCGCTTGGCCGCCGCGGAGCCCGCATTCCTGCTCATCCACGCATGGCTCGCCTGCTCATCGAGGCCCACACGCTGGAAGTTCTCGAGCGCGCGGCGACCTTGGCGGCGCTCATCTACGAGGGCGAGCTCGAGGGCCTCGACGCGCTCGAACAGGCGCGACGAGCGGACCAGCAATCCTTCGGCTCCTTCAAGCGGGCTCGCTCGCAACTGCTCTCGGCGCTGGCAAGGCCCTCCGATTCGTCGCCCCAACCTCGCGCTCGCGCCGGTGACGGGGACGCCGAGAGTCGACTCGCGCGCTCCGTGCTTGCGGCCTTTCCGGATCGCATCGCGCGCAAGCGTCCTATCCCGGCTCACTCCTCCCGCGGACGCGCCACCGACGTGGAGCTCATCCTTTCGTCCGGCGGCTCCGCCCGCGCGGAAGACTGCGCCGCCCTGGCGTCGCATGAGCTTTTCGTCGCGCTCGACATCCAGGAGACGCAAGCGCACGGACAAGCGCGTTCCCAGCTTCGTCTCAAGTCCGTGGTGCCGCTCGAGCCCGAGTGGCTCTTCGACCTCGAGCCTACGCCCCTGCGCGAGACCGACGAGCTCATCTGGGACTCACAGAAAAAACGCGTCCTGCGCTCGTCGCGGCTACTTTGCGATGAGCTCGTACTCAGCGAGGATCTCACTCCCGTGCCGCCCGGGCTGGAACCGGCGCAAGCGCGCGCCGCCGCCCGAGTGCTGATCCGCCAGGCTCTCGGCCTCAAGCCAGAGGATCTCGCCGCGGTCTCGCCCAACGACTGGTCCGAGGCCCTCAGTCATGCCGTGGACTCCAAAGCGCTCGAGCGCTTCCAGGAAACCGCGGCCCGCATCGCGCTGCTCGCGCGCCACGCCCCGGAGCTGCTTCCGGGTTCGGGCGCCGGCGGAACGGAATTCGGCCCCGTGCTCTCGCGAGCGCTCGAGGAGCTTTTCTCCGGCAAGCGCTCGGCCGAGGAGCTGGCGTCGATCGACTGGGCGGTCGAGCTGCCCGCCGCCGCGGGCCTTACCGACTTTTCCACTCTGGATCGTCTGCTACCGGCGCAGTTCGTCTTCCCCAACGGCCGCCGCGCGCCGATCCATTACGCCTTGGACCAGGCGCCCTGGATCGAATCCCGGATGCAGGATTTTTTTGGCCTCAAGGCGGGCCCCGCGGTGCTACAGGGTCGCCTTCCGTTGACGCTGCACTTGCTTGCGCCCAATCATCGCGCGGTCCAGGTCACGACGGATCTCCCCGGCTTCTGGCAACGGACTTATCCGGAACTGCGGACCCAGCTCTCCCGCCGATATCCGCGCCATCAATGGCCGGAAAGCCCGCTCACCTTGATCAAGGACTGAGAGAAAGAAGCCGCGCTGGACGCTACCCGTTCAGCCCTATCGCTTTTCCACTTTGCTCAAAAAGTCCGCAACCCCGGAATAGCCCAGCGAGAGCGCTACTGAATGAAGGGTCATCAAGCGGGGGTTGCTGCGTCCAGCGATGATCTCGCGAAGCGTAGAGCGAGCGATGCCGCAGTCCAATGAAAGCCCTTCGACCGAACGTTCCTGCTTGTACAGGTCATTCTGGATCCGGAGGCCGATCGACTTGAGAAGCCGCCTACCTTCGGAAGTAATTTCGAAATTGCACACAGTGTTCAACCTAGCGGCGAAATGGCCACGCGAAAAGGCGGAAAACCGGAAAACTTGTCACGACGGCACGAACAAGAAGCAGTTAAGGCAAACATACCCGACTCCACGTATATCTATATACCGATTGTTATTTATATTGGGCCTACCAGGCCATTCTAGCGCTTCTCTGTTATCCTAAGCGCCATGTGTGCCCAATTCATGCTGAGAGCGAGCGCCAAACGACTGGAAGCGAAGTACGGAATCAACGTGCCGCCGGAGTTCGACGATACCGGCTGGAGCGCGAGGATCCTGCCCTACGGACGCGCACCAGTGGTCCTGCGGGAAAACGGGAAGCGCGTCTTGCAGATGATGCAGTTTTCGCTCCTTCCGGCGTGGTCCAAGGAAAAACGCGTGAAATTCGCGACCCACAACGCCCGCTTGGACGGCCTTGCCGACAAGCCGACCTGGAAGCGCCCGTTGCAGGAGCGACGCTGCCTGGTACCCCTCACGGACTTCATCGAACCCATCTACGACGGGGAACTTGCCGGCAACATGGTGGACTTCCACCGCCCCGACCAGGAGATCCTCACCGCGGCCGGCCTCTGGGACGAATGGATCGACGGCAAGTCGGGCGAGATCATCCGCTCCTTCACGATCATCACGCATGAGCCGGTGCCCTTCGTTGCGCGCATCGGCCACGACCGCTCGCCGCTATTCATCGAGGACGCCGACGCCAGCCAGCTCGATTACTGGCTGAGCGAGGAAAAACGTCCCGCCGCCGAACTCAAGGACTTCCTGCTCCAGCGCCGCATCGAACCCGCATTGCAGGTGGAGAAAGATCGCCCGCTCAAGGCTGGCTGGGAAAAGCGGCGCTAAAGCTCGATCACTTCGGCCGCGCGTCCGGGCCGGGTGATGGTCGTGCGCGAATGCACATGGTGATGCACTCGCGATGCGGTCCAGATGGCCGTGAGCGTCGCCGCCAGCATCACCCAGGCGACCCGCGGATAGCCCACGAGGTGTCCGGCGGCGTCCCGCGTGACCAGGACACCCGCGAGCAACGAGGCGAGTCCCGACCCCAGCGCCTGCACCGAGGAGTTGATGCTCATGAAACTTCCGCGCTTTTGCGGGGGCACGGTGCCAGTCACGAGCGCCATCGCGGGCACGAACCGTCCATTGCCACAGATGAAAAACAGCGTGGTGATCAGGAGCGCCAGTGGCAGGGCCGTGCGCCCTAAGTGCGTGATGACGAAGATCGGGACCAGGGCGACAAACGCGAAGACCTTGAACACCGCGTAGGGTCCGCGTCGGTCGGCCAGGCGACCGATCAGCGGCGAGGTGAAGATCGTGGCGCCGCCTCCGAGCATGTAGATGCAGGCCAGCTGATCCTCGGTAAAGCCGACATTGGCCACCATCGAGGGGCTCAGGAACGGGATCATCGGAAAATGCGCCAGAATCACAAAAAACGTCAGGATCAGCGCGAAGCGGGCGGCCGGCTCCGCGGTCAGCTCCGAGAGGTGCCGCAAGGGATTGCGGCGGACGCCCGGCCGGGCCTCGCTCGAGACGGCGCGCGCGTGCTCGAGATGCCCGCGCATCGCGGGGATGTACCGGTGGATCGCGATCTGAATTACGCCACAGGTCGCGGCGAGCAGGAAAAACGGGGCATGCCAACTTGACTTGCTCGCGATGAACAAGCCAAAGGGCACGCCAACGACCGAGGCCACCGAGAACGCCGCAGCGACGATCCCCATGGCGCGCCCCCGGCGCTCGGCCGGGATCGCATCCGCCACGATCGAATTGACCAAAGCCCCGATCACTCCGCCAAAAATGCCGGCGATAATCCGCGCGCCCATCAGAGCGTGGAAGGTCGGCGCTAGCGCGCAGGCGAGCGTGCCGAGCAAAAATCCCACGTAAAGCAGACTCAGAAGCGACTTGCGGTCGAAGCGATCCATGTAAAACGCCGCGCAGAACCCCGAGATCCCCGAGGCGATGCTGTAGGAAGACACGACCGCGCCGAACTGCGCCGGCTGGATCTGGAAGAGCCGCATCAACTGCGGCCCCAGCGGCATCATGATCATAAAGTCCATCACGTTGGTGAACTGGACGGCCGCCAGGGTGAAAAGAAATCGTCTTTCGTCGGAGGACGAGGCGGACCGGGTTTTCATTGTTGCTCGCAGGTGAGAAGAGACATTCTAAAACAGTTCTGGGGACAGTTTCAAAAACGAACTACCATGTTGCGGCGCATTAACGCAATTTCGAAAGTCAACTCCCGGTCGGGCGGGAAACTGAGTTGAAAGTTTTGTCCCCCTCGTCAAAAAATCCTGAATTTGGTAGGTTGGCGGTTCTATGTCCGAAAAGCCGTTCCTTCCAGTCAAGCCCGACATCAACCTCCCCCGCCAGGAAGAAGAAATCCTGAACTTCTGGGATCAGGGACAGATTTTCGAAAAATCAGTCCATGACTCCAACCACCAGAAGCACTTCAGCTTTTACGACGGCCCCCCGTTCGCCACGGGGCTTCCGCACTACGGCCACCTGCTCGCGGGCACCTTGAAGGACATCGTCCCCCGTTACTGGACCATGAAGGGGCACTCGGTCGCCCGCCGGTTTGGCTGGGACTGCCACGGCCTGCCGGTCGAGTACGAGATCAACAAGGCCCATGGCCTCGACTCGCGAAAAAAGATCCTGGAGCTCGGCGTGGACAAGTACAACGCCCTCTGCCGCAGCATCGTGCAGCGCTACTCCCAGGACTGGAAGCGCACTGTGGATCGCATCGGCCGCTGGGTCGACATGGAAAACGCTTATTTCACCATGGACGTCGACTTTATGCAGAGCGTCTGGTGGGTGTTCCAGCAGATGTTCAACAAGGGCCTCATCTACGAAGGCCACAAGGTCGTGCCTTACTCGGTCGGCATCTCGACTCCGCTCTCGAACTTCGAGGCCAGCCAGAACTACAAACAGGTGCAGGACCCGGCGATCACGATCACTTTCCCGGTGCTCGGAAAGCCGGGACTGAACTTCCTCGCCTGGACGACCACTCCCTGGACGCTTCCGTCCAACCTCGCGCTCGCCGTGGGCAAGGAGCTCGACTACGTCGAGGTGACCCAGCAGGCCAGCGGCCAGAAATACATCCTCGCCCGGGCGCTCGTCGCCGCGGCCTTCAAAGATCCCGCCAAGGAGCTGAATCCGGAATCGGAATGGAAGGCTTACAAAGGCAATGACTTGCTGGGCTGGGAATACGAACCGCTCTTCGACTATTTCAACAACCAGCGCACCAAAGGCGCGTTCAAAGTCATCTGGGCCGAACACGTCACCACCGAAAGCGGCACCGGCATCGTCCACATGGCCCCCGCCTTCGGCGAGGAGGACTACTTTGCCTGCGCGCGCGAAAAGCTCCCGCTCGTCAATCCGGTCGATGACGACGGCATGTTCACGGCCGAAGTCCCCGAATATCAGGGCAAGCGCGTGAATGATGCCGACAAGGAGATCATCGCCGAGCTCAAGAAACGCGGACGTCTCTTCAAGCAGGAGACGATCACCCACGCCTACCCGTTCTGCGAACGCTCGGACACTCCGCTGATCTACCGCGCCGTCTCATCCTGGTTCGTCGCCGTTGAGAAGATCAAGGATCGCCTCGTCGCCAACAACCAGACCACGCAGTGGGTGCCGGACCATCTCAAGGACGGGCGCTTCGGCAACTGGCTCGAGAACGCCCGCGACTGGGCGATCTCACGCAACCGCTTCTGGGGCACGCCGCTGCCGATCTGGAAGAACAACGAAGGCGAGATCATCTGCGTCGGCTCCAAAGAGGAGCTCGAGAAGCTCTCCGGCCAAAAGGTCCCCGACCTCCACGTGGAATTCGTGGACAAGGTCACGATCCCCTCGCCCACGGGCAAGTCCCCGCTCAAGCGCGTCGACGGCGTGCTCGACTGCTGGTTCGAGTCGGGCTCGATGCCCTACGCGCAATGGGGCTATCCACGCGCCAATCAAGCCTCTTTCGAGGCTAATTTCCCGGCGGATTTCATCGCGGAAGGCCTCGACCAGACTCGCGGCTGGTTCTACACGCTCATGGTCATCGGCACCGCGCTTTTCGACAAGGCGCCATTCCGCAACGTCGTCGTCAACGGGCTCATCCTCGCCGAAGACGGCAAGAAGATGTCCAAGCGGCTCAAGAACTATCCGGATCCCAACGAAGTGCTCGAGCGCCACGGCGCCGACGCGCTCCGCCTGTACATGATCGACTCGCCGGTCGTGAAGGCGCAGGAGCTGCGCTTCTCCGAAGCCGGCGTCAAGGACGTGGTCCGCAAGATCCTGTTGCGCTGGTGGAACTCGTACTCGTTCTTCGTCGGCTACGCCAACATCGACGAGTTCAAGCCGCGCGGAGATGCCCGCAAAAGCCCCAATCTCCTCGACCAGTGGCTGCTGTCTCGCTTGCAGAACCTGATCGTCACGACCGAGCGCGAGATGTCGGCCTACCGGCTGTACAACGTGGTGCCAGCGCTCCTGCAATTCATCGAGGAGCTGACCAACACCTACATCCGCTTCAACCGCTCGCACTTTTGGGCCGAGGGCTCGCTCGATAGCAACGAAGAGAAGCGCCTCGCCTACGAGACGCTCTACGAGACGCTGGTAACGCTCTCCAAGCTCATGGCTCCCTTCGCGCCGTTCCTGGCCGAGGCGACCTACCGGAACCTGGCGCGCGTGCTACCCACCCGCCGCGAGTCCGTGCACCTCGAGAAGTTCCCCGAGGCGGACCGCTCGCTCATCCGCCCCGAGCTCGAGGAAGCCGTCTCCGTGATGGAAGCGCTCGTGCTCTCCGGCCGCAATTACCGCGAGCAGATCAAGGTCAAGGCCAAGATCCCGCTCAAGAGGATGACGGTCATCCAGCGCGACGCCCAGGTGATCGAGAACCTCCGGCGCTTCGAGCCCTACTTCAAGGACGAGCTGAATATCCGCGACATCTCCTACCGCACCGACGAGGAGAAGTTTGTCCAGATCACGGCCAAGGCCAACTTCCAGGCCCTGGGCAAACGCCTGGGGGCCCGGATGAAGGAGTTCGCCGGCGCTATCGGCAAATGGACGATCCAGGACATCCTCGCGCTCGAGGCGCAGGGCTCACTGGAAATCAACGGCGAGAAGATCACGCTCTCTGAAGTGGAAATTCGCCGCGCGCCGATGGGCAACAATGCCAACATCGTCACGCACCCGCGAGTCACGCTCGAGTTCGATCCGACGGTTGAGCAGGAGCAGATCCTCGAGGGTCTGGCGCGCGAAGTGGTCCGCAAGGTCCAGGCGGCGCGCAAGTCGGCCGACTTCAACCTCGACGACCGCATCGCGCTCGAGATCTCGTGCACGGGTTCGCTGCTCGAGGCCGTCAAGGCCCACCAGCCGATGATCCAGAGTGAAACCCTGGCCGCGCAGTTCACGCTGACCCCGGAGCCTTCGGGAACACTCGTCGAGTCGATCGATCTCGACGGCGACACGCTCAAACTGGGCGTGACCGCGCTGTCGCGCGGGTAGGGTAAGAGTGAATTTGGGTCAAAGCGATGCTCGATTCAAAACTGTCCGAAGCGATTGAACTCCGTCGATCTGGCAAAGGGAAGGAAGCTCACGCCGCGTTACAGGAGCTTATTGCAAGTCGGCCCGATGATCCGGACGTGAATTACCAGATGGCCTGGACCTGCGACTCGCTCGGATACGAATCCGAAGCCGTTCCTTACTACGAAAAGGCATTGTCCAACGGTCTTAGCGAAGATCGCAAGGGCGCCTTTCTGGGGCTGGGCTCGACCTATCGATGCCTGGGTTCTTATGAAAAGTCGCTTCGAGTTCTCGACAACGGACTTCGGGAGTTTCCCAACGATCGCGCGCTCCAGACCTTTTACGCGCTCACTATGTACAATCTGGGCGAGTATCGGGATTCAATCGCCCGCTTGTTAACTTTGCTTCTCGACACCACTTCAGATCCCTCCATTCAGTCGTACGACCGAGCGCTCCGTTTCTATTCTGAACGCTTGGATGAGATCTTCAGTGGCTAAAAAAAACGCGGCCGCGCCTTATACCTTCACCCCCATCGGAGTGGTGCGGACCTGCTTCAAGGAGAAGTTCGGCATTCCGCGCCAGCCGGGCCTGGTGAGCGACGCGGAAGGCGTGATCCAGCTAATCGATCACCCCTTCTATCGGCAGGCGCTCCGGGAGCTCGAAGGCTTTTCGCACCTCTGGATCATCTGGATCTTTCATCGTCACGACGCAAAAGACTGGAAACCCTCAATCCGTCCACCGCGCCTGGGCGGCGCGCGCAAAGTCGGAGTGCTCGCTTCGCGCTCGCCCCATCGGCCTAATCCGATCGGGCTCTCGGCCGTCAGGCTCGAGCGCGTGGACCTCGACGCGCCGGGCGGCCCGGAGATCCATGTGCGCGGCGTGGACATCCTCGACGGCACTCCCGTGCTCGACATCAAGCCTTATATCGCCTACGCGGATTCAATCCCGGACGCGCGCGCCGGCTGGGCAGATGAGCCAATTATCCGCACTCCGGTGCGCTTTTCCGTCCAGGGCGAACTCGCCACCGCGGAACGCGCCCAACGCGCTGGTGGATATCCGAATCTAAGAGAACTCGTGGTCCAGATGCTGGAGCTGGATCCCCGCCCGGCGTTTCAAAAGCGGCGCAGTCCGCCCGACAGCCCCGCTGCCCAAGGTACACGCTACGGATTCCTGCTCCACGGCTTCGACGTCAAATGGGAGATCCGCGACGGGGAGTTTGTCGTGCTCGACCTGGTCGACACCGACACCTAAGCGCCGAGACTTTCCTTTTGCCAGGGCCTACGGGATAATCCCTCCTAACTCATAGGAGCACGGAGGTTCCTTGAAGATTACCCTACCCGAAGAAGGCATTTGCGGAATTATCACGATTCCTGAGGGCGAGTACTGGGTCGCCCCCCAGCTCGAAGCCGGCAAGATCAACCTGATCGCAGGCGGCAGAGACTATCCGTTAAAGGCCGTGCGTCGCCGCCAGTCTACCCGCGTGAGAACCCAAAATATCGCCTTCACTTGCGGCGGTGGGAGCATCTGGTCCCTGGTCGTGCAATCACCCAAGCACGGCGAGTGGGCAGCCTTCATCGAGATCCGAAAGTCCAAGCGGAGAAGATGACCCCCATCTTGCGGGACGCCCTTAATCCAGCTCGAGCGACGGCCCGCCCGTCCAACGGACTTGCGCGAAAACCGCGATCCCACGAGGGTTGATGTTCGAGGCATAGCTTCCCGCTCCTAGCGCGTAGGACCATGCACCCGACTGATAACGCCCGAAAGCGCCGGCGAAATCTCCGGACTGGCGGGTGCCCACCATCTGATCGCCCATATAGAGCGCGCCCATCAGCCAGGGCGAAGCAGCGGCCCTGTAAGTCAGCGCCAACGTCGTGCTGACACCGTGATCGCCGCCCTGCAATCCCACCAACGAGAGCGTCTCGTCGTAAAACACGGACGAATTCTCCGAGGGGATGAGCATCCCCAATTGGACGTTGCCCGCAAAAACAACTCCCGCATGGCCCAGCAGCAGTGAGGCCCCCGCGTAAGGCGAGGAGATCGAACCCAGGCAAGCGGCATAGGCACAGTCGCTCACGCCTCCACTGGACCAGCGCTGGCTCACGGCATAGCCGCCACGAAGGCCCACAAACGAGATCGGGTGCAACTCAAGCGACGCATCCACGCGATTGATCAACCCGGAGGTACGCAGCTTCGCGGAGCCTCGCATATAACCGTATTTGATCTCACCGCTCTTCTTCTCGCCCCAGAGCAGGGTGCCGTATCCAAACTCAACGGTCACGGAGGCGCCTAGCGGAAGATTACGCACTCCGACCGAGACGCCGTGGTCCGCCTTCCACGCGCCCGGCAGCACCGGCGCGTCGGGCACGTCGGGCGTTTCGGCAGCGGCCGAAAATTCCAGCGGAAATAGCTGGAGGACCGAGAGCGCCAGGCACAACGGAACAAAGCGGAGCGGTTGGAACGACGTCATTCCGCATCGATACCACGCGCGGTCGCCGGATGCGTTGAAAATTTGACATCCGCCTCTCCCGGACCGTCACGGTTCTGACTCACGCGTGCGGCCAAATGATCTTTTCCGGCTGAATTACTTTCAAAATAATTCTCTAATCGGCGTCCGAGTTTACAAACCGCCACGGGGTCACTAAACTGAAAGACATAAACTCCTGACGGACAGGGCTTTGCGATTCACACGGAGCGTGAATGTGACTTTTCCCAGACGAAGCAGATGCTTCTCTCCCCGGACCCAGCTGCTGACGCCCGCGATCTCGCTGGCCATCTCGCTGATGGCAAGCGCGCCTGCATTCGCGGCGGGCACGCCGCTGGATCCCGGACTTCGGACCGACGACAAAGAGTCCGAGGAAATTTCCAATGTCTTCAAAGACATGGGTGTCGTGCAGAAACGCTCGATGCCCAAGGGCGGGCGATTCCTCTTCTCCACTTACGGCAGCTTCGACTTCTCCGACGGGCCCTTCACCAACTACTCGCTCAACATCAATCCGGGCTACGCCATCAGCGACTTCTTCGAGATCTACATCAACTATGTACCGATGTTCATCACGCAGGCGCGCTCGATCAACGACCAGTTGGCGACCCTCACCGTCTACAACGCCGCCGGCCTGCGGGTCACTCCGTACATCACGGCGTCCTTACCCAAGAGTCAGATCGGTGCCGAGTTTCTATGGGCTCCCGCCTACGGCAAGGACAGCCTGGGCATCCGAACCGTTCTCCGCAGCGACACCTTCATCAAAATCGGCGTCGCGCAGACCACCTACGACACCGATACCGGCCTGCGCTTCGTGGCCGGCGTCGGAAAGACGTTCTTTCTCGGTCGCCACGCAGGCCTCCGTGTCTGCGTGAACGCCGGCATGGTGCAGAACACGATCAACAACCAGAAAGCCTTCCGAGCCGTGACGCTTCTGGAAACCGGCTTCAACATCTACCTCTGAGCTAGGAGACCTCCCGCATGATGGACGCAATCGATACCCTTTGGAAACACGGCGGCTTCGCCATTTACTTGATCTTCATCGCGGCGGTGACGCTGGCCATCGTCGGCAGCGAACGCCTCATCACCCTCTATCTGAGGATGTCCTACGACGTTAAGGCGTCCATCGAGAGCGTGCGCGCGCTGATCCTCGAGAAGAAATACACGGACGCGCTCCAGGTCTGCAACAAACAGCCCTACGCCCCCGAGATGCGGATCATCAAGGCCGGCCTGATGGCGGTCGAGAACGGGCGCGAAGCCATGAAGTCCGCGCTGGGCGGCGCGGTGCTCGAGATCACCCACAAGTGCGAGAACCGCGTGAGCTACCTGGCCCTGATCGCCAACGTTGCGACCCTCCTTGGCCTCCTCGGCACGATCAGCGGCCTGATCAAGACCTTTGCTTCGATCGCCAACGCCGACGCGGCCGAAAAAGCCAAGATGCTCGGCATCGGGATCTCCGAAGCCATGTACGCCACGGCCGCGGGCCTCGGCGTCGGCATCCTCGCGATGGTCGTGCATACGCTGTGCACCTCCAAAGCTGACGCCATCATCGGCACTTCCCAAGACCCCGGCCTCAAGCTCGTGACCTGGGTCGAGCAGTCGGAGCGCGCGACCCGCTCATGATTGACGGAATATTCGAAAAACGCCATCGCCGGCACATCAAGGACCTCAACATCGTCCCCATCCTGGACATGTTGACCACGGTGATTTTCTTCCTGCTCATGTCGACGAGCTTCCTGGAATTCACCAAGCTGACCGTGCCGCCGTCGCAGACGACCGCGGCCTCGGGCGCGGCGACCGCGCCGCCGCTCTCGCCCAAGCTCGTGCTCGTGCAGCGCGCGGAAGGGCTCAAGCTGCTCCTCACCTGGGGTGGCGCGGCTCCCGGCGAGGCCATCGAGACACTGAAGGCCTCTAATCCGGACGAGCGCCGGGAACGGGTCCTCGAAGCCAGCCGCAAGCTGGTCGAAGCGTTCGCCAAAGAGCATCCTTCCGAGAAGACGCTGCAGCTCGGCCTTGGCGCCCGGATCCCCTATCAAGACCTGATCTCGGCGATGGACGGGGCGCGTGAGACCCTGCCCGACATCGTCCTGATCTCCCATCACGAAGCGGAGGCGCGCGCCCAATGAGCCTCGGTAACAACGAACTGATCGTGCGCCGCCACCGCAAAGAGCCGCTCGAGCTGCAGCTCACGGCGATGATCGACATCTTTTCGATGATCGTCATTTTCCTCATCTTCGGCACCGTCTTCGGCGCCGCGGACATCGTCGTACCAGGGAGCATCAAGGTCCCAAAAAGCGTGAGCAAGGAAGGCGCGGAAAGCGCTCCCCGCCTGGTGCTCGACGCCAACGAGGTGATGTTCAGCGGCTCGGGCGAAAAAGCGCCGCTCTCCTGGTTCAAGGGCCAGGACGAGGACTCCCGCGCTAAAGCCGACGCCTTCAAGGGACGAATCAGGGAATACGTCGCAAAGCTGCCCGAAAGCGCCAAGGGCTCGGGAGTGCTGCTCAACGTGATCGCCGACCAGGACACGCCGTACGAGGATGTCTTTAGTGTGATCCGCGTGTTTCGCGAGGCGGGCTTCCAGTCCCTGCTCTTCGTGGCCACCGGGGAAGGAAAAGCCAAGTGAACTCACGATCGAGGCGCGCCGGACTCCCGTCCCGACTTCTCGTCTCCGCCTGCGCGGTGGCGACCGGTTGCTGCGCCTCGACGCTCCTCCACCCCGCGAGCGCCCTCGCGGCCCCTTCCGCCACGGCGGCGCACCCGGCTCAGACCCGCCGGGTCCCCACTTCGGTCCTCTACGACCAGGCAGTTTCATTCGTCAAGGCGGAGGACTACCTCGGTCTCCGCGTGTTCGTCAAAAAGCTCTACGCCCGCCAGATCACCTACGGCGAGTGGTTTCGGATCAAGGGCCTCGTCAATTCGCAGGCCCAGAACATCGGGCTGGACATGATCAATGTCTGGAACTTCCGCAATCCCGGCGCCAAGAGCAACCTGGACAAGACGCTCGAGTACGCGGATTCCCTCATGCTGGCTGAAAAGTTCGAGCCGGCGTTCGTCGAGTACCAGAAGATGGCCCAGTACATCAAAAAGAACCTGGCCCTCCTCGCGTCCAAAGACATCCCATCCTGGCAGGAGCGCAAGCGCGACCTCGCCTCGCTCTATCCGTTCGTGCTGCATTCAATGGGGCGCGCCCTTTACGGCGCCGGCCGGTACGATGAGGCGGTCACAGTCTATCGCTGGATCCCGCCCATCTACGTCCGGTACCGGCAGACCCTTTTTGAGCGGATGTGGGCCGCGTTCCGCGCCGGCGACGTCAATTGGACGCTGGGAGCGATCGCCTCGCAGCGCGCTTCGTTCTTCTCAGCTTACCTTTCGCCCGAGACCTACCTGATCCAGACCTACATCTACCGCAAGCTCTGCCGCACCGGCGAGCTCAATGAAGTCGTCGCGGAGCTCAAGCGTTACCAGGACGCCCTGGCCCGCGGATCCACCGCGGAATGGGCAGGCTCGGACCTGGAAACGCGCATCCTCTGGAGCCTGGCCAACGGCGTGCCCCGCGACGTCGAGGCGACCGCCCGCCTGATCAGCCGAGCTGAAAAAGAAAAAGAGCAGAAAGAGATCCGCGCCGCGCTTGATCGGGCTTTTGCCGTGGCGCGCCCCAAGCTGCTCGGCGACATCAAGATGGTCCTCGCCTACTCCTACATCGCCGGCGCCAGCGACTCGAGCGCGATCCTTCGGCCCATCGAGTCCCTCAAAAGCCGCGAGCAGCTCATGAAGCTCGACATGGAAGTCTGGCCCGCGGAGTCGACCGAGGAATGGGCCGACGAGATCGGCAAGCACTACTTCATCGGGGAGAGCAAGTGCGCAAGCGCCAAGCCACAATCGTAATCCTCGCCTCCCTCTCCGCGCCCCGGGCGTGGAGCGCTGGAATGGACTCGAGCTTCCTGAAGTCGAAGCCCGCGACCGGCCCGCAGGTCTCGCAAGGACAGCCCGCGAACAGCGGAAAGTCCAAGGCGGTCACGACCAGCGGCCGTGGAACTTTCAAGACGGAGATCCAGGGCGACGTGACCCCGGGCGCGAAACCCATTTCGCCGGAAGTCATCCAGAGCATCACTCTCATCCTGAATTCGACAGCCGATCCGCTTTACCGCAACACGTTGCTCTTGAACCGCAGCACGTCCTTCAATCTCTACGTCCGGCAGCGGCTCCTCGCCGGAAAGGATCTGCGGATCGACGACGTGGGGATGAAGTACCTGCAGGCCGCGGTCAACGACGCCAACGCGGTCTATAGCTCGCCGCGGGCCAGCGCCGAGCAAAAACAACAGGCGCTCTATCTCCTGGGCATTTCTTCGGTTTATATGGACCGCAACAGCGAAGCGCGCGAGAAGTTCATCGAGCTCCTGCGGGTCAATCCCAACTTCAAGCGCGCCGGATGGCTGGCGCTCTTCATCGCCGAGGACTACTTCGAGCAGGCCGACTTCAACCAGGCGATGGCCTATTACCGGAACTTCTTCAGGCAGATGAACCCGCACAGCCGGGAGGTCGCGCTCTACAAGATCGCCTGGTGCCTGATCAACCTCAAGTTCAATGACCACGCCGAAGGCGTCTTCGTCCGCCTGATCCGCACCGCCGGCGCGAAATCCGGCCTAGGCAAGGATTCGGTCCGCGATCTCGCCTTCCTGGTCGCCCACCGCAAGGATCCGTCCGGCGTCGTCGCCTACGCCGAAGAGACCTTCACCGAGATCGGAACGCGCCTGGAGTTCCTCGAGTATGTCCGCGTCAGCTTCGAGGACCAGAATCTCGTCGAGCTCCACTCGCAGGTCATCCAGACGATGCTGGCGCTTGAGAAGGCGCCCGAGAAGCGCCTACTCCTGCTGATCTCCGATCTCAAGGTCCATCGCAAGCTTTACGCCGCGCGGACCCACTACGCTTCGTTCCAAAAACTCGAGGAATTCCTCCATAAAAACAAACTGGATCTCGGCTCGCGCCAGCTCAGCCCCCACGCCCAGGAGCTCGAAGCCGAGCTGCAGATGCTCATCAAGAGCTGGGTGGACACCTACGCCGGCCGCACCAAGACTCCCGAGACGCTCACCCGCGAGGAGATCGCGGTGGGCCTCAAGCACCAGTTCGAGACGTTTGTCAGGCATCTGCCCAAATCGCCGCTCCGTCCGCAGATCGTCAACCTCTGGCTCGACACCTGCGTCGACACCAAGGATTGGCCGTCCATCGACCGGGTCGCCGATCTCGTGCTCGAGTCCCCGGCCGAATTCCCCAAGCTGCTAGAACGCGCCGCGCTCGACCAGCTCGCCGCCCTCAACGAGCTCGTCAAGCCGGGTACGCCGGCGTCCGGGAGCAATTCCGAGCGGGACCTCGAAAAAATCGCCGAAAAGCGCCTCCTGCGGATGAAGACCTTCGTGGAGCGCCACCGGCAATCCGATCAATGGTTGCGCATCGCGCGCGCCTACGCCGAGATCCTGGGAGAGCGCAAGCAGATCCCCGAAGCGATCGTCGTGCTCGAGCAGATTTTCGTCAAAGATCCGACCCCGGATTCGTTTTATCGCCTGCAGTTCGCCAAGTTCCAGAACGGCCAGTACAAGGACGTCATCGCCGAGCAACGTGTTCCTCGCCCGGCTGCTCCCGGCAGTTCGCCACTGCCCCCCGACAAACGGGTCACCGACCTCCTGCGGGAAAGCTCGCTCGCGCTCGCGATGGAATCCCGTAAAAAGGACGACCTCCAAGGCTATACCGAGAACATCCGCCGCTTCTTGTCGCTGGCGCCGGACGAAAACAAGGCTGGTCTCGCGCGCTCGGACTACTTCCGTTATCTGTTGGAAAAGAACGAGGTCAAGCGCGCCACTTCCGAGATGGCCGCGCTGCCCGAGACACTGCGGACATTGCCCGCGCTCGCGGAGCTCACGGCCCAGGCCTGGCGCCGGAATATCGACAGCGGACAGTTCGAAGCGGCGGCGCAGCTCATCACTTCCGTGCCCGCCCGCGGTCCGCTCACTCCGGCCCTGCGCCCGCAATGGACGCTGGGGCAGGTCCTGCTGGGTCGCCAGCTCACGGTGCGCGAGCTGGCGCTTCTGCCCAAGCAGGAGCAGGAATATCTCGTCGCGGTGTTCGCGCTGAGCCAGCCGCTTCGGGTGATCGAATTCTACGAAACCGAGAAAAAGGCCGCGCGCGCCCAGGCGGACCGCGATCTTCTGGAGCTCGCGTGGCGGATTCACTCGGGCTCCTGGGCCATTGAACGGACTGGCCGCACCGAGAACTTGCTCGGCCGCGACTATCCCTTCGTCCGGGCCTCGTCGACCCAAGCTCTCAAGGTCGAGAACCGGATGAGCCGTCTCGAGTACCCGACCGCGAAAACGCCTGCCGCGAAGTTCGCCAAGCTGATCGAGGCCTTGGTCGTGGAGGTGCAAAAGATCCGCGCGGACGTCAACAAGGAGCTCTCCGGCCAGCCGCCGGAGACCAAACTCCGCGTCCTCGAAAAGGCGCGCGATATCGAGCGCAAGATCGCCGAAGCCATCCTCAACTCGCCCATTCCCAAGGAGGTAGGCGCCGGCCAGCTCGAACAGTATAGAGGCGCCCTCAAGGAAGCGGCCCAGGAGTACGTGAGCCACGGCGAGCAATACGAGAAGCTGGCAAACACGCTGCGCGAGAGAGTCTCGGACGAAAAGCGCAAGGAGCTGAGCCGAATCATTCCCGCCCCCTCCGCTGGAAAATGGCGCTGGCCCGGGATCGCCTCCGATCCGCCGCTTTCCTCGCTCAAGACGATGCTCGCCCAGGGCAACACGGCCGGCGCGCTCGTGCTCATCGACCTCGTGCGCGAGGCCCGCGCCAAGTCGGGACATAATCTGGACGACGCGGACTACTTCGCGCTGCGCGCGGGCGCCCTGCTCTCGGGGCGGCCGCCCCACCCCACCGAGGCGGATCGGATCTACGTACTGAACGAGCTCGAAAGCCGCGGCATGAACTCCATCATCCTGGAGTGGCGCAAGATGACGGGCCTTCTTGAGAAGCCCGAAGCCAAGCCCGAAGCCAGCCCCGAAGTCAAACCCGAGAATGAAGGGAGCCCCTCGCCGTGACGCCAAACGCCTGGACGTACGCCGCATTCGCACTGCTCTTTGCGCTCGTCTCGCCGCCGTCCGCCCTGGCCGAGGCTCCCGCCGGCCAAACGCCGCAAAATCAAGGCGCTCAAGGCCAAAACGTGCAGGGCCAAAACGCGCAAGTCCCAAACGCGCAGGCCCAACCGGCCAAATCCAAGAGCCAGGCCAACGTCCTGGATTTCGAAGGAGACGTGATCGAGGGCCAGAAAAAGACGCCGGAGATCTTCCTTCAAACCGAGGTCGAGCGCCCGACACTGGACACGGTGCTCTACCAGCGCCGCCACTTCAACGATTTCCACAAGAGCGACAGCCGGCAGCGCCCCCGCGCTTCCGACCCGCCGAGGTGATTCACCGATGAGAGTCCTCACCATCTCCCGAAGCAAGCTTGAGATCACACGGGCCCAACTGACCCGGCCCTTGATGACCATCGGACGCTCTCCCACCTGCGACGTCATCCTGCGCGCTCCAGGCATCCGGCCTTTCCACTTTCTGATCGAGTGGATCGGCGAAGGCGCCTTCGATCCCAACCGTGGAGCCTGGTCGATCACCGACCTATCTACTTCCCAGTCGGGACCGATGGCCGAAGGCAGCGAGCACGGCGAGGGCCAGATTCTTTCCGAAGACGCCGTCCAACTGGGAGACCTCACGTTCAACGTGGTGGATGACCGCCTCGAAGTGCGCGAGGACATCGGCGGCACGATCGGCGCCAATCTCCAGGGGAGCCACAAACACGGAACCGAACTGCTCGAGCTAGTCCAGGTTCGGCTCGACTCCGGCGCCATCGAGGAGATCAAGCACTTCCCGATCGTCCGCAAGACCCGGGTCCTGAAACCTCTCGGAAAGCACCGCAATTTCCGCATCGAATGGCAAGGTAAGAACAGCGCCACTCTGCTCAAGGTGCTCCTGGACGAGATGCCGGGCGCCGAGACTTTCAAGCGCGGCATCCGGATCCATCCGTCCCAGCAGGTCGACGTGCTTCCCCACGATGTCATCCAGGTCCGCTGGCAGAGCCGCGACTTCTACCTCCGTTTCGTGTCCGAGATCAAATCCCCGCCGATCCCTCGCGAGGTCATGGACCCGCTCCTGCGCCGGATCACGGTAGGCGTATTGCTTTCGACTCTGATCCTGCTCGCGCTGATCCGGCTCAACGCTCGCTACAATCCCCCCCAAGAGCCCAAGCCCAACCTACGCGTCGCCACCGTCGAGCTTCCGGCACCGCCCAAGGCCATCGAGACGCCCCCTCCTCCGCCGGTCGCGCCCCAGGAAGTCGCGATCAACAAAAAGGCAGAGGCCCCGGAACCAAAACAGGCGCCTCAAAAAACGGACGAACCGATCCAGGTCGCGCCTCAAAAGCGAAACGCGTCGCCGGCCAAGGCCTCAGCGCCGCGCTTTGAGACGGCAAACTCCGCCAAGCCCAAAGCCGGCCTTAATTCGCCCGGCAAGCCCGCGGACGTCAACACCGTCGGTGTCCTCGGCGCGCTCAGCAAGCTCTCCGCCAAGGGCAAGGGTGTACGCGCCGACCAGGTGCTGAACGAAGGCATCATCACCGAGTCGGTTTCGGCGCCCGAGGGCGGCTCCAAGATCGTGGTCCGCAACCCGCCCGCCGGAGTGCTGGGCACAGGCACGGGCGGCTCCACCAAGGGCGAGGGCACACAGAATCTCGCGGCTGCTTCGACCACTCTCCAAGGCGCCGGCAAGTACGACCCCAACGCCGTAGGAGCGGTCGCGCGAAAAGGCGGCGAAAGCGGGATGAGCCTCGGCACCGATCTCACTGGCCAGGGTTCCGGTTCGAGCGGCCTGGGCTCGCTAGATGGCGCGGACTTCAGCGTCGAAGGCGGAGGCCTGGACCGCGAGACGGTCCGGCGCGTGATTGCATCTTATCGCGGCGCGATCCGCACCTGCTACGAGCGCGCCCTGCTTTCCAACCCAAGGATGGCCGGCCGCATCGTGTACCACTGGCGCATCAGCCCGGACGGGCCCGTTGTCACGACCAACATCAAGTCGGCGACCTTGGAGTCCGACAGCATGAAGGCCTGCGTGAGCGACGTGATCAGCAAGATGATGTTCCCGCGCGCGCCCAACGGCAAGGCGACCCAGGTCATCTATCCGTTCGTGTTCCAAGGTAAAAAATAGTGAAAAAAAGAGTGTGCCTTGTGAAGGCAACCCCGCCCGCCGCAGCGAGAGCGCGCTAGGTCAAGCTGCTTTCTTCTTCGAAGCCTTGTCCGCCGCCAGGATCCATTGCTCCAGCTTCTTAAGGCTCGACTCGGACGCATCGACAAATCGCACGCGAAGCGGCGATTTCGGGTCCGGGAACAGCCGGCACTTGAGCTCGATGTTCTCGGCGGCAAACGGCGAGCCGATGAACACATGGCAGGCCTGGTTCCACATCTCCTCGGGCGGACGATGCTTAAGCTTCATCCCACCGATCGAGATGTCGTGGCTTTGGCTTCGGAAACTCTTGCCCTCGGCCGTGAGGATGACGCGGAATGGGAAGTTATAACGGACGGATTTGCGCTGTTCGATGCTTGCGACGACCGGGGCCGCGGGCGCAGCCTCTCCCACGGACGCCACCGGCGCCACAATCCCGCCCGCATCGGGCGCGACCTCAGGCTCGGAAAGCCCGGGCAGCTCCTGGGGTTCTTGAACACTCGGGGCGTTCGGCAAATTCTGCAAATCCGAAGCGGGTAAGCTGGACTGGACGACAATCGGCGCAGGCACGGGCTCCGACTCTTGAGCCTTCGATTCGGCCGGCTTCATTTCGTCGGAGGGCATCGCGGCCACGGGAGCCGAAGCCAACTTGGATGGATTCGCAACGGAGTCCGCCCGGATCCCCGGCGACTCGCCTAAAAGGCCCCACTGTCCATGGCAGTGCGTCTTAAGAACCTGCAAAAAAGCGCGAGCCGCGACCACATCGCCCTTGAAGCGTATCTTGGCCCCGTCTTCATGATTCGAAAATACCCAAGTTTGAGACGACATATCAGGGTACTGATCGGAGGAATCCGAAACAATCATGAGAGGTGTCATCCCTGACACCGTCAAAAAACAGAACTGACCTGGATTTTCCTTACAAATTCAGCTGGAGGCCGAGGCTGGCCGTACGCAAGCCCACCGCGCTGACGGAGTTGACGTTGGTTAAGGCGAGGTCGGAAAGGTCCAGGGTCACCGCGATCGGCAATCGAGCCTTGGGAGACGTGACCTGGTAGGAACCGCCAACCGCGAGCTCCCGATTGCCCAAGATCATGCGGCCACTATCGATGATTGGGGCGAACTTGACGTACAGGGCCCACGCCCGGCTCCCTGGCGTCGCGCGAAAGACCGCGAGATTGACCTGAGGTCCGACTAGCTGGGCCAGGCCATAGTTCGCGCTCGCCACGCCCATGCTCCAGAAGTACCAGCCCGCCAACATCCTCACCTTGGTCTCCAACCGGAAGGGCAGCGTGTACCCGACGCGGCCGTTGACGCCGAGGAACATCGCGGGCGAAGCCGTGTTTCCGCCGACCAGCCCTTGAAACGTCGTTCCAAAGGCCGCGACATTGGCGTAACCGCTCAAACCGAGATCGAGCTTGCCCGGCAACAACTGGTACGCGACGCCGCCCTTCACCGTCGCGGCGTACTGATTGACGGACATGGTCGACGACTCCGTCTGCGTATACGTCATCGTGGTGCCGCCGATGCCAAAGAAAAAGCTCAGTCGCTTGGCGTAGCTGTAATTGATGTCATAGACCACTTTGCCGCGACCATTGAGCGTCGCGACCGTGTAATCCCCTATCTTGTTCGCGCCCGTCACCGGCTTGGCCGGAAAAGCGACACGGAGCAAATCCGCGCGCGGATGGGGACTCTTTTCCGGCAAAACAGATCCCCGCTGAAAGCTCGCGTCTCTCGAGCGGATCACGTGCAAGTTGGCGCCGGTGGGAGACTTTTCGCACCAAATCGCGTGGTAAAGGTAGTTCGCGGTGATGCCGCGACCGGGTTCCGATTCGCGCGGATGAGACGAAATATCCAGCGAGCCGCAGCTCGGATGAACGATGGCTTCGGGGGTCGGCGACACCACCAATACGCCGAAATCGAATTCAAGCTGCTGGCCGGCCGCGTTCATCACCGTCAAACGCGCGTTGGCCTGAATAGACTGCGTGGAGATCTCCAGGCGGTCTCCTTCAATGCGGCCTTCGAACTGCGGGTTAGTGATCTTGAGGATGCGCGACTTTCTCGATGGCGTGACGGAAACGCGCAGCACGGGCTCCTGCATCGCGGCCTGCCCTCTGACTGAGCGCCAATCCCACCAGACCTTCGTAGGCCAGTCGAGCGGGACGCTCTTACCCTGCTTGTTGACGAAAATCAGCTGAACCCGCGGGGTGGTCCGCGTATCGATCGCGGCCTGAGACTCGGGGCCCCCCAAAAGCCCGACCGAAAAAGACAACGCGGCAGACCGCAAAATCATCTTTCCTACAGCGCATACTGCACTTTTTCGGGTTCTCAATTCCATGAGGTGCTATCCGTCCAATTTCGAACTTTCTTTAAGGATAACACCAAGCATATCGAAGCGAAGTAGATTCTTTAACCGCTTCGGCCGAGGTTCTGAATCGTCCATGAGATCGCGCGGGGTCCAACTGGACACAGCCGGATCGTGGGCACCAATGAATAAATACCATTGAAGATATTGAAGCCGACTCCCGTCGCTTTTTTGACGGCCCAACGCTCAGGCGCTACGCCACTTCCCTCCCTCCTCCGGCGGAGCGAGCGCTTCGAAGCGCTCTTTGATCGCTCGAAAGAACCGGCGCTCATAGTACGCCTTGAACCAGGCCAAAGCCGCAAATCCGATTCGATCCCGCACCCGGTATCCGCCTTCCCATTTAATGAGGGCCTTGCCTCCATAAAGCGCGCGAAAGTAAATCCTTCCCCCACCGGCTAAGGGATGCTGATCCGTCGTCTCGTATTGGATGTACCGGGGCTCAATGACTTCAATGATCCGGTACTTGACCGTTCGATGCAGCGGGCCGAGCTTGTACGTCACCTCGATGATCGCGCCCCGAACGAACGCCGGACCCACTGCCGGGCCGGTTGACCGAATAAGTCGCGACTCCGAGAGCTCCCTTGGCCAAATTGAGGAGTTCGACGAATCGGCCAGAGCCGAGACGATCAACGCAAAGCTCCGTCTCTGATCGGTAGGACAAATCCAGTCTTCCGAGAATCTCACCAGGCGAGTCATGCACTCAGGCGGACTCCTTGATCTGCTGATTCTCATGACGCGCCTGGCCCGCGATCCGCGCAAAACCCGAACGCAAGGTCTCGCCGAAGCTTCCCTTCAATAGCGGCGTCGACACGCCGCGAGACTCGGCAAACTGCTGTAAGCGAAATCGGTTCTTCCAGACGACATAGCTTAAGCCGCTCAGCACGGCCAATCGTATCAACCGCATAAATTAAGTCCTTTCCGCAATTTTTTGACGCCGATTTGCGCAAAAGAAAAGCAACCGCCATGCCGCGAAAAATTCCCCGATAAATAGCAACAACACGCATACGGTGACGAACGACACATTTACAATCCGATGGCCGCCTGATTACAATCAGACTCGATGATGATGCAAGCGACCTTCATTCCTGACGGCTTTGACGTCTTTCCGACAATCTTTCTGCAGTCGGGATTTCCGCTCAAACTCTCGGTCTACATCTGGACCGTCCGCAAGGACGTTCCCCCCGTTTTGTTCCGCGCGCGAGGGTCAGTGCTCGAACTCGACGAGATGCTCTCGCTCCGCAAGCTCTCCGATCGCCAGGTCCTCGCGCTCAGATGTGACATTCTCGAAGCGATGGAGTACTACGAAGAAGACCCGCTCTACAGCCCCCAAAGAAATCAACGCTGAACTTCAGGCCCGCTGAAAAACCGTACCCCGCAACCGGAGCCCGCATCATGATGATCATCACCCGTCCGTCAGTCTCGCCCTACCTGGCACGCACATTGTTCGAGCTGCAGGAGCCGGTCGTCCTCGTCGATCCGCTCTGGGTCCCGATGAAGCCAGCTCTTCGGATCCAGGACCAGGATCTGATCCGGAAAAACCCTCAGCTCGCCTCGGACTCGCTCCTGTTGACGAGCTTCGAGAACGGTCTGCACTTTCTTTACGAGGTGATCCCCTCGGATCCCCGCATCGAGGCGGCGCGGCTTTTCAAAGACAAGGCGGAATTCCGCCGCCGTCTGGCGCGCGAGTATCCGCAGTTCTTCTTCGAAGAGCACACGCTCTCGGAGCTCGACCAGATCGACCGCTCGCGCCTGCCCTACCCGCTGATCCTCAAACCCGCAATGGGTATCTCCAGCATCGGCGTCATCCGCGTCACCGGCCCGGACCAGTGGGACTCGGCGCTCGCCTACGTGCGCAAGGACCTCGCAAGCTACCAGCGCAACTACTCCAAGGCGGTAGTGGCGGATCAGAAGTTTCTTCTCGAAAAATGGATCGCCGGCACGGAGCTGGCGATCGACGGCTACTATGACGACGCCGGCGTACCCGTGGTGCTCAACATCCTCGAGCACCCCTTTGCCAGCGACACGGACACGTCGGACCGCCTCTACTTCACCCGCCGCGCGGTGGTGCGCAAGCATCTGGATGCGGTCACGGATTTCCTGCGCCGAATGGGTTCGGCGCTCGATCTCAAGCGCTTTCCCTTCCACGCCGAAGTCCGGCGCGGCGACGATGGCGTGATCACCCCGATCGAGGTCAACCCGCTCCGATTCTCCGGCCTCGGCACGACCGAGATCGCGGAGTTCGCCTACGGGATCAACGTGTACGAGCATTTCTTCCGCGGCCTCAAGCCCGATTGGTCGAAGATCCTCGCCAACCCGGATGACTCGATCTACGGCTTCATTTGCGCCGACGTCCCCACGGAGCTTTTCCGCGACCCCAAGCTCGAGATCCGCGACCGCGCGCTCTACAAGGAGTTCACGGAAGTGCTCGAGTACCGCCTCCTCTCCGAGACGGAAACCTCCACGTTCGCGGTGATCTTCTTCCGTTCAGAAGACCCGGCCGAAGTCCGGCGCCTGCTCGGCCTCGACTTTGCGCCGTTCTTCACGAAGGCGTGAGCCGGCGACGGGGCGCGCCGGCCGGCGAAACGTTCAACGCCGCTTCATCAACGCTTGCGGGCGACCACTGCCAGCGAGATCATCTCCGCGCCGGTCTTCGTATCCGCCTGGGTGATCCGGGCCGGCTCGCCTTCGCGCGCCAGGACCCGGGGCGTGGCGAGCACCTGGCGCTTGCCATCCGGGGAGATCGTGCCGACCTCGAACTTCATCAGGATGCCGTTGCGGCCCTAGATCGAACCTTCGGCCGCCGTGACCTCGACAAACGTCGTGCCTTCGGCGTTGCCCTGCGTGATGGTCGCCGACTCGCCCTCGCGGACCACGACGCGCGGCACTGACACCGGCTTGCCGTTCAACGACAGCTCCATCCGGAGGTCATAGACTCCGCCGCCGGCCGGGGTGGTCGGGGATGCGGACGCGGAAACAGAGGCCAGGGTCAGAGCGCAGAACGAAACGAAAATGTGGACTTTCTTCATCTAGAAATTTTACGGGCGGCCGGCCTGGCGCGCACCTTCTTTTTGCCGCCAGCCCGGGCAAGGTTCTCTTTCACCCTGAATTTCGTGATCCGGGTCACGAGCGCGAGCGGCAGCGGCCTGTCCATCGGAAACTTGACCGCGCCCTTGGAGTACTCGAGCCCCGCCTTCTCAAAGACCGCCTTGAACTCCGCGATCCCCGAAGCCGTCGGATAAAAACCGACGTGCTCCTTCATGGCCGCGAAATAGACCAGCGGCCGGCCCTCCAGCGCGAACGCCGGCATCCCGTAGCCGATCTTCTCTTCGGCGCCGGGCGCGGCTTTGCGGATCGTCGCGCGCATCTGCATCAGGAGCTTTCTCACTCCGGCCGGAAACTCCGCCGCGTACTCCTCAAACTTCGTCGGGCCTTTGCTCTTCATCGACTCAGGCTCTCATTTCGTCTGATTTTCGGACTTCGACACGGCATGCAAACAAAAGGCGTCAGACTCCTTTGAGGGAATCCCACTCCTTTACCGATGCGTCTCTTCCTCGGCATCGATCTCGCGGATCGCCGTCTCTTCCGACGAGGCGTCGGACTTCCCCGGACTGGAAATACCGCCGCGGCCGCGGGAGAGGATGTTACGGAACACGTCGGGGCCGACGTAGCGATGCTCGAAATAATGGATCAACGGCATGCTCACGACAATCGTGAAGGTCAGCAGCAGCGCCTCGACGTAAAAGCCCACGCCGATCGCCGAGCCGATCGCGGCATTCACCCACACGATCGCGGCCGAAGTCAGCCCGAAGACAGGGCCTTTAGCGTCCTTGAAGATCGAGCCGGCGCCCAGAAAGCCCACGCCCGTGATGATCTGGGACATCACGCGGGTCGGATCGCCTGAAGCGGCGCCCGAGGTCAGCACAGCCCCCAGATGGGTAAAGAGCATCGAACCGATACAGATCAGGAAATTCGTCTTCATCCCGATCTGGCTTCGCCGCAGACGGCGCTCGAATCCAAGAAGCGCGCCACAAAAGGCGGCAAGCCCGAGCTTGACGAGAAACGTTTCACTGATGTGCAGGAAGAAATTGAGGAAGTGCATAGAGGCCCCGACCGCGATTGTACTCGCAATCAGGGCCAAAAAGCAAAGTTCGGCCAGGATCTTGTCTCGAATTTTCGGAAGGGATCCCGGCGGAAACCCCCGTCAGTTGTCTTCCGACCTGTGCGACTCGTGCGAGTCGTGGTGATGGTTGGCATCCGAAGTCGCGATCGCCGAATCCTCGGTCTCGTCCGGATTGGTCAGCAAGCCATACTCCCGCTCCTTGCGGTAGAGAGTGCGGCGGTTGATCCCGAGT
>CAYXVB010000003.1:0-49277 GCA_964467785.1 uncultured Bacteriovoracaceae bacterium
CTTTTTCTTGAAGGAGCCGCAGGGTTCGGACTGGGTCGGGACCTAGTGAGATCGTATCGCCTAAGCAGACTACCTGAGTGATCCCCTGGCGGGGGATTTCCCGGATAAAGGCTTCAAGGGCGACCGAGTTGGCATGGAGGTCCGAAATGAGCGCGATTTTCATGAGATCTGATTTTAGGATCAGATCCATGAATTCGCTAAGAAATCTTTATTCGGAGCCGATGGCTTCGACTGGGCAGGCTTCCTTGGCGAGCTTGCACTTTTCTTCTTCTTCCGGGGTTGAAGGCTGCTTGTAGACGTAGGAATGGCCTTCTTCGTCGTTCCGAGTGAAGTTCTCGGGAGCTTCGCTGCGGCAGGTATCGCAGTCGATGCACTGATCATCGACAAAATAACGCCCAGCAATATTTTCAGGCCACTTGTTTGCTTTATCCGCCATGGTGACTCCCTTCGCCTTCTGAGTAATGAATTTAACTGAGCTTTTCGGACATTTTTCGTCAAGTGTCAATCGGATTTAGAGGCAGAATCAAAGGCGGATTTCGTGGCTGGATTCCACGCCCGTTTGTCCCTACACTTGGAAAAGTGACTCCCGAGCGCTTCACCATCGTCATCAGTGATTGTCATCTGTCGGCCGGCCGGTTTCTGGAAGGGCAGCTTAATCCGCACGAGGATTTTTTCTTCGACGACGAGATGTGCGCGTTCTTCGACTACTTTTCGACCGGTCGTTATGGAGAACGGGCCGATGGCCCGGTCCAAGTCGAGCTATTCATCAACGGCGACTATCTCGATCTGCTCAATGTACCTTATTACGGGGAGTTCGAGGATTCGATCACCGAAGAGATCGCCCTCTACAAGCTCGAGGCCATCTTTGCGGGGCACCCCAAGGTCATGGCGGCGCTCCGGCGTTTTGCCTCGCGGCCGGGCAAACGGATCACGTACCTGATCGGCAATCATGATTCCGAGCTTTTTTTCCCGAAGGTCCGGGAGCGGATCGTCCAAGAGTGGGATCCCGAAGGCCGGCGCGAAAGCGACAAGGTTCGAGTGATCGCCGACCGGGATCGCATCCGGTTCGAGAGCGGGGTGGAGATCCACCATGGAAACCAGTTCGAGGCCGTGCATGTGCTGAACTTTGAACAGCCGCTGCTCGACGTGGGCGCCGGCGAGGCGCCCGTGCTCAACATTCCCTGGGGCAGCTACTACGTCCTCAAGATCATCAATCGCATGAAGTGGGAGCGCGAGTTCCTCGACAAGATTCGTCCCGTCAAGGCGTACGTGCTCTTCGGCCTGCTTTTTGACCCCTGGTTCACGATCCGCTTCGTGTTCCTTTCGGCGTTCTATTTCTTCAAGACCCGTTTCGTGTACTCGCGCAAGCGGCGCGCCTCGATCAAGGTGACGGCCGAGATCTTCAAGCAGGAAACGGATTTCCTACTCGATCTCGAAAAGCAAGCGCGCGCGCTCCTCACGCAGGAGCCGGAGATCAAGACCGTCATCTTCGGACACACCCACAAGCCGATGAACAAGGTCTACCCCGACGGCAAGCAGTACATCAACACGGGCACTTGGACCAAGATGATCAACGTGGATTGGCGCTCTTTGGGGCGACAGCAGTACTGCCTGACCTTCGCGCTCGTGCGCCATGTGCAGGACGCCGAAGGCTCACCGTGGCGTGCCGAGTGCGACCTACGCCACTGGATGGGCGAGTACAGCCCGCATCGGGTGTTCCAGAGCTAGTAGTGGCCAAAAGTCGAAGCATAAAAGGGCTAAAGGCTACTTTGGAAACCTCACCAGGCGGAAACTGTTAGTCGAGGAGCGATAGTCCGGCGTGGCTAGGCCGCGCCGCGCGGTACTCAAGTGCTGCCGTTCATTATACCAACTGCCCCCGCGGGACACGCGGTACTCGCCCTGGGCGGGACCAATAGGATCTATGGCGTGGGAGGGGCGAGCATTCTCAGTCGCAGTTTACGGCCCTTAGGAGCTGAGGTCCGGCTTTTTCGGAGCCAGGTCCCGGTGGCGGCTCGACTGGACGAGAGAGCGGCCCGCGAGCGCCGCATCGGCTTCCAGGATCACCCGATAGCCTTGGGCGGCTTCGATCCGTTGCAGCCCGTCCACATGCATCTTCTTACGGGCAAAGTCGGG
Organism: uncultured Bacteriovoracaceae bacterium; assembly: GCA_964467785.1. GTDB lineage: Bacteria > Bdellovibrionota > UBA1018 > UBA1018 > UBA1018 > CAYXVB01. The sequence goes on from CAYXVB010000003.1 coordinate 2,134, forward strand.
CTCATTTTTGACCCGCGCGCGGGCGTCTTCGAAGGAGCTGGCGGGGACGACGAAGTTGACGTGGGACTCGTATACACCCTCGACGACGTCCACATCGTAATAGCCGCAGTGCACGAGGTAGAGCTGAAGAGTCGAGGTGGTCATTGGGTAAGCGTAGACGATTTCATCAGTAAGTGCTACCCCAGTCGACCCGGCGCCAGGTCAGGTTGCCTGAGTCATAGGTGAAGAGTAGGTACCCGCGGGTGCCGTAGTCGAGCTCGTAAGGGAACATGCTTCCGACCGAGAAGTGCAGCGTGGAGCCGAGTTGCCCGGAGCGGAAGCCGTGCACATGCCCGCCGGTGTAGGCATAGACGCCATAGCGATTGAGAAGGCTCGTGACTTTGTAGCGCTCTTCTAGACTTTCTAGGCGCCAGATCGTGGGTGTGATGCCGTCGTGCACTCCGTAGTGGCTGCCGACGATCGTGTAGCGCGCCGAGGTCGGGGCCTGAAGCGCCGCTTCGAACCAGCGCATCTGGGTGTCGCCCACTTCGCCCGACGAGGTGTCGAGTAGAATGAACCGAATTGCGTTGGCGATGGTCACGCTGTAGGTGGCGGCGCCAAAGGTCGTCTTCCAAGTGCCCCATCCGCCGGCATCTGGCGACTGGAAGAGATCGTGATTGCCGATGGTCGTGTAGTAAGGGATGCCGACCGAGTCGAGGTCCGCTTTGGCTTTGGTGAACTCGTCGACGCTTCCGTTTTCCGTGATATCGCCCAGGACGACAAAGAAGGAGATGCCGTTTGTGGCGACATCCTGCTTGAAGCGCGCCAGGGTATGCCGGTTTTCCGACTGGATCTGGATGTCGCCGAAGACCGCGAAGCTGAAGCGATTGGAATCCGATGGCGTGATCGCGGTGGGCACGGTGACTCCGCCTTGAAGGCTTTCGAAGACGCGCTGTTCGACCGATGGGTGAAAAAGGATCTGCGAGAAGTTCTTGCCGCAACTCACGAGCACGGTCAGCAGGGACGCGGCCAGAATCCATTTCAATGGCGGCTGCCGCTCGGGCTTAAAGCTCATGGATTGCTCCGAGCGTCATAAAATTCTGTCCCCAAGACACCACGCCACCCGAGAGTCCTTTGACGGCCGTGCCGCCCGATGCGGTCAGCGTTAGCTGCGGCGTCAGCGCGTAGCGCGCCTCGAGCGTGAAGTGGACATTGGTGGCGGTGTAGAGCCGGAAGTGGTCGAGATTCCAAACCAGCAGTCCGAAGTGAAGGGGGCGCTCGTCCAAGAAGCGTGTCCGCAGGAAATCCCAATTGAACCGGTAGACGATCTGGAACTCCGGATCCGTACTGGCCCAGCTGAGGGCCTGCCCCAGCGAGGTGCTCGAGTAAACGGGCGCGCGAAACGCCAGGCCATAGGTGATCCCGATAAAGCTCAGCGGGTGGAAGTCCAGCAGCAGCTCCGCGCGGTTCTCCGAAACCTGCCAACCGCTCCAGCGTTCGTGCTGCAACGAGAGGATGAGATCCGCCCGGGCATTGATGAAGTGGCCCACGGCCGAGACGCCGACGAGCGAAAGCCCCGCCTGATCGAAGGCGCTGAGCCCCAGGCCCGCATCGACGGAAAAATTCTCCGATACGCGGAAGCGTTGATGGCCTTCGAGCAGGGCGCGATCGGTCGTTCCGCCTTCCATCGCCCGAGTGAGTCGCAGCTCCTGCCGGCCCTGGGGGAGGCGAGGAGGCTCGTTGAAGAACGAGACTTCTTCCGTCTCTTCGGCGCGGGCCAAGGAGGCACTGATCAGAACCAGGAACGCGAAGAGAAGCTCAGAAGCGCGCACTCAAGCCCGCGCTTCCCGCAAAATAGCGATTGTAGAGGTCGATATCGCCCTCGAGATACATCCGGGTTCCACGACTGAAGGCAAAAGAGACTCCCGGCACGACGCCGACCGAGGGTGGGGTTCCCGAGACGAGCGCTCCGAGGGGCACCTCGATCACGGGCGCGAAGTAAAATTCGACCGCGCCCAAGGGGCGGCTGATGATCAGGCTTCCGTCGACGTAAAAGTTGATTTGGCGATGCAGTCCGGCTCGCACGGAGGCAGTCCACGCATCTCCACCTCCCAGCAGTCTATATTTGCCGAAGAAGCCGATGTAGGAGTCGATCATTCCGAGACCGATGTCGCTCTCCAAGGTAAGGTCGCGCGTTTGCCCGAAGCTGAACTGACCAAACACCGTGAACGCAGCCGGAAGCGCGTACGCGGGCCCGTAAATCTGCAGGAAACCACCAAAGCTGACGGCCTGTTCAGGCAGGGGTTCGGCGCTCTGCCAGAGCTCGGCACGGGCAGGGACTCCTAGAGCGCAGAGCGCTCCCGTGAGAACGAGCAGGGTGGACAGGATGCGGGCGGCAATATTCGGCACAGACTGAAAATGATCCAGCCATAATGAGAATTTTGCAACCGGACTTTATGTCGTGGCAGGCGTCAGCGGTAGAGTTCGGTTCGGACACCAAGCTGGATGCGGAAGTCATTGCTTCGCTGAAAGTCTAGGCCGCCCAGGCTCAGGCCCGCATTGCCGAGCACTCCGCGGCCCAGGTCGAACCGCGTGCCGATATATAGCTCGCCAGGGTTTTGCACCGAGCCCAGCGGGAACGTGGCCGATTGGGTCAGTTCGACGTTGAGCCAAAGGTGCGGATTGAGCGTGATCACCGAGGCCACGGACCACGGAAGCTGGCGTCGATAGTCGATTTCCTTGTGGGTGCCGTCGCTGAAGAAAAGCACGCCCGCGTTCGCCGCGATCAGGAAGGAGTCGAAGTCGTGCTCGAAGGCGAGCTTTGCGCCCACGCCCCAGCCGCCGTTGGAGACGAAAAGGGTGGAGTTCCCGGTAGGTAGATTGAGCTCCGGAACGAGCGAAAACGCTGATTTGCCTTCGTGCAGCTCGCCCAGCGGCAGCTGACCGACGAGCCGAATGTCGCCCAAAGCGGCTTGCGTGCTTTGACCGGCGAGCTTGACCGTATGCAGAGGAAGTTGCGCTGTGACCGAGAAGTCCTTACGCCGATAGGAGATCGAAGGTTGCAGCGTCTGGATGTTCTCGACCGGAACTTGTACCCTGAGATTGGTGCGAGGGTCGAACTCAACTAGGGGCTGGTCATCGTAATGGTAGTGCACCCCGAGGTCCCAGCGGGGAGTTGTCGCGGGGTTTTCTAGCATTCCTTTGAGGTAAAAGCCCTCTTCGGTGGTCTGGTAACGCATGCCCGTGCTCAGACGGAGCGTCTGGACGTTCGCGCCGGCCAGCGCCTGGCTGGTGGAGGCGAAGAAACTGACCGAGGCAATGATCGATGCGATGCTTGGTACTACGACTGACGAAATGTTGGATTTCTTCACGAGTTTTATCATGATTTGATCCTCCTCTTTTTATTCCGCGGCTTCGACGCAGTAACGGACACGGATGGGGCTCGACGATTGGCGAGCGCCACAACTCTCATCCAGAATGATCCGGGCGCCTTCGACCCGCGCATGGACTGGACGCTCTCCGAGCCAGACCTGGACACTGGCAGGGATCAGGTTGTAGCCTTGAGGAATCTGGATCCGGACCTCCTGCCTGGGCTGCATCCGGGAGGACGAAAGCTCGCCGATGCGGGCGAGGGCTGCGCGGTAGTCATGCGAAGCCAGGTCAGCGAGCACTCCACCTGATTTCTGGACGAGCTCCAGGATGCCGTGTCCGATGGAATTCTCGCCGTCCCGCCGGATGGTTTTCGGGTCCGTGTAGACGAATCCGCCGAGCAGGAGCGGGGCGTGCGTCTTGACCTGCTGGAGCTGTTTGAGCACGGTTTCCGGGGTGACGACGGCCTTTCCGTTGAGGACGCAGTCTCTCCGGTAAGCGACGGGCTCGATCCGATCCGAGTCCGGCACGAAATGGGGCCACGTGGTGTAGCCTTTGTCCTGCGGATTGAAGCAGATGTCGTTTTCATCCGTGACAAAGAGAACAATCAGCGCGGCGTTCTTGCGGAAGAATCCATGCTTTACGCTTTCCTGGAGCTGTTCAGGGCTCAGTCCCTTGAGCAAGCTGTACATCAATTCCTCGCCGCCATCAGAGCCATGGTCCGTGGGCATGCTCTGAAGTCGAGCGCGAAGAAGATCGGTGAGTTTTCCGGGCGAAAGCTTTTCGGAATCGAGGACCACGGGCTGTCCTGATTTCGAATAAAGCCTTCCGGCCCACTTGGAAGTGCTTCCGTGACCGGGCATCACCGCCACGCGGTAATCCGACCGACTGGGGAGCTGGGCGATGAGATGAGCGATATCGCTCGCGATCGCGGCCCGTTCTGGATTCAACGACCCGGAGGTGTCGCTGACAATGAGAATGTCTGCCGAGCGATTTTCGACCGTTCGAGTCCTCGGAAAAGTTTGGGTGTTGCAGAAATGGCCATTATGACAACCATCGGAATGTCCGCTGCCACCACCGTTGCCGGAAGTGCTGCCACCACCGTTGCCGGAAGTGCTGCCACCGCCGTTGTCGGAAGTGCTGCCACCGCCGTTGTCGGAAGTGCTGCCACCGCCAGAGCTAGGCTTTTCAGAGGCACCCGGATCGTCCGGAGTGTTCACAGGGGAATTTGAGCCCGGTTGGGAGCCCTTTGGGCCGCCCGTGGAAACCGTGCTCGACTGGGAAGGGTGATAGAGCACCTGCGGGTTTCCGCAACTGGTGATCGACAACAGGGCCACTACGGCCAAAAAATTTAGATTCGCTTTCATTCTCTCTCTCCTTTGCCGCCTTCGTTCCCTAAGCGCCTCCGGCGCGAACTGGATGGGTAACGGCGGCAGTCACTCTCTTGATGCTTGTCAAAGCACGACGCGGGCCAAGGTTGATGCGCATAAAAATGCGCTAAAACCGCGCTGAAGCACCGGTTGTGTCTAAAGTTCAGTCAGCTGTGTCTGGAAGTTGGGTAGAGAAAGTCCGGGATCAGGCTGTTTCAAACCGGTGATTTCAGGCGTAAATCACGCTCTGGAGGTGAGGAGGGCGATCGGTGAGGGTGAAAAAAAGCCCGCCGGCTCGAACTTTCCCGCAACTCAAGCCGGCGGGCTGTAGCGAAGGAAGCGTCGGGGGGCGACCCAACCTTCGCTCAAACAATCAAGATCAGATTCGGATCAATGAAATTGTTCGGCCTCCGTGGAGCCGGAGAGGGCACCGGTGGAGCCTACCCCTTGGGTGATGACGCCTAGAACCTGGTCGAAGTAGCCGGTGCCGACCTCAGCCTGATGGCGTGCGGCCGTGTAACCGATCTTCTCCGCGGCGAATTCCGCTTCCTGGAGACGGACGTAGGCGGGCATACCTTCGCGGGCGAATTGGCGGCCCAGATCAAAGGTATGGTAGTTGATATTGTGCCAGCCGGCGAGCGTGATGAACTGGTACTTGAAGCCCATCGCGCCGAGCTCCTGATTGAACTTGGCGATCGTCGCGTCGTCGAGGTTCTTCTTCCAGTTGAAGGAGGGAGAGCAGTTGTACGCGAGCATCTTGCCGGGGAACTTCGCGTGAATCGCCTCGGCGAACTGCCGGGCTTCCTCGAGATTCGGCGTGGACGTTTCAAACCAGAGGAGATCGGCGTACTGGGCGTAGACCAGGCCGCGGGCGATGCAGGGAGCTAGGCCGCACTTGACCCGGTAGAAGCCCTCGGGAGTGCGTTCGCCCGTGACGAACTGGCGGTCGATCGGATCGACGTCCGTGGTCAACAGCGTGGCGGCGTGGGCGTCCGTGCGAGCGATGATCAGAGTCGGGACATCGAGGACGTCGGAGGCGAGTCGGGCCGCAGCGAGGGTGCGCACCATTTGCGAGGTCGGGATGAGGACCTTGCCGCCGAGGTGGCCGCACTTTTTCTCGGAAGCGAGCTGGTCCTCGAAGTGGACGCCGGCGGCGCCCGCTTCGATCATGTTCTTGGTCAGTTCAAAGGCGTGAAGCGGGCCTCCGAACCCGGCTTCCGCGTCAGCCACAATCGGCACGTACCAGTCCATGGAGGCTTGGGAGTTCTTTGATTCCTGGCGTGAGATCTGATCAGCGCGCATCAACGCGTTGTTGAGGCGCTTGATCACCGCGGGAACTGAGTTGGAAGGGTAGAGGCTTTGATCCGGATAGGTCTGCCCCGAGAGGTTGGCGTCCGCGGCGACCTGCCAGCCGGAGAGATAAAGGGCCTTGAGGCCGGCGCGCGCATACTGTACGGCCTGGGCGCCGGTGAGGGTGCCGAGCGAGGCGACGAAGGGCTCGGTGTGGAGCGAGCTCCAGAGGCGCTTGGCGCCCCGTTTGGCGAGCGAGTACTCGATCGGGAAGCTCGTTCGCAAGCGGATCACTTCATCGGCCGTATAGTCGCGCTTGATGCCGCGCCAGCGGGGGTCACTCGCCCATTGGTGGGCGAGTTCCTTGGCCGCGCCGGTGAGGCTCTGTGGGGTAATGGAAGCGTCAGGAGTGGTCGTGTTCATTTCTATTCCGCCGTTCATTTGGGTTAAGTCTCCTCGAGGAGTTTGTAAGCGCCCAGAGTGAGGAACTCCGGAAATTCCTGGGCCGTCACCAGTTGATCCAAAAACGCCGCGGCCTCCGCGAAGGGGAGGGATGCGGAGGTCGCGGCGAGTCCCGCTTGCGACTGTTGATGTTCGAGCTTGTGGAGCTCCGATTGGCGGAACTCCCGGTAGAGGTCCGTCGTCAGGGTCCGCCCATCGGATAGGCGGGCCTGGCGACGAAGCCATTGCCAGAGCTGCGCGCGGGAAATTTCGGCCGTGGCGGCGTCTTCCATGAGGTTGTGGATCGCGACCGCGCCCAAGCCCCGGAGCCAATTCGCGATGTACTGAATGGCCACGTCAATGTTGTTGCGCACACCGGCTTCGGTCACCTGTCCGCCGGGCACGTCAAAAGTAATCAGCTGCTCGGCGGAGATCCGCACGTCATCCCTGAGTCGGTGCTTCTGGTGGGGCTTACCGCTGGATGCCGACGTTTCGCGGGCGAAGGCTTCGTCAAAAGCCCTGATCGCGACCGGCACGAGGTCCGGATGCGCCACCCAAGTGCCGTCGAAGCCGTCACGGGCCTCGCGCTGCTTGTCCTCTGAGACTTTGGCTAGGGCCAGGGCATTCACTTCGGGGTCCTTGCGGCTTGGGATAAATGCCGACATGCCGCCGATGGCGTGCGCACCGCGTTTGTGGCAGGCGCGGACGAGCAGTTCGGTATAGGCTCGCATGAACGGCACGGTCATCGTGATCTGCGCGCGGTCAGGAAAGATCGGCGTCGAGGAGCGGTCCGCGAACTTCTTGATGGCGCTGAAAATATAGTCCCAGCGGCCCGCGTTGAGCGCCGCGATGTGCGGCCGCAGCTCGTAAAGGATCTCCACCATCTCGAACGCGGCGAGGATGGTTTCGATAAGCACTGTGGCGCGAATCGTGCCGCGCGGTATGCGCAAGCGATCCTGCGCGAACAGAAAGACGTCGTTCCAGAGGCGGGCCTCGAGATGGCTTTCCGTCTTGGGCAGATAAAAATACGGACCGGTGCGGCGCTCGAGCAGCTCGACCGCATTATGGAAGAAGTAAAGGCCGAAGTCGAAGAGGCTGCCCGACATCGGTACGCCGTCGACGGAGACGTGTTTTTCGTCGAGATGCCAGCCGCGGGGGCGCACCAGCAGGGTGGCCAGCTGCGGCTTGAGCACGTATGCCTTTCCTTCGGGGGACGTGAACGTGAGCGTGCGGCGGACTGCTTCTTGGAGCGCGAGCTGTCCCTCGATGACGTTTTTCCAGGAGGGGGAAAGCGCGTCCTCGAGATCGGCCATGAAAACTTTGGCGCCCGAGTTCAGCGCATTGATCATCATCTTGGGTTCGGCCGGACCCGTGATCTCGACGCGCCGGTCCTCGAGATCCGCAGGGATGGGAGCGACCTTCCATTCGCCATCGCGGACGCTCTGAGTTTCCGGCAGAAAATCAGGTGTCTCGCCGCGCTGAAGTCGGGCGGCGCGATCTTTTCGTGCCCGAAGCAGTTGCTGCCTGCGAGATTCGAATTCCCGGTGGAGCGCCGTCAGGAATGTCTGGGCGTCGGGAGTGAGGATGGATTGAACTTCGTATGTCAGACTGCCGTTGATTTGCATCGTTTTCATCGAATGGGGCAAGACTGCAGGTGAAGTACCAATGAAAGGACAGCTTTCGTGCGCGGCCCCCTAGGCCTGAGGTTCCTGGGGGGCCGTGCCGAGTCGGCGCGCCGGCACAAAGAGGGGCCTTCGTTCAACCGGCGTCCGTAAAGTTTAGGCTGTGTTCAATCAGGCTGCGTTGGACGGGGTGCGCGAGGCGCGTTCCGTCAGCTCGAAAGCCTGATTCTTGATGCTTTCGGAGATGGCCCAGCTGGCCTTGATGCATTCCTGCGCAAGCTTGGACTGTTCCTGCACCATAGTGGAAAGGGAGTCGGATACCACCTGACCGAGTTGCAGGGAGCGGTCCACCATGATCTGCGCGCCGCGGAACTGGATTCCCACCAGGTCGCGGAACGTGTCGTTGATGGCGCCGAAATTGGGTGCTGCGCCGAAGAAGGGAGTCTTGGTTTCGTTAGGAGACTTTCCGGACATCGTTTCCTCCAGGTTAGTGCATTCGTTCGCGGGCTTCATTGCCCACGCAGCGCTCGCAGGAAGTGCAAGCACCACGAAGGGAAAGATGCCATAGGAGGTCCTGAAATCAAGAAATTATTTTGCAGACGCAAAACAAAAGAGGCGAGTCAAAGTGAAGTCGAAAAAACGTATTGCAGAAAGAGGCGGATTTTTCAGGCTTTTTTTATGAATGCGTACCGGAATGTTTTGCTAAGGCAAAACATAAGTGTTCCGCTTCGGTGCGTTATCCAGAAAGGGGCGCGCTCATAGGCGCGCCGATCTTCAGGCCTTTTTGCCGGCGGGACGCCCTGCGCGTTCAGCGGTCTGCGCGACCGGAGAAGTCTCTTGCGTGCCGGTCATGGCGGCAGCTTTGCGGGCTTTTGGGGCGGTTTTGAGCGGAGTCGGCGCCGAAGTGGGAGTGGAGGCCGCATCAGCCATCGCAGATGTCTCGTGAGCATCATCGGCCATCGAGGCCTGGCTCTCGGTTGATTTCTCATGTGCCGCGGCCTTTGCCGCATTGAACGCCCGAATCGGAGACCAGGCACCGAAGAGAGGCGAAAGGTTCTGGTAAAAGCTTTCCATCTCGCGCTGAACACCCATGAACATTTGCATGCTCTGATTGAGGTACATGTCCCAGAAACCGCGCAGGGTGGATTCGTTTAGGCGGATCATCTGTTCGAGAACCTGCACCGGAAAGTGGCTCGCCCGGCCTCCTTCGAGGAGGATTTGCGTCAAAATCTCGGAGGTAATGTCCGTCTGACTCTCGGAGTCGGTGACCGCGACCCGCTTGCCTTGGCGCACCCATTCGGCGATCTCGTTGAGGGTCACAAATCGCTTATCCGCCGTGGAATACAAACGGCGATTGGGGTACTTGCGGATACGAATTTCTGCGACTGCGTCAGACTTCGGTTCAAACGTCATGGTCGGGCCTTTATAGGCCGTGTTATTCGGCGGATCAACTGAATTTGTGTTCTGCAAACGCATAATAGAGTTGAGTTTTTAGTCCCAAGGGGCGAAGATCCGATCGACCGCCTGGGGAGGTGAAACCATGGCCCAAAATAGTCATGAACAATGGCTGAAACGTTTGGATCAGTTGGAAAAAAAGCTCGACGAAGGCTTTGAACGGCTTGCCAGCAACCCGGTTTTCCTCGGCACTGTGGCTGTGCTGATGAACGCGGATTCACACCGCAAGATTCTCGTAAAGGAAAGCATGAATCGGATCTGGAAAACTCTCCAGCTTCCCAATCGCCGGGACCAGGAGCGCGAGCTCCATTTGCTTCATGAGATCCAACACCGTCTCCTGGAGCTCGAGGACCGGATCCGGAAGGTCGAGAAAGTCGAAAAGAAGATAGAAAAGGCTGAAAAGTCTGAAAAAGCCGAGAAATCGGAGAAATCCCCCAAGGCGCTTAAGGCGGATGGAAACCCTGTGGACAATGCCATCGGCGAATCTGGCCGGGGCAAAGCCACCAAGTCCGTGACGGTGCAGTGATATGGGATGGACGGATCTATTGCCTTCGTCGGTTCGATTGAAGGAACGCATCCAATCCGCGGCCGCCTCTGGAAAGTTGGGAAGTTGGGGGGGGCTTCGCCATCTAGAGGATCTCGCCAGCACTCCGACCGAGGTGATCTATCAAGAAGGGGCGCTCCAGCTCAGCCAGTTTGTTTTTGATCGGGAGCCCACTCGGGGCTATCCGATCGTTCTGATCCCTTCGCTGATCAACCGGTATTATGTACTCGACTTGCTGCCGGATAGGAGCCTTATCCGGTTTCTGGGCGAAAAGGGCTTTGACGTTTACGTCGTCGAATGGGGAACCCCGGAGGACGAGGACCGTTACCTCACTCTCGAGCGCCTGATCGACGGCCGGTTGAAGCGCGCGATCCGCAGCGCCGCGGAGCACTCGGGCGCTGAAAAGGTCCATCTGCTCGGGCATTGCCTGGGTGGAACCGTGGCAGCCGCTTTTGCGGGGCTGCATCCGGATTTGGTGGCCAGTCTTCCGCTCATGACCACGCCGCTGGACTTCAACGGCAAAGATCTTCTCTCCGTGTGGAGCCGGCATCCCTCTTTTGATCTCGACAGCTACATCGAGGCTCATGGCAACATGCCGTGGCCGATCATGCAGGCGGCGTTTTACCTGATGAGGCCGGCTTCGATGGCGTTCAAGCTGATCAAGGCTTCCCCGAGGTTCCGCGACGAGGATTTCGTCACGGGCTTCATCGCCCTGGAGACCTGGGGCAGCGATAACGTGAGTTTCCCGGGGCATTGTTATCGGGACCTGATCCGTTCGCTTTATCGTGAGAATGCCCTGATGAAGGACGGCCTCAAGGTGGGGCGTCGTCGGGTCAAGTTCTCCGATGTGAAGTGTCCCGTCCTGAGTATTGCCGGCGCAGCCGATCATATCGTGCCTGCCGAGACGACGCTTAAGGAATGTGCCGCGAGTGGCACGTCGCCCCAAGTCACCTCCTGGATGTCCGAAGGCGGGCACATCGGCGCGATCCTGGGCAAGAAAGCGCAGCGCGAAGTCTGGCCAATGATGGCCGAGTGGCTCGAGCGACAAGAGGAGTGACGGAAATGAAGTTTGGTCCCAGAGTGGAGATCGATTGCGGATCTCACTCGGTTTTTGCCGAAATGCGCGAAGCCAAAGGCCGTGGCCGGGAGCTGCCGCCGATCGTGTTACTCAACGGCTTGAGCGACACCATGGAGCACTGGGACCCGTTTCTGAAAGATCTTCATTGCGAGGGTCGGGCCGTGGTGAGGCTGGATTTTCGCGGTCAGGGCGTGTCGCTGCGGACGGAGCTTGAGCGCACTGGCGTATTCGAGACCGATGTCTCGGTCGAAGAGCAGGCTGCGGATCTCGAGCTCGTGCTCCAGCGATTCGAAATTAAAGGGCCTGTCGATCTGATTGCTTCCTCTTACGGCGGAGGGATCGGCATGTACTTCGCCTCGATCCATCCGGAGCTGATCCATCGTATCGTTCTGTTCGTGCCCTATGTGATCCGGCTCGACCAGGCGCTCCCTGTGCAGCGCATGTGGGCGCGGCAATGGGATCTCATGGGCCATGTCGGGGGACTGTTTGCCAGCGCGGCGATCGCCTCCGGTCGGCGTCACTACCAGAGTTTTCTCTCGCACTACATGAATTATCGTTATGGCAACGCCATGACGGATCCGGTGGCCCGATCGGCAGCGATCCACCTGACCTTCGGGATCATGCGCTTCAGCGCGTTCCAGATCATCGACCGGTTGCCTGACGCCAGTGTGCATCTGGTCACGGTCGGACGGGACACCCTCGTGCCGCCGAGCCTTTACCATGAGTTCTGGTCCAAGACTCCCCAGAGCGCCCGCGCCAGCTGGCTCTACGTGCCCGATGGGGAGCATCTCCTATTGCAGCAGGCGCCGCTGTTCTGCGCCTCTTGGGTGAGTCGAGTTCTTGCCGGGGACTCTGAGATTTCCGGAGGAAAGCGCTTTCGCGGAGAAACCTTCGCCTTTGAAGCGTTTTCGGATGGACATCCAGGGGTTACCGTCTCTTTGGCGCGCTAAGCCTGGTATCGCCAGAGGCCTGATCGCCTGATTAACGTGTTCCTAGGTCCGCCGCGACACCCTCACTAATTGCCTGAAATTAAATCAGGTTTACTGTGCACAAAGCTGACATTTCGAAGCTTAGCCACTGCTGTCAAACTAATAGTTGAGTAAATTAGTCTGACTACCGATTAAAGGGATGCGTGTTGGCGGAAATTCGAAGGGCTATCAGACTGAGTTCGGGATGGCGTTGGACGGGCTTGGGTGCCACGGTCTTGGCGCTTTCTTCTTGTTCCCAGAGCACAGTGAGCACTGCCAAGACCTACGATTGTTCGGGGGGACCCGCGCTGAGCGGCACATCTTGGACTCCAAACGTCGCGGGCGCTTCCGCGACCAATCACGGCTCCGCGACGGTGACTTCGGAGGTCAAAACGCAGACCGGACCGGTGACGGGTTATTCCCAACCTGCGCCCGCGTCGCAAGAGCTGACCTTCACGATCAATGTGCCTGCGGATCTGGGCGCTTACGGCTCGCTGCAGCTGATCGCCGATGTCAAGAGCGTCACTGGCGTGAGCACCGTCTATCCATTGCTGGTTTACCTTTCAGATCCGGCGGGAAAGGAATACGTCAATCTCGCGCGCGCCGGCACGGGCGGCGACTGCGCCCAGAGCGGTTACTTCTCTTCTTGGAGCAATCCGTACGCTTATCCAACTCAAAACTCCAACTGCACCGTGACCTGGCCTTCGGCCTTTTCGGATTACTATCACTGGCGCGAGCGCCAGATGGCACTTCCTAGCGTTAACACGTTCCCGACCTGCAACTGGAGCGGAGGGACTGGCGGAAGCTCAAGCAGCCCGGCCTGTGCGTTTAATGATCAGTCTTGGATCTCAGGCGCGGCCGGCCTGGCGGCGGGCAATTATACGGCCAAGTACGTAATGATCACCTCCGACAAGGCCAATGCTGGCACGGCAACGGCTACATTGGAGCTCACGGTCGCGCAGAAGACCTCGACCGCAGCTGGCGGGGCAGTGGATCTCAACGTGATCCTCGTGGGCAACTCCGTGATCAACGCTTCCCGCACATCGCAGGGCCAGCGCAATCTCAATACCGCTTTTGCAGGTGCGCAGAGCCTCTACAACACGGCCGGCACGAATGTGAAGTTCGGGACGATTCGGGTTTTTGAGTGGACCTGCGAAACGGGCGGCGATATCTACGCCTCGCTCAGATCCTCGGATCTCGAGCAGATGTTCATCGACGGAGGCACCGCCATCGGTGGCGCCGGCAACGGCAAGTCGATCAATCTTTACCTGGTCAAGTCGTTCTCGGACAACGCGGGCATTCTCGGCATTTCAGGCGGCATCGGTGGCCCATTCGTCAATGGCAAGGCCTCGAGCGGCGTGGCCGTGGCCACATTCGGCAAGCTCTCGTCCTGGAACCCGAACTGTACTCTTTCGAGTTGTCCGGTCTCCAGCCAGGAGGCCGCTTACAACGATTTCATCGGCACGATGGCCCATGAGATGGGGCATTACCTCGGACTCAACCACCCGAGCGAGTCCGACGGCACCCGCCACGACATCGTGGCCGATACCCCGATCTGCACGGCCACCTCGAGCGGCTACATCACGATCGGCTCTTGCCTCAACTCGGACAATAACTATTTTCCGCCGACTAACAAGCGTTGCCGCGACCAGTGCTCGACCTATAGCTCGGTGAGCGGGGTGTTCTGTCCAGCGGTCCAGGAGTGCGAGTTCAACCACCTGATGTGGTGGAGCTCCAAGAACTTCAAGGAGGGCTCGGGCGCGGGCGACGGTAACATGATCTCGAGCAACGCGGGCCGCATCATCAATTATAGTCCGCTCGTTCAATGAGCGGGTTCGGTGCTACACTGGGTGAATCATGAGACTCGCCGCCATTCTTCGCCGTGCCTCCGCCCCGCTCCTACTTTGCCTCTTCGCGCATCTGGCTTTTGCGCCGTCCAGAGCCTGGGCCCGTTCGGAAGAGGAGATCCGCACCGCGATCGAGGAGACGCTCCTGCAGCGCCATCCCACCGACACGTTGGAGTGGTGGCGGACATTGGGGCCCATGGCTCCGAAGGTCATCATTTCGGTTTACGAGTCCAAGAGTCATATCGCGCATCGGATCAAGCTTTTACAGGGGTTGTCGGCTTTCGACACCTCTGAGTCGGTCGAGTTCCTGAAGAAGCAGGCCCAGGCCGCCTCAGACGACGTAATCCGCACTACGTCCGTCAAGGGGGTGGGTGTCGCGGCGGGCGCGAGGGAGAGCGAATTTCTTTCCAAATACCTCCATCATGAGGATCCCCAGACGCGGCTGACCGCGGCCCAGGCGCTCGCTGCGGCCGCCGCGCAGGGGGATGCGCGCGCCCGGTCCATGCTCGAGCAGTTCAGGCGCGAGGAAAAGAATTCGATGGTGCTAGCGCGGCTCGCTAACCAGCTGCCCGGACCCACGGCTGTTCTCAAGCCGGTTTCGACTTCCGAAGACCAATTGAGCCCGGAACTCGCCGGCGAATGGACTGGACTCTGGATCAAGCCGCAGAAAAAGGCGCGCAAGGGCGTCCTTGCCGAGGAGCTAGTCCTGCGCTTGCGCGGAGAGGGGGCGAACGATCTCAAAGGGGACGTCCTGTTGAGCTCGCCAAGGACAGGGCGCACGCGGCTCGGTACGATCGAACAGGTCACGGGCAAGGCTTCGGCTTTTGCCGGCGCCTTCATCCTCAAAGCGCAGGGTCAGGACCCGAGGGTCGAGCTTCCGTTCGAGGCGCAGCTGCATAACGAAGGGGATTCGCTGATGCTGGTGGTGCATGTCCGCCGTCTCGGTGTCTGGGCGATCCTCAAGAAGAGTCCTTAGCGCGCTGTCGTCCGAGACCCGGATCTTCAGTTGGGTTTTCGAAGCGGCAGCTCGACCGTGAAGGTACTGCCCATTCCCGGAATGCTTTCGACAGAGATCGATCCATGATGGGCCTCGACCATCTTTTTCACGATGGCCAGCCCCAGGCCGGCGCTGCCCTTGCGTTGGTGGGTGGCTTGCCAGAAACGGTCGAAGATCTTGGGAATGTGCTCTTGCTGGATGCCAGGTCCCGAATCCGCGACGATGATCCTAGCGCAGGACGCCCCCGATTCGATCGTGAGCCGGACTACGCCGCCGACGGGTGAGAACTTCACGGCGTTGCCGAGGAGATTGAGGAGGATCTGAAGAAAGCTGTCCCGGTTCAGCGGAACGATCAGATCGAAGTCCATGTGCTGGACGACGAGAGCGATCTGGCTCTGGTCCGCGACTGGACGAAGCGTCTCGACCGCCTCCCGGACAATGGGCAGGATACTTTCGGGACGTAGCTCGATGTTGAGCCCCTGCGACTCGAGTCTCGCGATCTCGAGTAGGTGATTCAGCAGGCGGTTCACTTGCTCGGTGGCTTTGCGCATGTGCTTCAACGAGCGATCGAGCAGCGGATTTCCCGCTTCGGGACATAAGGTCCGGTCGAGATAAGACAGTTGCAGTGTGATAACTGAGATCGGGTTTCTGATGTCATGAGAAATGATGTTGATCATTTCTTGCGCCGAATCCGCCCGACTCATCAGGCGCGCGTGAAGCTCCGCCATCTCGAGCGCGGAAGCGATCCGCCCCATGAACGCTTCCAGGAGCGGGGTATTGGACGCCTGGGATCTCTTGACTGTATTTACAAAAACACCAAAGCCGGATAGCTCGCCCTCGGACAGGAGCGGAGCGACCGTCACGCAGTGGATCGGATCATCTTGCTGCAGAGGATCCAGTCGAGAGGAGTCCAGTCCCAACGAGCGGATCAATTCCGGAGTGACCTCGGTCAACTGGACCGCGCCGGCCCTGCGTGCAAGCGAAATCAACGCTTCCGAAGCAGTCTTGCGGATACATTGCCCAGATGGGGCGAACATCGCCGCCTCGTGGGCCAGCTCAAACGCGGTCGGGTCTCTCTTTAGGTAAACCGCGAAGTAGTCGGTGACCATGTCGGTGGCGATGTTCCCGGCCACTTTGAGGATCTCCGCTTTTTCTTTGCAGAAGCGGAGTTGTCGATCCGTTTCCGCGATCATTAGCCACTGCTCCTGCAGCATCTGATCGATGATCCATTGCGCGGCCTCGACTTCGGACTGCTTGATCTGGACTTTGCGTGCGTAATGGGCGGCTAACGCAGTCGTTCCCGTCAGCGCGGTGCAGAGTGCGAAGAGTGGCGAGCTTGGCCAGCGCGCGGCGATCGCCGCGGAAAGCGGGAGACCCGCCAAGAGCACGATTCGGGCAGAAGGACGAAAGGACAGCATTGCTGCGGCAACTCTCATTGGCTACTGCTCGTATCCTGAACTCCACGTTTCACGCAATCTTCTTCATGACACGGATTGGCAACTCGCGAGCCTTGAAATAGGCTTCAAACTGGCCGGCAGACGGTGCAAGTGGATCGATGTAGTATCCGACTGGAGCAAAAGCAAGCTTGCGCAGATTCAACACGCCGTTGGCGACCAGCGAGGAGGCCAGTCCCGCGGAGATCTCCACGCCCTGGACAACAAAAGGGATATGGCCGCGTCCCGCTATAGCCTCGAGGACCTGCGTCGCCATGTAATCGGGGAGTTCTGGCGTGATAAATCTTACAAATCTGGAAAAATTCTCCGTCTGATCGAGATCAGTCGAGATTCCGGACAAATCGCCAAAGCTAGGTGATTCCTTACCGAATAATACGGATACACCCATGAATCCCACCGATGCACAGCTGACTACCGGAAGCCCCTGAGCTCTGGCTCTTTCGTGAAGCGCGAGTTTCTCCTTCATCGCGAACACATCGATCGCATCGACCACCCAGGCCCGCCCCCGCAGGAACTCGTCGACATTGTCGAGCGTCACACCGTCACGGAACATACGGATCTGGACGTCCGGGTTAATAGCCCGCGCTTCTTCGAAAACGCATTCGTCTTTGCGGCGCCCCAAGGTGTTGGCTTTGGCAAGACGCTGCCGATTGCAATTGGTCGCCTCGTAAATGTCGGGATCCGCGATATGGAAATCGACGAAGCCCATCCGCACCAGGTTTAGGAAGACGGAACCTCCCAAGCCAAGGCCCGCGACAGCGACCGGAGTGTTCCGGATCTGGAATAGCTGTCGTCCAGACATGATTCCAATATTTCGTTTGAACAAAATTTCCGAAGAAACGGGCTGATTATCTTTCATTTGAATAGTTGACTATACTGGTATGAAATATACAATAGAAAATATATCTTCATATTTGGCAACTTTTTAAGGGGGCATCGGTACGCTATGTTTGACCTCAATTCGGCCGAAGGTTACAGGATGGTGGTTTTGGAATGTCCGTACGATCATATGGAGAACGAGGCGACTCGGGAGCTATTCTCCAAAGTGATCGCATTGAAGATCGCCGGATATAAACCCCACTACGATTATGGCGTGCTTCCGGTGGACACGACGGACTACGTGGGGACTCATCTTTTGATTTGCACTACGAAGGACGGGGAGTTGATTCCGGTCACCGGTTGCAGGACGATCACCTTGGCGCGAAGCGAGCGGCATGGACTGACGTTTCCCGGGCTCGGGCTTGTCCAGGCATCCCGTGCGCCGGAGCACGTGCTGACGGTACAGGAGTGGGTCGCGGAGGCTCGGAAGACCAACTCACCCCTGAGCTATGCAAGTTCCTGGACAGTCAGCCCGGACGTGCCGCAGGAGTCGAAGTCGCAGAGGAGCCTGCTGCGATCCCTGTTCGAAGCCATTCACGTCTTTCATCACACGGAAAACCAGCTCAACAGGATCATCGTGGGCGGCACGCTTCGATTCAAGACCGATCACGTTTTCAAGGCATGGGGACACGAACCGTTGTCGCTGAACGGCAAGGTGCTCGGACCGATCCAGGTTCCGACCCTGCTCGACGAGGATGTCGCCGTCATGACGATGACCCGCTTTAATGAGGAGACTCTGCAAAGGGTCGAGCGTTGGCGCGGGATGTGGAACCGGCGGATCACCCTCAGTGCCGATACGGTCGATCGGACTTTGCGGCGGGTGGCGTGAGCTCTCGGGCTCTTTGGGCCACGAGCCGCTGGGCTTCGCTGAAGTCGATATGAAATCTGCAGAATTCTTCGCCGCGATGCTCGCAGTGGGTCTCCTCGACCCGTGCGAAAGGAAGCCCTAAGTAATGTGGAGCGGATGCGAAGATGCCGGCCTTGAGCGCGCAAATGTGCTCGTTTCCGAGCTTTCGGACGCGCAAGAGGTCGGCGATTTGCGGATTGGAGCGGACTTGGACCTGGCAATGGGATTCCGAGAGTTGGGAGATCTGGTAGTTGCAGTTCTGCTCGTAGAACTTCTGCAGGTCGCCGAACATGCGCTCGTAGATCTGTGAAGGCGAAGTAGTGCTGGCGAATGCGACCGAAAGAACAGAGCGAGCGTTGTTGCGCGCGGAGGAAACGCCGATGTTGAAAACGTCATTTCGGGAAAACCCTTCGAATCGTGCCAAAGATTCGCAAAGGTCGCTGATCAGACGAATGCTGACGGGGGCCATCGAATCGCCAAGAGCGCCGTCCTTGATATGCAGGCGTCGGAGCGCCCTTTGTCGCGATTCCTTGCCACCGCGTCGTTCCAGGTACCTGAGAACGTCCAATGTGGATCTTTGGCGTCCGAACATGGCGATTGCATACCGTTCTGGAAGCGCGGTCGCGGGCCGGAGCCGAAACTCGGAGCCAGCATGCGCCTGGTGCCGGACTCCTGGGTTGAGGCGCAACCCCTCGATCAAGGCACGGGACGAAGTGGAGTGGAAGGTGTGATCGCCGGAGGAACCTGCGGTTTCAGGTCCCCGTCGTCTAGGAGCAGTTTCAGATTTACGTAGCGTGATCCACTTCATTCGGGTGCGCAGCGTTTAACATGAGGGGCGCCCCAGGGCAATGGTAACCGCTTGGATCAGATCGCTTCTTTGAATGGGAGTATTACACATGGAATTCCATAACGTTTCAATGGCGGCGTTTTCTGGTGTGCTGGCGACCCTTACCATGGACTCGGTCGCGGTAGCGTTGGGGCTCTCGGGCCTGATCCGTTTGAAGGGGCATGCAGTGGTTCCGGCGCTGCTCGGGCGATGGGTGATCAAGGTGGGCCAGGGGGCGGGACTCTGTTCAAACCTCCTCGCGGAGCCAGCCTATCCAGGGGAGGTGAGGACGGGCTGGATCGCTCATTACGCCATTGGTAGCGTGTTGGGAATCCTCTATGCCTATTATAGGGGCTCCCAATGGAGTGGTGGCCTGAGCGGTTGGCAGACAGGAGGCATCTATGGGCTGGCAACCTGCCTTCTTCCCTGGCTACTGATGTACAAGGCGGTTGGATTTGGAATGTTTGGGGCGCGCACGCCGGTCCAAGGGATGCTGCTGATCTCAAGCGTTTTGAATCATTTAGTATATGGAATCACACTCGGATTAGTTTATTTCAAAATAATATAAGAAAGTCCGGTCAAACGGTCAGTCTCGGTTTTGACATCAAGCGCATAGCCCGCTAAGGATAAACCTTTCTGACGAGGTTAATATGTTGACTGACCGGCGCAATCCCATCCTTCTTGTCGAGGACGACGAAGCCCTGAGAAGGGTCTTTCGCGATATTTTGGTGGATGCCGGTTATTCGGTGATGGAGGCTCCGGGTGGAAACGAGGCCTACGCGCTCTATCAGCAAAATCGTTTTTCGGCCGTCATCTCCGACCTTCGGATGCCGGACGGGGACGGCATGACGCTACTGAAGCGCGTTCGAAGCTCCAACCAGCCAGATACGGCTTTTTTCCTCATGACTGGGAACTCGCATGTCGGAGCCGTCGAGCTGGTGGAATCCGGGGCGACGGGAATCATCAGAAAGCCGTTCGACATCGAGGGTTTCATGCGCACCCTTGAAGTCGCCATTCGGTGATAAAATCCGAACCATGGGTACCCGGACGGCGCTGATCCTCGCGACATTCGTATTCGGCACCTTGCCTGCGATCAGCATCGCTAACCGATTGGCTGAGCAGATGGCCAATCGGGATTGGACCGTGTTGGAACTCTTGTTCCTGGTCGTCGGGATGGTGTTCCTCTCGTGGGTCAGCATCCGACTGGTCACTTCCTTGGTGACTCAGCCTTTGATGAATCTTGTTTCGACGAGCGAATTGAAGGCGCGCGCGCGCCATGCCCGGGCCGTCGCCGGGTCTCGATTGACCGCCGCGGAAGAGCTTGGCGCCGCGATCGCGCATGAAGTGAACACGCCTTTGGCGACTATCACTCTCGCCCTCTTCAGTCTGCGGCGCAGTTTGCGCAGGCTGGGCGCCAACGGAACGGAGCTGCACCGGCGAATCGACGACATCGAGGTAACCTGCAATCGGATCGGGGAGATCGTGGCGGGGCTCTGCGAAGTGTCCCGGGATGCGACCAGCGATCCGCTCGAGCTTGTGCGGTTTGGGGACTTCGCCGATTATCTGTCGAAGCTGAATCAGGAAAGACTGGTTCGAAAGGGGATCCGGCTCGTCGTGCGGGAGACCCGAGATGCGGCGAGCGCGGTGGTGCTTTGTCGAAAACTGGAGATCGTGCAGCTGATGTTGAACATCTTCTACGACGCCCTCGACGCCGCCGAGTACAGCGATGAAAAGTGGATCGCCGTGGAGGGCTCGGTCTCGGACGGAGAACTATTGATCGGAATATCGATCAGCCGTTGGGGCCTTGGAGCGGAGGAGTTGGATCGTCTGTCGGGCTCCTGCTTTTGCGCGTCGAAAGAATCGCTGAGTGCGGCGCAGTCGGGGCTCTCGCTGTCTCGTGGAATCGCGGAACGCTATGGCGGCGACATCCACCTGGACCGAGTCGGCGCGAATCTACGGGTGATGGTGAGCCTACCGTTGGCTGGCTCAGGAGCTGGCGGAGCTGTAGCTGCGCAGCGCACGATTCCAGGACAAGATGACGATCGTGAGGAACAGGATCGAGATGCCGAACATGTGCAGGAGCAAGCGCGCAGTGTCGCCCTGTCCGCGATCGATGATGAGGCGCGCTGGAAACGAGGCGATGACGGCGAATGGAAGGACAAGCGTCAGGACGCTTCGGACCACGCCGCGGTAGATCGTGTCCGGGCGCTCGCCGAATTTTGATAAGCTCCAGATGATTTCGGAAAATCCAGAACCGCCTCCCTGGCTCCAGAACACGAGCATGTTGGCCAGGATATTGAGGCAATAAAAGATCACCGTGCCGTTGAGAAGGCAGAGCAGAAAGAGTGTAACGCGCCCCGCGCCGGGCCAGACCGGCAACCGCGCGAGCGCCCAGGCCAGGATGCCCAAGGCGCAGAGCAGATTGATAAAGGAGCTCGCGGCAAAATCCCGGAGACTCAGGAAAAAAAGCGAGGAAACGGGCCGGACCAGATAGTAATCGAGCTCGCCTTTGTTGATGAGAAGGGGCAGGTTCCACATATTGCTCGAGAAAATCGTCATGTTGAGCGCGTCCACGATGAGAGAGCCAGCGACGAATACCATCGCGTGCCGTTCGTCCCAACCCCCCAGATCAGGGGTGTGCAGGTAGATCACCTTGAAAAAGGCGAGCGCCACCGCATAGTAAACGATGTCCATGATGATCCGCATGACGAAGTCGAAGCGGAACTCAAAGGCCTTTCCGAAGGAAAACTCCAGGAATCGCCCGTACAGACGGACGTAACGGGCGAAGGTGGAGAGGGCTTCGGCGATCATATGCCGACTCCCGAATATTGGCGGGTGCCGCGTCTCCAGAGCCAGGAGAACAGGAGCGCCGAGAGCGCGGCCCATATCCCCAGGAGCAGCGCGGAGCGGAGCCACTCGATCCAGGTCACTTGGCCCATGAAACATCGGATCGGAAACGCGAACAGGGACGGAAACGGCGTCAGCTCGACGAGTTGGCGCGCGCGCGCCGGGAAGAAGGCCAGCGGGATGAGAACCCCGCCCAGAAGGCTACTGATGAAACGGAGCATGGCCATGAGGTTCCAGACTGTGTCTTGCCAGAAGGCGATCAGCTCGAGGCAACCATTGATCAAAAACAGCGTGAGCCCGCACAGCATTGCCGTGAAGAGGCCGAGCGCGACGCCGCCCGGGCTGATCGTGAGCTCTGGGGGTTGCCCCAGATGGAGATCGCGACCGCGAGGCCGAAGAGCAGCTGGCTCGAGGCGATGAGCTGCTGGGCAAAGAGAGCCACGCATTTGTAGCCGCTGAAGGAGAGCGGATAGAGGAGGTAACGGTTGAGGCTACCATCGTAGATTTCCGTGGAGATGGAGCCTTGGAGGGAGCCCCACACGACGCGAGAGCCAAGGGCTGCGAAGAGGTAGTAGTACAGGATGCCGTGGAAGCTGTAACCCGCGAGCGTCTTGATGCCGGGTCCGGAAGGCGCGCGGGCGAAGAGCGCTTCCCAGAGGAAATACGCGATCGTGAGCTCGGTCAAAGTGCCCAAGATGTGGCGGATCCAGAAGGTCACTCGATAGGTCAGCGCCTTTTTCAGCTCGATCGCCAGGACCTGGGGGGCCCAGCCGAGGGCCTCGGACGTCCAGGTCACGGGCGGGAGCCCTCGCGCAACAGCGCTTCGATGATCTCGGAAATGTCGACTTCTTCGATGAGCAGGTCAGCGACGTTCCCTCGTTGCAGGAGCAGCGAAGCTGCTTCCGGCACCTTGTCGCGCGCTACTTTGACGCGGATCTGTTCGCTGTCTTGCTGGACGATCTCTCCGAGCGCAGCGGGCAGGGCGAGGAGGCCGGGGGCCGAGGATGACTTTGGCGAGGCCGGCGCGGAAGAATCGAGCTTGGCGGTGATGATCTTGTGGCGGGCAAAACGGCTCGTGATGTTCGACAGCGGTCCGTCGTAGACGAACTCGCCTTCGCGAATGATGACGATGCGCTGGCAGAGTTTCTCGATGTCTTCCATGTAATGGGAGGTGAGGATCATGGCGGGCTGCCGCTCGCGCGAGTCGGTGAGAATGAACTCGCGGATCGCCTTTTGGGCGGTAAGGTCGAGTCCGATGGTGGGTTCGTCGAGGTACACCACCCGGGGATCGTGCAAGAGCGCGGCGATCAGTTCCATTTTCATCCGCTCTCCCAGGGAGAGGCGGCGGATCTGGGTGTTGAGCTGGCCGCTCACTCCGAGCGCGTCCACCAGCCGCGAGAGCGAGGCTTTGAAACGTTGATCCGGAATGCGGTAGATTTCCTTGAGCAGGAGAAAGCAGTCCTCGGCCGGCAGGTCCCACCAGAGTTGCGCTTTCTGGCCCATGATCAGCGCGATCTGGCGTCGGAACTCCGTGGCGCGCTCCCAAGGCGTGTGTCCCAGGACTTGGGCGCTTCCGCCGGAGGGATGGACGATGCCGGAGAGGATCTTGACCAAGGTCGTCTTACCCGCGCCGTTCGCTCCGACCAGCCCTACGATCTCGCCAGCCCGGACTTCGAGCGAAACGCCTTTGAGTGCCTGCTTTTCTTGCCAGTTACGATGGAAGAGGGCTTTGACCGAACCTTTGAGGCCGGCCTCTTTTTTATGGAAGCGGAAGGATTTTTGGAGGCCGTGGACCTCGATCATGGGGCTACTCATGGTCTGGGAGTGCTTTATCTTGGATGCGCTGCGCAGGCAATCCGTCCTGCAGGAGGACTTCCCGGATTCGACCTTCGGAGTTTTGGAGGGTCAGCGTCCGCTTGAGGTCGCGGCGCTCCAAGGGCAGGTGGATGCGGAGGGTGGCTTGGAAATTGGCCATCCAGGATGGAGTTTCGTGGAAGAGCGGCAGGTGCGCGACCAGCCCCAGCTCCGAGTAATAAAGCTGCAGCGGAAAGAGGGCGAATGTCGCGACCGGAAAGAGCGCATTGCCGTCCTTGCCCAGACCCAGACCCGCCTCGCCACTGATTGCGCCAGGCAGCGTGGCGAACTTGCCGGTGCCGTAGAGGATCCCGCTTCCGAGACCGTTTACGCCTCGGAGCGGAATCAGAAGTTGCGCGGCGATTCCCGCGTATCCCTGGGCTCCTGATCGGCGATAGGAGATCCGGCTTTCTTCCAGGCGCGATAGGGAGAGCCCAAGTAGCTGCGATGCTCCACCGAACGCATCGAAGCGGACCGAGCCGAAGAGGGCCTGATTGGTCTCGAGGCTGCGGATGACTTCTTCTCGCGCATGCGAGCGCGAAGGATCGGACGCGATGGCAGTTGGTCCGGCCGAAAGGAAGATGCTGGTGAGGAGGCAAAGAGAGCCGGGGCGCATAGCTCCCATGCATAGACCAATTCCATCTGAATGAACACCTGTCTCCGGCGGGAAGGGCGGGCGAGTTCATGGCTCTCTCGCCGGTCTCATCAAGCTGGGTCAGAGAGGGTCGGCTTAACTGATCGACCTGATTTGGTGGCTTGTGCGTCAATGGATTAATGCGCTGCATTAAGTGCGAGCTATTGATCCCAAACGATGGAGTCCCGGATCAACGCATTCGTCTTTGCAACGCTGCGATCGTCGAGTCGGAAAAAATTTTTGGCTCAGATCCTAATTCATGAGGCGGCCCATGCTGCCGGCTTTCGAAACGAGTTTGATGCCACTCTGATCGAAATCTCGGATCTCGGCGTGACTGGAAACGATCTGGTCTTTGTGAGTGTTTGTCATCGTGCGAGGACTGAATAGCCGACCTGGCAATTCACGAGTCCAATCTCGTCTAAGAGTCGTTCGCTTTGGTCGATCATTTCCTTGGTATAAAAAGACGTGGAAGCTTTGCCAAGCGCCACGATTTTTTGCGCTTCCGCCTGATGCTGCTTGAAGTGGTCGAGGACCATCGCGGCGGCGATTGCACGTTCTTTTTCCAAGTCTTTCGCGAACAGATTCATCCGTTCGCGGAGCGCCGAAACGAGCGCGGCAGACGGTTCTTGGATCGCGGCAAGTCTGAGTATCAGGGAGGATTCCATGGTGCCGACCTTCTCGGCCAACTTGTCAGCATTGCGGCGCAGGTAGTCTCTTAGCTCAGTGTCCGCTATTTTTCCGAGATTCCCGCTTTTTAGGACTCCGTATCGGTCTCCGCGTTGGAGCATCGTCGAAAATAGTTTGTCATTTACTACAGGAATTGCGGAAAGTTGCGCGCGCAGTTCCTTGGTCAGCGAGGGGTTTTCAGCGAGTTCGATGATCTGAGAGCCCAAGATTGTCGGATTGGCTCCCATTTCAAGCTGCTCCGCCATTGAGATCTTGAGAACTTTCAGCGCAGAGTCCGTGGAGCGGCCTTCGTTTAACAGCTTGAGTGCAGCGAAGGTCTTTGCTTCGGCGATGAGCCTGCTTTCCGCAGGCGTGCCTGATGAGGTCGAATTCAAGATTTTCTCGCACCAGTCTCTATAGGCAGTCCCCGCTTTCAGCTCTCGGGTCGCTCCCATCAAGTGAAGTGCCTGATTCCATCTGGAAGGGTTGCCGGAGGCCGGATCGAAGTGCCGGAAAAACCGTACGCGAAGCCCAGGATCGGTTTCGATCTCCTTTGCGATTCTGGTACCGATCCAATTTCGGATCTGGGGATCGAAGTCGCTGAGGAGCTCCGCGGTATGCACGAATTCCTGGGACGCCTTCAGGTGGTTCCAGACCTTTTCAAGTTCGATCTCAATTTGGGATCGGGAAGTGAACTCCTTGCAGTTCTGAGGCTGGACCTCGGCCGCGCAGGAAATGAGGACACGAAGGTACTTGTTCGAAACGAAGCCCGAGGCGAATGCGCTGCGAAGATCACTCAGGCTGATTAGGGCGCTTGTAGAGTCTTTCAGAAGCTTTTGAAGACCTTTGTTGGCTTCGGAAAGAAGTTCCGGGAGATTTTGCTTCTTCGCTAGTGTCGCAAGCTCAAGAAGTCTTGGAATCCCGGCAGACTTGACTGACCGGGATAACTGACGACTCGCCTCATCCCGGGTGTCTGAGTAGGCAAGTAAGTGCTCGGCCAATGCCGGAGCAGCCCTAGAGTCGAGCAGGAATGCATTTGAGAGATCCTTGACGAAGACTGCTCTGAGCTCTTTGTCATTCGGAAATTCGGAAATCAGGCCGTGGGCAAGGTCCGCATGAAGAGGGAGAGGAGTTCCATGGGCGGCATTGCGCAGCACTACTGTCCTGAGTGCCGGATTCAAGTCGGGAAAGTCTTCGAGGATTTGTGGCAACAGCGAGTATAATGCCAGTCTGGGGACTTTTGAATCGGGTCCCAATCGTTCTAGGATCCATGAACTCATTTTTCTTCGATGTTGGGGAGGATCCCGGTACAAATCTTTAAGCGTCTCCTTAAGGCCAGATGACGCGATGGGGTCCGTAAAGTCGGACACTCGATCTAGTTCCGCAAGGACAGAGGTGAGGAAGTCCTCCGGGATAGGATTGAAGTCGGTTGGAATTACGTCGATCCTGGCTTTGACCAGTTCTTTCAGTTGCGATGTCTTGATTTCGCTCTCGGCCAAAGTAGCCCACTCTCGATTGAACTCACCCTGCGTTTTATCGAATAATGCGCGCCAACGCGCGGGAGTTGCGAGGTTTGGACTCGATTCATAGAGGGTTTTAAGCGCTTTCCGATCAGAGGGGCTCCAAAGCAGGAAGTCCTCGAGTTTGAAGCCTAGTTGATTTTGCGCTTCCTTGAATTTTTGGTAGTCGATTTCTTGAATCTTGCCGGGGGTCAGGGTACGCGCGATTAGAAACTGCTCCTGGTTCAGGTGGAGATGCTGCAAGACTTTTGCTTGATCCAGTTCCTTGCCTGTCACCGAGCTTTCGAGAACCTGATGCGCCAGGATCCCGCGATCCATAAGCGGGACCTTATCGAGATTTGGCTCGTAGGGTAGACGAAAGGAGGAACGCTCGATCGTCGAGTTTCGATCAGGGATGTCCTTGGTGTCAAAGACACGAGCGAACTTCAGGGATTCCGGATCATAGTATCCGTTCGTGCCATCACTTGATTGCGCGAGTTTGCGCCAGCTTTTAGATAGCTTGGCCTGTGCGGGTGCAGAGTGGATCGCTTCAAACCCCTTTTTTATCTCACCGGTGTTCACCGTAGAATGGTTTTTCAAGAAATCGGGGCGAAGCAGTCGCGTGGAGTTCCAGTCCTTCGCGATGAGCAGAGTGACCTGCCTCACGTCCTCCTCACCGAGCCTGGCGCCATTGACGGTGACGATGTACGGTAGTTTTTTTCCGTTTACTTCTGCCGGAGTGACCAAAGCATAACCGTCTGGTTTCGCGGAATGATCGCTACCCTTGCGAATGATATAGGTTTTAGTCCCTTTTGACAGTGGGAAGTAGGGGACAGCAACGATCGAACAATCCCCCCCGTGGCAGCCGCGATAGACGGCCATACTCGGGGGTGTGGTTTCGATGCTGATCCTGCGTCTTGAGACCGCCTCGCCTTTGGGGTTGGTTGGAGTGAGCGCCTTCGTTAGGTCCCTTTTTATAAATTGGTTCTCTACGTGCGCTGATGCCTGTGAGAGCACGCTTTGACCGGGATTCTGCGCGAGGCTTGCTACTAGCGGTTTCAGGTGCTGCCGGTAGAGACTGTGGTAGCTGTCTTCGAGCGTGCCACGGTCGAGCGACAGTAAGGTCGCACGGACTTTCTCCCAGTGGCCTGACAAGGGAAGTGGATCGGCGACTTTTCCGGTGTGATCGTACAGGAAGGGCGCCAGGCGCAGAAGCCGCTGAAGCTGGCTTTTGTATAGACTCTGATCGAGTTTTCCCTCTCTGTATGAAAGGCCTTTCAGTTTTTCGCTGTCCGCCTTCAATGAGGTTGGACTTAAGATCTCCGAGAGCTTGCCTAGGTCAGCGAGAAGTCGTTCTCGAAGGGCTTCAAGCGCCGAAAGATCGAATCTCGCATCTTCACTTCCGAGGTATTGACTGATCCAGCGTGTTTGCTCTTCTTGCCAGAGAGGGTTCGATTCCTTACCGAGCTGAGCGGTCACCCCAGGTATCGGTGTGGCGGTATCAAAGACACTTCTGTTGAATTGAAGGTTGCTGCGCACGCTCTCAGGATGGTTCTCGATGAGCACGCTGATGAAGTCCAGTCGCCCCTCGATCGATTGAAGATCGGGTTCCGCGGCCAGTACGTTGCCCCAATTTAGGGCAGTTAAAAGCGTAAAGAAGAAAAAGAGTCGCCTCATCAACGACTTATCGCCATCGAAACCACCTTCCTTAAGGCCAAAGCTAATGACCGATTACCGGTTAAATGACATGTGGATTTCGTTCGGGCCTTGCATGGTTGCGGGCCATCTAAGCTTTTGAATAGTTTGATGAAAACGGGGTAGGTGCCTTCTTTTTTTCCTGGACTAAATTCCGCGGCGGCATTCAAGAAGCGAGATTCGTGGCCGATAATCTAGAGATGGGGAGTGATTTCATTCAGCGCCCGTACCCAATCAGAAGGGATTCGATTCGAGCATCGTTGCTGATTGCGGCGGTTGTCTGGGTATTGGCAAGCGTGGTGCCGGTCGGGGCTCAAGGGCCGGATGGCGTGCCTGCAGGATTTGAAAGTTACCTCTCCAGACCCGATATTCTGTCGCTGAAACCCAGGGCCCATTCAGATCTCGGAGGAGATTGGAAGGAGCTCAAACGAAGCCATCTCGAAGCGGCGTCGATGTTACTGGAGATGTATCCGGACCAGGAGCTCTATTTTCTCGCTCGTGATTCCGAGTTGATTCATGACCTTGTCAAATGGCTTTCTAGGGATGACCCAAGGCGCTCGAGTCGCCTGCATCTGCTCAATATTTCCCGTGGGAATATGGATGCGGAGAATGTCAAAGCTTATCTGGCGCAAGAGGGCATCAGTGAGGCGAGTCTCGGAGCGGGCAAAAAGATCTTGCTCGTCGATACAGGCTTCAGCGGGACGATCCCAAAAGTGCTACAGAGTTACTTTCCAGCCTCCCTGCGCCCCCAGTTTCAGACGCATCTCATGTGTTCCGAGAATCCAGGAATCCCGTCTTCGAGGGCCTTTCTTACAGGCATCAATCCCGCAGCGGTCGATCTCGATCCTGCGGAAATGCAGGGGTCGATCATCAGCTACGAGCATTTGCCGCGCTGGACGGATCGCTCGACGCAATTCGCCTCGGTTGGAGGCAAGTGGCAACCGTTGAGTCGAATCAGGAGAGAGGTCGACGGAATCGTGAACCCCGAGCTCGCGAAAAAGTACATGGAAGATCTGTTGTTTGAGGCGGAAAAGCCGTCTTCAAAGGAGCTACTCGTCACTCGACGCGCGCAATGGGCGAAGGTGCGGGAAACCGCGCGAGAGGGAGACGCGGGTCGATTGAGGCAGGAACTCAGGGCGCTACTGGCTGCCCATCG
Organism: uncultured Bacteriovoracaceae bacterium; assembly: GCA_964467785.1. Taxonomy (GTDB): domain Bacteria; phylum Bdellovibrionota; class UBA1018; order UBA1018; family UBA1018; genus CAYXVB01. The sequence goes on from CAYXVB010000003.1 coordinate 31,451, forward strand.
GGCACCGAATCCAGACAGTCGGTTCATCGAGGCGATGGTTCGCGACGTCGTGGATATGGCCCAAAAAAAACAACTCCCCGGCGCTAAAGCGATCGCGTTGACGGTCGAGGAGCTCGGTCTGACTCCCGTAAAGGCCGGGTTGAGAGCCACGAAAATGGAATTAATCGAGAAATATCCGGAATGGGCCCACGTCTTACAAAATCCCGAGACGGAAATCGAAGCGCTCGTCAAGAATGGCGAATTCGGCAAGCTGGGCGCGATCACGGATGTGGTCAATGATCACGAATTTTTCACGATTTTGACCCGCTCCCTCGCGAAGCATGCATCGCAGAAAGGGGTACGGGAGTACATCCAGATGCTGATTGAAAAGGACGATCAAGGAATCCTCCGTTTTCTCGCAAGCAATACTTTCTCAAGGAGTGAAACCGCGGGGATGGCCGATTTGCTTCGTCTCCTGATTGAAAAAGGGGATTCGGAGACTCTGCAAACACTTGCGCGCGAGACCTTCACGAAACGGCACACCGCGAGGATGTCCGACTTGCTCCGCTTAATGATCGAAAGAGGCGATCAGGAAGTGAAGCGGACAATAGCGAGTGTCACTTTTTCGCAGCCCCACACGGCAGGCATGAAGGATCTGGTCCGTCTGCTTCTCGAGGAGGAAAGTCCCGTCATTTTGGCGCCCTTGAGAAAGAGTCTTTCCTTCTACCATTGGGATGACCCTATTCTCCAGGCCGCGGCCCAGATGGATGATCCTAGCGCCAGGTTCACTTACCTGCGCGAGCACCTCGGACCGGCAGTGAAATCGAAGACCGCTTCCTCTCCCGCTTCTTGCGCGGTGCAGTTTCAGTCGCTCGCGCAGTAGTGGGAAGATTGGCGGGTTTTGAAAATGCCCGTTCGAGGTCCCGGGTTCAGTCTACAATAAGAAAGCCCGCCGACCTCGGGGCCGACGGGCTGATCTCAGAGATCCTCGAATCAGGCTTTGCGGACCTGGGCCTTGCGGCTTCGGGTCAGACGCCTTCGCTGTGCTTGCGCTCGGGGCGGGCCGTAAGGGTCGCGGCGAAGAGCTGGCGGTTCATGCGCGCCATGTTCTCGAGCGTGATTTCCTTGGGGCACGCGGCCTCGCAGGCGCCCGTGTTGGTGCAGGAGCCAAAGCCCTCGGCGTCCATCTGGGCCACCATCGCGCGGACGCGGCGGTCCTGCTCGACCTTGCCCTGGGGAAGGAGCGAGAGCTGCGAGATCTTGGCCGAAGTGAACAGCATGGCCGAGGCGTTTTTGCAGGCCGCGACACAGGCGCCGCAGCCAATGCAGGCGGCGGCGTCAAAGGCGCGGTCGGCGTCTTCCTTCGGCACGGGCAGATTGTTGGCGTCGCGCGCGTTGCCCGTGTTGACCGAAACGAAGCCGCCGGCCGAGATGATCCGGTCGAAGGCCGAGCGGTCAACCGACAGATCCTTGTTGACCGGGAACGCTTTGGCGCGGAACGGCTCGACGATGACCGTCTCTCCGTCTTTGAACCGGCGCATGTGAAGCTGGCAGGTCGCTGTGCCACGATCCGGGCCGTGCGGATTTCCGTTGATCGTCATCGCGCAGGAGCCGCAGATCCCCTCGCGGCAGTCGTGGTCGAAAGCGACGGGATCCTTGCCGCTCTTGATCAGGTCCTGATTGACCTCGTCGATCATCTCCAGGAAGGACATGTCAGGGGAGACGTGCGGAGCATCGATCGACTCGAAGCGACCGGCGTCGTTCGGGCCCTTCTGGCGCCAGATTTTAAGGTGCAACTTCATCGTATTGTTCGTCGTCATTTCAATATCCTGGTTGAACTTCCTGCTCACTTGTAGCTGCGGGTGGCCAAGTGAACGTTCTCGAACTCGAGCTTTTCTTTATGGAGCTCGGGAGCTTGATTGTCGCCCTTGTATTCCCACGCGGAAACGAAGCAGAAGTTGTCGTCGTCGCGCTTGGCTTCGCCATCGGCCTGGTATTCCTCGCGGAAGTGGCCGCCGCAGGATTCGTTGCGGTTGAGGGCGTCGCGGGCCATGAGCTCGCCGAGCTCGAGGAAGTCGGCCACGCGACCGGCCTTTTCCAGCTCGGGGTTCATGAAGTTGATCTCGCCGGAGACGCGGACGTCGTTCCAGAACTCCTCGCGAAGCTTCGGGATCTCAACGAGCGCTTCTTTGAGGCCCTTTTCGTTGCGGGCCATGCCGACCTTTTCCCACATGACTTTGCCGAGCAGGCGGTGGAACTGGTCCACCGTGCGCGAGCCTTTGATCGTCATGAGCTTGGTCAGGCGAGTCTCGGCCTCGGCCTTGGCGATCTTGAAGGCGTCGTCCTGGACGGAGACTTTAGGGAGCTTGGCGCCGGCGAGATAGTGGCCGATGGTGTAGGGGATGACAAAGTAGCCGTCGGCCAGGCCTTGCATGAGCGCCGAGGCGCCCAGGCGGTTGGCGCCGTGGTCGGAGAAGTTGGCTTCGCCCAGCACATGAAGGCCGGGGATCGTCGACATGAGGTTATAGTCCACCCAGAGGCCGCCCATCGTGTAGTGGACGGCGGGGTAGATGCGCATGGGCGTCTTGTACGGGTTGTCGTCGGTGATCTTCTCGTACATCTGGAAGAGATTGCCGTACTTGGCCGAGATCTTGTCCTCGCCCAGGCGTTTGATCGAGTCGCGGAAATCCAGGTACACGGCCTGGCCGGAGGGGCCGACGCCGCGGCCTTCGTCGCAGGCGAATTTCGCCTGACGCGAGCTCACGTCGCGGGGCGCCAGGTTGCCGAACGAAGGATAGATGCGCTCAAGATAATAGTCGCGCTCGCCTTCCGGGATTTGCTCGGGCGCACGCTTGTCGCCCGGCTTTTTCGGAACCCACACGCGGCCGTCATTACGGAGCGACTCCGACATGAGGGTGAGCTTGGACTGGTGATCGCCCGAAACCGGAATGCAGGTCGGGTGGATCTGCGTGAAGCAGGGATTGCCGAAGGCGGCGCCCTTCTTGTACGCCTTCCATGCAGCGGTCACATTGCAGTGCTTGGCGTTGGTGGAAAGGTAAAAGACGTTGCCATAGCCACCGGTGGCGAGCACGACCGCGTCGGCGGCGTGGGACTCGATCTCCCCGGTGATCAGGTTGCGCACGATGATACCGCGGGCCGCGCCGTCGATGACGACGAGCTCGAGCATCTCTCGGCGGGGATAGAGCTGCACCGCGCCCAGGCCCACCTGGCGCATCAGCGCGGAGTAGGCGCCGAGCAGGAGCTGCTGACCGGTCTGACCGCGGGCGTAGAATGTGCGCGAGACCTGCGCGCCGCCAAAGGAGCGGTTATCGAGCAGGCCGCCGTACTCGCGGGCGAATGGAACGCCCTGCGCGACGCATTGGTCGATGATGTTCGGCGAGACCTCCGCGAGGCGATAGACATTGGCCTCGCGGGCGCGGAAGTCGCCGCCCTTTACGGTGTCGTAGAAAAGGCGGTAAACCGAGTCGCCGTCATTGGGATAGTTCTTGGCCGCGTTGATGCCGCCCTGGGCCGCGATCGAGTGCGCGCGGCGGGGACTATCATGGTAAGTGAAGGTCTTGACCTTGTAGCCGAGCTCGGCGAGCGACGCTGATGCGGATGCTCCAGCTAGGCCCGTTCCCACGACAATGACTTCAAACTTGCGTTTGTTGGCGGGGTTGACGAGCTTGAGGTTGAACTTGTGGGAGTCCCACTTCTGCTCGATCGGTCCGCCTGGGATTTTAGAGTCGAGTTTGATCATTGGATGTTGTTCCTTATTTCACGAAAAAGTAGACGTAAACCGGCTGGGCCCCGAAGCCGAGGCCGACGATCAGTGCGTATGCGGTGCTGAAGATCTTCAGGCCGGGCGTATAGCGCGGATGGCGGAAGCCCAGGCTCTGGAAGCTCGACTGCACGCCGTGGCTCAGGTGAAAGCCCAAGGTGCCCATCGAAATCACGTAGAAGAGCACGTAGGCGGGGCTTTGAAAGACCTCGACGACAAGGCGGTGCAGGTCGCGGACCATCACGCCGTTGTAATCGGTTTCGTACACGGTTCCGTACTTGAACGTCACCAGGTGGTAGACGGTGAAGATCAGCAGGACCATGCCGTGATAGATCATGGTCTTGGATGCTTGCGATACGGCCTTGGAGCCGTTAGTCGGCATCGCGTAGCGGGTGGGGCGGGCCGAGCGGTTCTCGATCGTCAGGCGGATCGCCATGAACACATGAAGGAGGAACATCAAAAGCAGGCCCAGCTCCGCGACAGTGATCAGCGGGTTGGTGATCAGCTTGTGGCTATACATATTGTAGGCTTCAGGTCCGACGAAGAGCAGCAGGTTGCCCAGCATGTGGGTGAGCACAAAGAGGCTCATGCTCAAACCCGTGATGGCCATCACGTATTTCTTGCCGATCGAAGACGTTAGAAACCGACCCAGAGTGGATACAGGTGCAGTGAGAGTGGACATAGTGGTCGAGGTTGTAACTCAGCGCCCCTCGGACTGTAAAGCAAGACTCCGGAAGTCGGAGATGAGCGCAGGGGCGTTGAGAGAGTTTGACGCTCCGTGCTGCAGGGGTGGAGCGCGCCGTGGTCCTTTCAAAAGTTGCCCGTCTCTTTGAGATTGTGTTTAAACTGGGCGACAAGGCCGCTTCGGAGAGGTCCTATTCCGATGAAAGAGATTAGTATCTTCGACTATGTGGATTACCGAAGATTCCTTAATGACGCGATCCGACTTCGGCTGGCGCGAAACTCGCGACTGAGCTTTCGAGCGGTGGCCAAAAGGGCTGGCTTCGCGTCGCCGGGCTATTGCCAGATGGTGATTCGCGGAGAGCGAAACCTTTCCGCGAACTCGGCGGCCAAGTTCGCCGATTATTTCCGGATGGATCCGGAGGCGACTGCCTATCTCAAGTCCCTCGTGTCACTGAACCAGGCCCGTTCCGAACTCGAACGTCGAAAGGTTCTTTCGGAGATGCAGCTCTGCCTTCAGCAGGTCCGGCCGGCCGTCCCCTCCAAGGTATTCGCTATTGAGCAAACCTGGGACGGTCTCGCCATTCTCGAGCTCGGTTATTGTAGGGACTTCGTGCTGACTCCCGAAAGCGCATATGAGGCCCTGAACAAGGTGGTGCCGCTCCCGCAGCTCCGCCTGACTTTCGATTTTCTCACGCTCCATGGCTATTTGAGGCGCGAAGGAGGGAGTTTCTGCGTCGTCGAATCTCCGATGCTGCGTAGCCGCGACGAGATCCAAAGCGCTTTCGTCGAGGAGATCCACCGCCAGGCGTCGCATGCGGCGCAGCGGGCTCTTGAGCTGCCGGTGGCCGAGCGCGAATTTCAAAACGTCACACTCGCGTTGTCCGAGGGGAACTTCGCGGAGCTCAAGCGAAGGATCAAGCAGCTCGCGCTCGATTTGACCGAGACCTTTGCCAACGACGCCAACGCTTCGGAGGTCTACCAGATCAACCTTCAGGCCTTTCCGGTTACGAGGACCCAATCTAAAAAAATAAAGCATAACGCGCTTTGAGCGTCATGTCGTATTTCTTAAGTGAGGCTCTCGCACGGCCTATCGTCCGCCGCATTTTTCGCCAACTCCTTCGTCAACTCTTTCGTCAACTCCATGACGGGCAGGTGGGCGCTTTGACTGTGGCTAAAGGCCCACTTCTTCAAGAATTTCCGTAAAATCGCCGATCAGGGGGACGTGCGGCTCCGTGATCTTATTTCGAAAACCCTGATTCTTTGTTGCCTGGCCCTCGACTCTTCGTGGGCGGGGCCGGAGGGCTTTCTCGGGGGGATGGAGATCGAGCTCGCCGGCGAAGCGCCGCTTGGGAACATCTTGAAGCATTTCACGATCTCCACCTCGAACCGGAAGCGCCTGATCGGCGCCCTGAGTGATTCTGTCGTTGACGAGTATCTTTCGCCGGAGACTTTGGCGACGCTTCCCTCGGATGTGCAAAGACAGCTGACCGAAGGCCTGAGTTTGGACGTGGCGATCGAAAAGAAGGACCCTTCCAAGATCCTGGCCAGGGATGGCAAGACCGAGCTTGCGCCCGCCAAGATTGTCGTCCCTGGGTCCGAAATCAGGCAAACGCTGACGAATGTTGGCGATCGGGGAGGGCTTTACGTTCCAGGTGCTCCCGCAAAGATGAGTCAAGGCGCCAATGGCCTGATACTTCCGGATTCCGCGCGGAAGGCGCCGTCCCGCGAAATCGAATTGACGGAAGCGCAAAGAGCCGAGCAGAGATGGACGGAAGTTGCCAGACGGTGGAAAAAGCTGCCGGTATCGGAGCGCCGGACTTGGATCGATATCGACAAACTCCCCGCGCTTGCTCGGGCCTCGCTTTTCAAAATGCGCCTGATCTCACCCAAGGATCTTTCGATTCGCCCCGATCTGTCGACTTCCCTTCGGGAGTATCTCTCGAAGCTGGAGTGGGACTTGGATGGTACAGGAGCCCTTGAATTCCGCCACAAAACGCCCGTCTCCGACCCGGAGCTGCTCATCAAGGACATTCAGCGTTTCGCGGATCTTGCTGGCATCCGGAAATTTATCGATCATCCGGAGTCTCCGGAAAGCAAGCACTTCGGTTTCAGCCTGCATTTTCATCTCTCCAGAGGCGGTCGGGACTTCTCGGAGCTTGCTCCCCGGTTGAACGATCTCCGGCTCCTTGAGCTCGCAGAACAGGGACGGGGTGAGGCGGCTTTGGGGCGTTTCGGGTACAGCGAGTCGATAATGGGCAAGGGTCTCTATCGGCTCGTCTCCAAGGACCGGATCGAGGCCCGTACTCATGTCGAGGATCCCGCCTCGGAGATCAGAGACATGGTACGGCTCATGGAGATGCCGGCAGGCTCAGCTGTCGCTGAAGTGGAGGGAAAGACCCAGGGGAAATTCGCCCTGCTCGAAAAGAGGCTCCTGAGCGAAAAATTGGAGAAAGGCTCGCAATGGACTTCTGATGCTTTGATCTTGTTGAAGTTGAAGCCGGATTCCGCGGCGCTCAATCGACTGGAGTTGTTGACGGCAATGATTGCGGACGAGACTCTGGATTGGACTCTCAGGACCAACGCTTTGAATGGACTGATCAAGAAATTCGAAGCCGGCGTGCCAGCGACGAATTTGCCGAAGATCAAGGAACACCTGAAGGCGATGTCGGACGATACGGAGATCTCAACCTACTTTTTCGAGCGGCTTTCACAGTCGGAATTCGGGATAGAGGGGCTGAGAAGCAATAACGGCGCTTTGTTGAATTGGATGAGAAAGGAGTGGGTTCCTCATCTAAGTTTGGATCTTCGACGACTGAATTGGGCGTCTCAAATTGCCATCGCCAAGATCATGAACTGGGGGCCCAAGGACCTGCTTCGGACGTTGGACTTGGCAAGGACTCTGCCGGAGAAGCGGATTCCGCCCGTTCAGATGCCGATATTCAATCAATACGATGCCGAGTTGCTGCTGAAGTTTTGCGGGCCGGACAATTTGGGTGTCTGTGAGAAACTCGCATTGGATCACCTCCGGGATACCATCCGCGGCAATATTCGGTATCCCGATCAATTTCTCAGGCACTCGGGAGCCCTTGACCTCCTGATTCGCTTGAATAGATTTGATTCGCTTACGGATTCAGAATTTGGAAATCTGCTGAGCGCGGCCGCGCGATTCAAGCCCGATTCCGCTCAGCCCATGCTTGACTTCTTGAGGACGAAGAACGAGGCGGCCCGCGGGACGATTCGAACGATCTTCATGCAGGGTATTCATTTTCTACCGTCAGGCTCGATGGAGAGAAACTCCAGGGAACTTTTGGTTAACGTCATCATGGAGAATGGCTGGCTTGATGAGGATGGAATCGATTTTGTCGGCAATTATCTTCGTACGCGGTTTGGTCAGTCGATCGCTTTGAAACTTCCTGCGACCGTCGAGCACTTACTTCTTAAGTCTATTTTCGCTCACGAGAGCAACCAAGAGAGGGCATCGAATGCCTGGGAGATTTTCAAAAGGATTGAGTCACCGGAGCAGGCGTCACAGATCGCGCTGATCAAGCAGTGTCTAGTAATGGCGTTTAAGGATTGCGTTCGGACCTATCCCGACATCGAGGATTGGGCGCGCTCGTTGAAGTCGGTGGACGCTGATCCGGCGCTGCGGGATTTGTTGAAGTTCAGGTCTGACCTTGGCTGGGACCTGGTGATCAAAAGAGGCGCGTTCTTGGCGGATTTGAATAGGATCGCGGTCATGCCCGAAGCGGAGAAAATCGCCAATCTCACTGGGATCATAAAAGACGTGGGTCGGATCGCGCTAGTAAACGTGCCTTACGGCAACTCATTGGAACGAGCGGCGGTATGGGTTCTTCAATCGAATGCCGTGTCGCCTGGGAGCGCGAGCGCGCAGGAGGCGATCCATTACCTCGTCAAGACCCATGCGCGCATCGATCTTCCCGAAAGTCAAAACTCTCGCGAGAAGCTCGTCGCCGCGTTGGATTCCTGGTTCGATCATCAGCGGACCGCTGATCTCGATGCGTCCTTGCCTGATATCGTCAAGAAATTCAGACTCACTCCATCCGAGGTAAAAAGGCTCGAAGTCGGTCAGGCGCTCAATTATCGGCGCGTCGGAAGCCTTGTTCAGTATTCGGAATTCGAAAAATCCTTGAAGAGTCGATTGACTTCGCGAGAGGCTCTCAGCGATTGGATTTCCCGGCTACAGCGGGAAATCATGACTCCGAAATCGGACGACTACTTCATGGATTTGGCCTATCGCTTCCTTCGCGATAACCCGCTGATCGGGAAGGAGGCAGGTCCGCTATGGGTGGAGTGGCTCAATCGTGATCCCAAGGTGCTGGAATTGCTGGCGCGTACCAACAAGTTCAGACTACTAAAGATCGCATCGCTCCCCGACTTAGCCCACGAAGGGGATCTGCTTCGAAAGATCTCCGCGGCACTTCGTTTAGCGGGACATGTCCCTGAATCCCAACAGATCCTGGATCGGCTGAATCGAGGCAATTTGGGTGGACGACTTCAACTTCCGGACGGTTGTCCGGCGGTTTTCAGGAGCTTGAGAAGGATTGCGCCTGGTTCATGAAGCACCCCGAGCGGCAAGCGACTTACATTCTCTCCGGCAGCGGGATCAGTAGCAGGGTGAGTCCCTGCGCCAGAATCCGGCGCGTGGCTTCGACCAGCATCAGGCGCGCGCGAGTGAGCTCGGCGTCCTCTCCGAGGACCTTGCATTCGCGATAGAAGAGTCCGAAGGCCTGGGTCACGTCGATCAGGTAATGGGCGAGAGCGCTGGCCTTGGCGGTCTTGAGGCTGCGCTCCAGATGGACCGGGACCATGCCCAGAGTCTTGATGAGTGCGATTTCTTCGTCCTTGGCGAGGCGGCTTGCGGCCGTTTCCGAGAAGAGCGTCTCGGGCGAGGCCGTGAACGCGCCTGTTTCGCGCGCTTTGCGAAGGATACTCACGCAGCGGGTATGGGCGTACTGGAGATAGGGGCCAGTCTCGCCTTCGAAGTCCACCACGCGCTCGACGTCGAACTCGACGTCGCGGGCCGGGTCCGTCGAGAGATCGTGAAATACGACGGCGCCGACCCCAATGGCTTCCATGATTTCTTCGGTGGGTTTCTGGGCGGTGGGATCCCCGGCGACGCGGGCTTCCATCAGCTCTCTGACGCGGTCTTTGGCGATGGCGAGCACGTCCTCCAGGGTGACGAAGTTGCCCTTGCGGGTCGACATCTTGGCGTCTTTGAAGCGGTAAAGACCGGTCGGAACGTGTTCGCACTTGGAGACCCAGTCGATGCCCATCTTGCGGAGCACGCCAAACACCTGCTGGAAGTGAAGCTTTTGCTCTCCGCCCACGATGTAGGTCATGCGGTCAAAGTGGAATTTTTTGTACCGGTAGAGCGCGGCGGCAACGTCGCGCGTGGCGTAGATCGTCGCACCGTCGGATTTCTGAAGGAGGCAGGGCGGCAGTTCCTTGCCTTCGGAATCGGTGACCGGGACGACCCAGGCGCCTTCGCTCTCGATGAGCAGGCCACGCGCACGGAGATCGTCCAGCAGGCCCTGCAGTTGGTCCTTGTAATAGGATTCGCCCCAGATGTGGTCGAACTTGACCCCGAGACGGCCATAGACGCGCTCGAATTCTTTGATCGAGATATCGACGCACTTTTGCCACAGACGCGTCATGTAGGGATCGCCTTTTTCGAGGGCGAGGAAGGCTTGGCGGGCCTTCTCCTCGATCGAGGGATCCTGCTCGGCCACGGCGTTGATCTTGACGTAGAGGTCGACCAGCTCGGACATGGTCGGCTTGGCATCATCCGCGATGCCGAAGTGCTGGAACGCCATGGCGAGCATCCCGTATTGCTTGCCCCAGTCGCCGAGGTGATTGATCGAGGTGACTTGGTAGCCGCGGTAGCGGCCGATCCGGTCGAGCGCGGCGCCGAGGGCCGTGGGCCTGAGGTGATAGATGTTCAAAGGTTTGGCGACGTTGGGGGAGCTGTACTCGAGCACCCAGCTTCCACGGGAGTTCGCGGCGAGAGAGCCGTAGGTGCCGTTGCCGGCGCCAGCGAGGAGGTCCTTCATCAGGGCGGCCGAAAGCCTGTCGCGCGGGACGGTGAAATTGACGTACGGGCCCACGGCGGCGACGGTCAGGCCCTCAGGCAGGGCGCCCTTGGCTCCATATTTGGAAATGATCTCGGAGGTGAGCGCCTGGGCCACTTGGGGCGGACTCTTGCGGAACTGCTTGGCAAGCTTGAAGCAAGGGAAGCCGAAATCGCCCATTTTGGGATCAGGAGGGGTTTCCAGATCGGAGGCTTCGATGGGGGATTCAAGGACTTGATTGAGGGCTTGGGCGGCCAGGCGGGCAAAACGTTCCATTTTGACGTTCTTACACCAAGCGGGGGCCGAATTGAACCCGGCAATTACTCAGTAGCTGGTGTACTGGGACGTTGCCGGGGTCAGGCCGTCAATGTTGATCACGAAGAGCTCGCCCCGATTCGAAACAGCGATGGCTCGTCGGGTGGCGGGATTGACCCGGACCCCATAGAGCTCGACACTGGAAATCGGCACTTCGGTATGGCTGACCAAAACGGGGTTGGAGATATCGGTCACGTCGAACTGGTCGAGCCAGCCCGAATTGATCACCGCGAAGACGTAATCCCGCCCGTTGATCTGGGCAAAGGCCGAGTCGCGGTAGATTCCGCTCGGAAGCTGCTGTCGGGCGCGGATCTGGACCGAGCCGCCCGAAACTTCAAAAAAAGCCATCCCCGTGCCGCCGGCAAAGGCCTTGAGACGGTTGGCGGATGCCGAGGTGGTCCAGTACCAGGGTAAGGTGGATCCGTTAGTGATGGGGAAATTGGTGACCTCGGCGCCGTTGGCAGCATCGTAGACATGGATCGGTTCGCCGGTTTTAGAGGTTGCCGAGATCAACCAGCGTGTCACGCCATCGGAGACGATCGTTCCTTCGTTGACAAAATCCGGCGAGACTCCGGCGACCACTGAGGTGGCCACCACTGAGAAGGCGAGGGTGCCTTCGTCGAGGCTCAGTTGCTGGGCTCCGAGATTCTGCGCTACGTTAACCGCCGTGGTCGCGCCCGCCTCGAAGAGCTCAAGGCGTCGCGCTTTATTTAATGCCGTCGACGTAAGTCGGCTCCAGGACAGGGCCAGAGGGTTGCTACCCAGGTCCCAATACTCGACCAGGTTCGCGGCGTAACTCGAAACGAGCAGCTTTTTACCCGAGGGGTAGAGCCGGATCCCGAGACAAGTCTGACCGAGCGTGGAGGGAGTCGTGCCCGTGCCGATCGAAGCGATGAGACTTGGAGCGGCCTCGTTACTGAAGTCGATGGCATAAAAGCATTTGCCTGCCTCGCGAGTGCTCGCATAAGCGACTGAACGGGACCAATCGACATCCAGGGCGACCATGCTGTTGCCAGCCGGCGATATGATGGAGCTCTTGGAGACGATCGGTTGCGGTGGTGCGGGGGCTGGGGCTGGGGTGGAGTCAGATGCCGTGGAGCCAGTGGAGGCTACTTTCTCCAAGGGGTTGATCCGGATGGCGCAGCTTGTGAGGGACTGCGCTCCGAGACAAAGCAGACTGATGGTGAGCTTTACGTGCCGCGTGTTCATCAATTTCAATTATATATATATTGAACAAGGTGAACACCTGTGTCGCCGGCGACATCCCCCTACGGCGATGGGCCTGGAAACCTGCAATTGCAGTATTCGAGCGCTTCGCGCGATAATCATTGAGTCATGTTTCGGGTGATTCTAGCTTTAGCCTCGTTATTGACTTCCTTTGAGTCTGCATTTGCGGCCGTTCCGGAGCCCGGCTGCGTGAGCTATTACCGAGAGATTTTTCAGTCGATGCGTGACGACTTTGTCCCGCTCAATGGGGGCTCGCGATTGATTCGCACTTCGTCCACCCGGAAGAATCTGATTGGCGAGGAGATCGGGCGGCTGCTCTTGTCAGATCACCCCGAAGTCCAAGCCGTGATCGACGAGCTGGCCGAGCTGGGGGGCGAGTTGCGGCTGCGGATCACCCGCGTCGGATCCTCCGGCATCGAGGTCTCGGGAAGAAGCCATTTTCGCTATGATCCCGAGGACGGGATCCCGGTGATCTCGGTCGATCCCGGGGTCGACCTCGATATCTTGGATCACGAGGTCCAGCACTTCCGGGACTGGAAGCGGGAAAGGGAGCGCCTGATTCGAAGCGGACTGGAGGGCGCGAGCCTCGAAAACGCCGTTCGGACAATCTTTTCGACGCCCGAGGAAATACAGAAGTACGAACGAAACGCGGTGGGCGCGCAGCTTCGGAGCCAGGCACGGAGAAGTCGGGCGCTCTCCACGCGGATGCCCAGACGCAACTCGGCGATCCCAAGCCGGGTCCTTCCTGCGGTGAAGCTCAACGATTTCATCTCGCTGATCACTTATCCGGAGCGCGAGGCGCTGTTACGGATCCTGGCTCACGGTCAGGGCTCCCCGCGCTTGATCGGTGGCTTGATGGACGAAGCGGTCCGCAAGGGCATGGCGCTCCGGAAGGCCGCACATCGTCGCGCCTCGGAAAATCTCAAGAGGATGACTGAGAACCAAGTCGGACCGGCCTTGCTGGAGCAGATGGAAGCGCGGGTCAGCCAGCTATTACGGGAGGATCCGCTCTTTGACGGGATGTTCAACGAGTGGAATATGGAGGATTTCAATTCATACAAGCTTTTGCTCAAGCAGGAGTTTAATCGCGCGCTCCTGCGTCGAAAGCAATCCCAGTTAGAGAGGGGAGTCCGGCGAGATTCCGCGGGTGAACGGAGTGGCCGCCACCGCTTTGGCCAGTAGACAGCGGCAGGCCAGGTCGAAGCGCGACTGGACGTCGTAACTCCGCATCACGGAGGCGATCCGACGCGCGGCTTCGCGCGGAGCCGGGTCGCGGAGCAGGTGTTCGACGGATTCGCGCAGCTCAGCAGGGTCCAGGTCCCAGCTCCGGAACGTGCGGGCGAACTCCTGTCGCGCGAGACCGGACATATGAATCACCTGATCGAAATTACGGGTGATGCCGACCACGGGCTTTCCCGCGGCGAGCGCCTGATTGACGGAGGGAGCTCCACCGTTGCAGATCAAGAGATCCGCGCGCTCGCATGCGAGGTGGCCGGGCAGCGCGCGAGCCCAGTAGACGTTTGGCGCGCGGGTGGCGGGAGGAGTCGGGGATACGACCATCCAGCGAGCCTGGAGACCACGAAGGCTGTCTAGGACTTGAGGCACGATTTCCTGGCGGCCGGAGGAACCGAGATTGAAATAGATGATCGGTAGATCGGAACCGAGCTGGTCCCACCAGTCGGGGAGTTCGCATTCGGGCGAACCGCTGAGCGGTCCGAGGTAGGTGTGGGGGACTTGAAAGGTCGAGGGAATGGGGAACAATTCCGGGATATCGGCGAGTGCGAGCCAGTCCGCGTCGACATAGGCGTCGGTGAGATAGCGATAGGGGGCGAGGTGGTGTTTCCGCCGCAGTCGATTGATCCCGCCGGCCTGCTCTTTGAGCACTCGTTTCGGGATCCAGGTGGGAACCAGGCTGTAGATCCGACTTGCCACGGGATTTCCGAGCGCGCGCAAAAACGGCGACTCGGGCAGTGGCATCGTCGACGGATCGAAAGAGCACCAATACGCATTGACGATCCCGAGATAGGGCGTTGCGGCAACCCGGGCGGAAATATTGAGCGAGAGGCGAAAGTCCCCGATGACCAGCGAAGGGCGGACTCGATTCAGCAATTCCAGGTCCTCGGCGATCTGCCGCGAAAGCAGCGTTTCGTCGACAACGGATTTCGCTCGGTCGAGCCGGGTGAGAAATTGATCGCTTGATTGGCATTGGATGGGATGAAAGATCAACCCGTGCTTTTCGACCCAGGGCCTAAACGCCTCTGAGGTCGCGAAATGAACCGGATGTCCCTGCTTGCCAAGTCTTGCCGCTAAGGTTAGAGGTCTCAAAACGTGGGCAAGGGTGACGGATTCGGCTACAAACAGAGAGTTTTGCGCTGGATGAGCCATACTGAGCAAGATTTTAGGCCGGGCCGCTTCCCGACCCCAGAGTGGATTCCGGAGCTGTTCGTGAAATTCGTAAAAACAGGCGTTCATTTTTTACAATAACGCGAGGGTATCCGTTTGGGACGGCATGACGATTCACAGTATGAACGCCTCGCCAAGCGAATCGCGGGGGAGGTCGACGTCGATTCGAGTCGCACCGGTCCCGTATTGGTCGAGCTCCAGAAAAGAGGATTTTCGCCGTCATCCCTGCAAGAAGCGCTATTCGCGCCGCGAATGCCGTTTCGTCCCGCGCAGCTGCAACGCCTTTCGAACGCGATTCGGATGCGACAGCACTTCTCGGCCCCGGTACTCCGGACCCTGCGCGGGAAGCGGACGCTCGGCGAGGCGGCAAAAATTTTGGGGATTCGTAATCTTTCCACGATTCATCATTGGGAATCCGGACGACGGGAGGTCCCCTTCGCGCAATGGCTTAAGGCCGTGGATCGGTGGTCCGGTCGACTTGACGCTCTTGTGGCGAGCTTGCCGTTCGAGCTTTCGCTTGACGAGCTAGGTTTTGATCCGCTTCCGGCGCGGGCATATTCCGAGTTCTTCTCGGATCCGTGGACGCCCATGCTGATGCTCTCGCTTCGGTTGCCCATGCTTTCGGAGCTCAAGTCGGCGGAGACGCAGGCTCGATTCCTCTCGAGTCGATTGGAGCTGCCCTTGTTGAAAGTGGAGACTTCGCTCGATCTCCTGATCCGCCTCCGCCTGGCACGGCTCGAGAGCGGTCGATTGGTTTCCGACGAGGCGCAGCTCTACGCGATACCGGCGGTTTCACCGGAACGAATCCAGGCGATTCACCGATTTTGGTTCGAGAATTCATTGCGCCTACTCGAAAAGCCGGGTTTCCATAAGGTGGAACAGCACGCGCTTTCTCGCGAAAGCCGGGATCGAGTTATCGGTTGGATCACCGAGCTACGGGAGAGAATCCGCGAGGAAGTGCGGACTGGCGGAGACCCGGAAACCTTGATTCACATTAATTGGCAAGTGGCGGAGTTGTTATGAAACTTGGGATCGCGGCGGCACTGACCTGGATTTCATTGGTATGGCAGCCGATTTGTGGCGCGGCGGAAGTTCAGCTCGAGCATACTTTTTCGGAATTGCAGGATGGCGGCAGCTCCTGGGGAACGGATGACACCCTGACGAGCGCTGTGGATCTTTCGGGCGACTTGTTGCCTCAGCTCTTTAGGACCCCATTACAACGACCCGCACCGGAGACGCGATCCGTGAGCGGCGCGCCAGTTTTGGAAAAATTTTATCTCAAGCCAGGAGTACTCAAGCTCTATCGCTCGATTCGCTTGTGCGTTGATTCGCGGCTCGACGTGAGAAATGCAAGTTTTCAGACCGCGTTTGGCGAATTTGCCCGCAATGTCGCGGGGGCCCCGTCTGGGGAGCTCATGGTGGATTTTCAATGGTCCGCGGTGGATACATCGAAATTGCGTGTCGAATCCCTTGCTGGATGTGACGTCCTTGCCTATCAAGCCCGGGAGGGGGACTATCCTTTTAATCGATTTCCTCCGTCCCGTGGCACCCAGAATCTCCCGGAGATGGTCTTAGGCCTCTATTATCAGTATTCTCCCCGGCATTTGCCGGTCATTGCGTTCAATCCATCGATTGAACTGGATTTCAGCGGAAAGGGAACTAGCTATTTCTCCCCAAGCCGGGACGGCCTTCGGCCCCGCGTGGACGGGCGCGTGCTGTTCTTGCACGAACTGGGGCATCTCTTGGGATTTGCCCATGTGACTTGGGTAGATAGCATCACCCAGGCTGTAGTCAGCACCTCGGTCATGGGGCTCAAGAACTCCTTGCGCTCCGAGGAGCAAGTGGAGTTGAGGTACCTCCGGGGAGCGGACATCTGGAGAAGCTGGGATTTGCGGCAGACGTCCTTTTATCGCGCCCAGTTGGCGAGATGGTTGGATGGATCGAGCCCCGTCCAGGACGAAGCCCTGGTTCGTAGGGTCAACGTCAATTTGCCGATTTGCGCTTATCCCGGCGAGGAATTGCGGATGCAATTGGGTGAGACGCAAGTTTGGTCCACGTTGGCCGAACAATTACTTGGCATTAGCGATCGAGAGATCACGCTCGGCGCACCCCAAGAGCGAACCCTGAAATCAGGTAGCAGTGATACGAAAAGATCCTGGTCGTATTCGATCTCGCCTGACTTCGAATTCAGCGCGACACAGCTGCGTTTCGTCCAGGGCGGTCCTGGATTTCAGCTCAGCAGCTTTCGGTTCTATTCCCAGCCTGTCTCAAAGACGAACGGAAGTTACCGATTGCAAGCAGCTGTGTCCGGAAAAATGGGCTCGGTCGGCGGCAGCGTCCCGTTTCGGTGGTTGCCTGCGTTGCGCGGGCCGATTTATACCATGCCATTTCTGTTGAATTATGAGTTCGAGTCGCGAGCTCGCTTAACGGATTGCTATCAGCATTAAGACTCGCTTGGGTTTTCCAGGAACTCTTTGAAGTCAGCGAAAATCCGGCTTGCTGGTCCGCCTCCCATGAGTCGCCGATCGAATTCCATGAGAATCGGCATGGTGAGTCCGGCTTCGACTTTTCCGTCGACTACAGTAGGGCGCTCGCACACCTTTCCGAATGAGAAAGTGATCGGCCAGGGCCAAGCGCACATGACCAGGTCCGCGCCGTGGCGGGCCGGGGAGTTCACCCACGCCGCGCAGCCGCGATATTTGATCCAGGCTTTTGGGAACCAGAGTGGATGGGAGAGAATCCAATTGCTCAGTGGTCGCGGAATCCAGCGAAGCAGGCGCATGTATTGACGAAGTCCGGGGTCGTTGGATTCGTCCATTTTGACGAGGTGCTGGAGCTCCAGAGTGACGTCGGCCCACGTGCGTTGCAGGGGCGTTTGGATCGGCTTGGCATACGCAAGGCCGGGTAGCGAAGGGAGTCCGCGTTCGACGGCGATGCCGATATCGATGTTTTTGAACTGTACGAGCTTCCTGAAGAGTGGAGGCCCCAGAATCGCTCGATTGGCTTCGGGGTGCTTTGCGAGCGTTTGTGCCGCGGCCCGGATGACGAAGGCGGTGTAGGACGGCGCGACCTGCCCCTGTTCTTTAGCCGCATTTCGGAGAGCGCTCATCTTGGTCGCGTCGGCCTCGGCAATAAGCGCGACCATCAATCCAGGTTTGAGCTCCTGATTCAAAGCCCAGGAAGTGCGTTCCGCGCGGGTGGTTGGAACGATCTGGTAGGAGTCTTTCGTGGCGCCTGATGGGAAACTCTCGGTTCGGGATGTCGTAGTCATGATCTTGCTAGGTTTATGAGTTGCCCGAAAGAAACAGAAGTCTAGAAAGCGACGCGTGTAAAAAAAATGTAATTTTAT
>CAYXVB010000004.1:0-21504 GCA_964467785.1 uncultured Bacteriovoracaceae bacterium
CCCACCGCGGCGGCAACATGAACTGCACCCGTGTTGTTGGATATCAGCTGGGGCGCCATCTCGATCAGAGCGGCAAACTCGTCCAACGAAAGACGACCGACGAGCGAGCGGCCGACTCCTTTCCGGATTCGCTCAGTCATGGGGCCTTCGCGCTCCGTGCCGGTGAAGATCAGCCGGTACTTATGCCGCGAGGCCAGCTCGGACACGACGCGTGAAAACAAATCCTCCGGATAGCGACGCGAAGCGGCCGAAGCGCCCGGATGGATCACCAGCCAGTCACGGTCAGATCCATTGATCCCGAGTTCCATCAAGATCGATCGCACCCGTTGGCGGGCGCCATGAGTGCAGCTGAGGGCCAGGCGTTCGCTGGCGGGAATACAACCGACGTACGCCACGAGGTCCAACTGGCGCCGAACCTCGTGCCGAAGTTTTCGTTCAGGCTCCGGGTCCTGAACCCAGTCCGTGAGAAGTTGATACGGGTTTTCCCGGCAATGCGCTATGCGCAGCGGGATTCCCGCCAAAAGGCTGAGCAAAGCAGCGGGCAACGGACTCTGGCTGTAGACCGTGAAGATAATCGCCGCGTCGAACTCCCGCGCACGTAGCCGTTCCACCATCTCCAGATCCGCCTCGCCCCCCGGGGTCGTCATCAGGAAATCGCCCATGGCGTCCAAGCGGACGCAAAGTAGGTTGCGAGCTTCGCTCCAGGCGATCAACATAAGCGCGCCGCTCCGGCATTCAGCAATGGCGGGCGACGCTCCCGCCGATCCTTGATGATGAGCTGCGCGGCCTGCTCGAGCGAGTAAACGACCCAATCTGGACGCCGGATACTCGTGATTTGCCACTCCGTTTCGCCGCCGGAGTCGAGCAGGATGGAACGGCAGCCGGCCCGATGGCCCGCTTCGACATCATGGAGGATGTCACCCAGCATCCAGGATCTCGAGCAATCGACACCGTGTTCAAGCACCGCGCGATCCAAGAGTCCCGGGCGCGGTTTGCGACAAAGGCAATCCACCGCAAGTTCCGGCACGACGCCACAGGGATCGTGCGGACACCAGTAAAATCCCGACAGCTCCGCCCCCGAGCGTCGGAGCGATTTTTTCAGTTCCGCTTCGCATTCGCGCAGCGCCTCGATCGAGCTTCGTCCGTGCGCGATCGCGGGCTGATTGGTCACGACGAAAAGCCGGAACCCCTCGGCATTGAGCGCGGCCAGAGCGTCCCCCGCGCCCGGCATGAGCTGAAAGCGGCGAGGATCCATGCTCTCCGGATCGTTCTCCACCAAAGTCCCGTCCTTATCGATAAACACCGCGCTTATGGCCACGAGGTCTCCCGCATCGGCAGGGCCATGATCTCCGGGATCACCGTGCCTTCTGGCGCACCAAGCACATATCGCACGGTTGCCGCGACATCGCGCGGATCCTGCAAGGTCTCTTGATCGATGTCCGGGAAGCGCTCAAGCAGGAACGGGGTTCTCATTCCTCCGCAGATCAGCGCCGTGACCTTAATGCCATGGGGTCTCGCTTCGACATGGAGCGCATGACTGAACCCCAGCAGTCCACACTTGCTCGCGTGATAGGCGGAGGCGTTTGCCCAGGCGCGTTTGGCGGCCGTCGAGACAACATTAACGATCTGCCCGGAACCCCTTTTTTTCATGTGAGGCAAGACCTCGCGCGAAAGCAGGAAAGGCCCCCGAAGATTTGTCCCAAGGATCAGGTCCCATTCCCGCACCTCAAGCGCCTCGATCGCCACGGTCCGGTCGACCCCAGCGTTATTGACCAAGGCATCAATCCGCCCCGTCTCGTCGATCATCTCCCGAACTCCGCGTCGCACAATTTCGGCGTCCGTCACATCCAACTCGAGCGCACTCGCCTTGCCGCCTTCGGCAGCGATGCGTTTGGCCACGTCAGCGGCAAGTCCCGCCCGCACGTCCGCGACGACTACATGCGCTCCTGCGTCGGCAATCGTAAACGAGATCGCCTCGCCCAGACCCCGCCCTCCGCCGGTCACGAGCACCACTTTATCCTTCAAGCTCTGCATTGACTGTCCTCATTTCGGATGTTCACGGCAACCGCCTCCGACGCGGCGGAGCGGGTCGTATTCAAAACTTGCCTGTAGGCGTCCTCGACACTGAGTGCCACCTGACGCCAGGAAAAGCCCTCGTGCACAAGACGGACCGACTCACGGCGGCAGCGCTCCCTTGATGGAGGCGACGTCCCCGTCCCAACGCATGGAACGCCATCACGAAGGGCAGTCCCTTCGGGTAAAGATATCTACTTCGTTACCGTGCCTGACGAGGTGTCGAGCGAGCTGGGCGACATAGACGTTTTGGCCACCGCTGTCCACTCCCCCCGGCAATCCGAGCGGCGAGGCGTGATCACTGATCATCGCGATGCGAAGGCTCATGCGCACACCTGCCTGAACGCACCGGTCCAGTCCCGAGCAAAGCGCGCGATCGAAAAACGCTCGCGGGCGGTCCGGCGCGCGGCTTCGCCCATTCTCCGTGCCTCGGCCGGATCACGGATGAGCTCCCGCATCCCGTCGACGAGCTTTTCGGGCCGCGTGGACAAAATCCCCGACTCGCCGTCCCGGATCACGGTCACGAGCTCTGTCGTGGCCAAGCCCACCACAGGCAAACCTGTCATCATCGCCTCGCAAATCGATAGCCCCAGGCTCGTGTATCGGATCGGATTGAAGAAGAACCGGTAACGCGCCATAAATGCCGGGAGCGCGCCGTGGGGGATTTCTCCGATTCCACCCGCTTCGTTCCACCCCATCCCGACAAGATCCAACGGCACCCGATCACGGCACGCGTCAAAGACATCGGCCCCGAGCCTCCGTCCGCGGCGCTTGAGATGGTTGATCACGGTGACGCCTCTGGCCAGTTCCCCCGTCCAGGCAAGATCCACCGGCGGCTCAGGCACTCCATGCTCGATCACGATCGACGGCGTGCGGCGGCTGTCCCACATCAATTGATTGAAAGGAGTGACATGAGCCAGGAGCACCCCGGGATCGTCCACTGGATGCGGGGTGTCCGTCGGATGCTCACGCGGCGGATCGTGCTCGAGATAGATCTTCGGGAGCTGGCGCTGATCCACGGAAAGGAGGTCCCATTGGTCTTCAAGCCAGTTTTTTCGACTCTGATACAGGACCAGATCGAAGTCCAAGTTCTTGACCTGTTCAGCCGGAACTTCGCGTACGTTGACCGGCCAAGGATAACCCCGGGTACGACCGTGATAGCCTTCGGTGCTCCGACCCTCACCTGATCGCACGGGCAACCAGATCTCATGTCCCGTTAAGGCGAGATAGTAGAGATAGCTTCCGTGCACATGCCAGGTCAGCACCCGATATCGACGCATGATCCGACGCCCCCTGAAATTGAAGTCGCATGCGACGGCGCCGCTTCAGGCCACCGCGGAAAGCCGTGGCCGATCCCGATGCTGGGAAGTCTCCAGCAGAAGCGCGTCCACGCTCTCAAGCACGTCCTGCCACCGCACGCCCCCGATGCGGCTCAGGACCCGATGCAGCCGCAGATCCGCCGGAGGCCAGCACTCCTTTTCCGAAGCGTGCAACACGACAACGCTTGGAGTCTTGAGCGCCGCCGCGAGATGGGAGACGCCGGTGTCGTTGCAGATCAACATTCGAGACCCTTGAAGGAGCGCCGCAAGCGAGCCGAGACTGGTGCGTCCGGTCAGATCCACGCAATCGGCGCGGGTTTCGCGCCTCAGTTTTTCGGCAAGCGGACGCTCGGAGATCGAGCCCGATATCGCCACCCGGATTCCCCGGTCCGCGAGCTCATCCGCCACTCGAGCAAAGCGCTCGACGGGCCAGCGACGCGCGGCCAATCGCGCGCCTGGATGGACACAAACGTACGGCGCGCCTTCGAGCCGCGCCATTTCTGAGAGCTCCGCCAACTGCAGTCGGTCTTCAAGCGCCGTTTCGAACTCCAACGATTCGTCGAGGTGGGTCGCGCCCAGCGCGCTAGCCAACCGGAGCAGCTTCCAAGTTTCTGGTTCCTTCGTAGGATAAGGGATGAACGCTCCGGTCGGCCGGTATTGGCCTGGGTCGAAAAATCCAGCGCATTCGCGCGCCCCAAAGAGCTGCACGAGCGGATTGGTGATCACGCCGTTGCCATGGGCCTGGATCGCGATGTCCGCGTTGAGCGCGCGCACGCGCTGCAGGAAATCAGGAAAATGCCCAAGTGCGGCGGGGCTCCGCTCGGGCAGGCCCGGATAACCGGGAAACTCGATGAAATCGTCGACATACCGCGCATACCGCCGCTGAAAGTCCTCCGCCCAGGGCAGCCCCACCAAAGTGATCCGCGCCCGGGGATAGCGATTTCGGATCGCGCGGAAGGCCGGAACCGCGCAGAGCAAATCACCCAGCTGGAGAGCCCGAAAGAGGATGATCTTCTTGTAATCGCGTGCGGAGTCCATTACGAGGGCTGACTTCAGCAACATTCGTACCTTGGCTGAAGTGGAGTCCGGCGTAACGCCCACCGGCGGCGATCAGCTCCGCATGCGTGCCGCGCTCGACGATCCGCCCCTGATCCAGGACCAGGATCAGGTCCGCTCCGCGAATCGTGCTCAGTCGATGCGCCACGATAAATGTCGTGCGGTTGGCCGTCAGTTTGCCGATGGCGCGTCGAATCTCGTCTTCGGCAGCCGGATCGACCGCGCTCGTCGCCTCGTCGAGCAAAAGGATACGGGGATCCGCCACCAGCGCACGCGTAAAACAGATCAGCTGACGCTCGCCGAGCGAAAGCGAAGCGCCCTTCTCTCCGACCCGGGTCTCGTAACCGTGCTGGAGCGCCTGGATCCGCTCGTGGCAGCCCAACGTCCGTGCGGCCTCGATGATCACCTCATCCGTCGCGTCCGGGCGGACGTAACGGAGATTCTCCATGACCGTTCCGCTGAAGAGATAATTGTTCTGCAGGACAATGGCGGTCTGGCGCTGGAGCGAGTCCGCCCGAGCATCTCGGATATCACAACCGTCCAGCAGGATCCGTCCCGAGGTCGCATAGTAAAAACGGGAGAGCAGCGAGATGATCGTGCTTTTTCCGGAGCCGGTATGCCCCACCAGCGCAACCGTGCTTCCGGGCTCGGCGACAAAGCTCACGTCATCGAGCACCGGGCGTCCAGGCCGGTAGCCAAAGGAGACCGATTCGAACTCGACGCGACCACGTAACGGCGGGAGAGCCCGGGCTCCCTCGCGCTCGGCCGCATCCGGCTTCTCGTCAAGCAACGCGAAGATCCGCTCCGCCCCGGCCATGGCGAGCAAGAGCTCATTGAGAAACGAGCCAAAGACCACAGCCGGTTGCATGAAGCACTCCCAGTACAACGCCACCGCGACCACCTCGCCCGCGTTGAGACTTCCGGAGGCGATCCGGCTTCCGCCGTAGAGCAGGATGATGGCCTGCCCGGTGAAGCGCACCCACTGGAGCGCGGGTTGAAACACGCCGCTCAGACGGCTCGCCGCGACGTTGTTGACCGTGTTGCGCTCCTGGAGCCGGGTGTAGTGCTTGAGGTTTCGCTCCTGGCGGTTGAACGCCGTGACCACCTGGACGCCTGCGATATTTTCCGCCTGATTGGAGGAGACGCGCGTCGAATGGACGCGCACGAACTGCCAGGCCGCACCCACCCGTCGGGCATAGACAAAGCTCAGCACCATCATCACCGGTACGAGCCAAACGACCGCCAAGAAAAGCCGGATATCGAGATGCGCAATCATCGCGGCCGCCAAAACCAAAGTCACGGCGTTTGCCACCAGGGTGTTGAGGCCCCAGATGACCACGTTGCGAAGGGCGTCGATATCACCGCTCATCCGGGCGATGATCCGCCCCACGTGGGTGCGGTCAAAATAGGCCATCGGCAGTCTCTGCAGCTGGTCGAACATCCGCTGCCGGAGCGCTGCGAGCACGCGCTCGCCGGCACGGTTGGCAAGCAGGATCTGCCGCCCGTGCAGCGCCTGGGTGACCGCGATCACGGCGAGCCAGCCAAGCGCCACCGCGCTCAGGACCCCGAACGGTAGCCCTTCGCCGCCCGCGCCCCGGTCGCGTCCCAAGAGCGGAGCGGAAAGCAGATCGATGCAATACCCCACCAACCTGGGCGGAACCAGCTCCAGCAACGCGATCACAAGCCCTGCCATACAGACCCAGGCATAATCCCGTCGGTGCGGCTTGAAGCAGCCCAGCAGACGCAAGGTCATCTCAAAAGAAAGCGGCTGCGTCTGGTCATCCACATGAACGTAAGGATTGCTCCCGGGCGCTCGAACTCGCCCGGCCTTGCCTGCGGACCTACCGACCCGACGGCGGGATGTCGTCCTCATGAGGTCACCTCCTCGAGGGAGAGACCAGCGTGGAGCCGCCAGATGTCCCTCAGTCTACCCTCGCGCGCGAGCAGTTCGGAGGGTGCCCCCGCCTGCTCGATGCGTCCGTCGTTCATGACCAGCACCTGGTCGGCCAGCCGGAGCGCGCCCAGGCGATGCGCGATGACGATCACCGTGCGATCCCGGAAGATCGGCTCGAGCATCTCCAGCACCGAGCGCTCAGTCGTGGCGTCCAGCGCGGCGGTCGCGTCGTCGAGGATGAGAATGCGGGGATCATAGACCAAAGCGCGGGCCAGCGCGAGGCGCTGCCGCTGCCCGCCCGAGAGCTGCACTCCACTCTCTCCAAGCCAAGTATCATAGCCCTGCGGAAGCGACTCGATGAACTCGTCCGCCTGCGCCGCCCGGGCCGCCGCCTTAAGCATCGCGTCGCTCACATCCATACGGCCGTAACGGATGTTGTTTCGAATCGTTTCCGTGAACAAAAACGTCTCTTGGAACACAAAGCCCACCGAATGCCGCAGGTCCTTGAGACGATGCTCGCGCAGGTCGCTTCCGTCCACCCGGATCACGCCATGTTGCGGATCGTAGAAACGTCCAATTAAACCGGCCAAGGTCGTCTTGCCCGATCCGGTCGGACCCACGATCGCGGTCACTTGTCGCGCCGGGATCTCGATGTCGATCCCGTGCAACACAGGATTGCGCGGATCATAGCCGAACGTCACCTGCTCGAAGCGAATCGCGCCCTCCACGACTCGCGAGGCGCGTCCGCCAGGGGATGACGCGCCCGAGCGGGCCACCGCATCCGCTGTTTCGGATACTGGCGCATCCAGTACCTCAAACAGCCGTCGCGCGGAGACGACGGCTTTCTGATAAGCCTCGATCATCCCGTTGACTAGCTGCAGTTTGCCCAGGATCGCGCCCATCGCCACGCCAAGGATCATGAGATCCCCGACCTGCATCTTCCCGCGCTCGATCAGAGCGCAGGCCGAAACGAACAGTCCGATATGCGCCAGACCGGCGATGAACTTGAGCGAAGGAGTAAGGACTGCCTGATAGCGGACGATTTCCAGGACTCGGCCCAGGAGCTTTCCATTGAGCGCGGAAAACTTGCGTCTTTCGCGATCGTTGAGGCCGAAGGCCCGGATCACATGGACGCCGTTGACATTCTCGTTGAGCGTGCCGATGACCTGGTCGGAAGCTTCCTGCTGGGAACGAAAGAGCGGCTGCACCCTCCGACTGAAGGACCAGACCAGCGCACACCAAAGAGGAATCGGAACGATCGCGGCGACCAGAAGCCAGGGCGATCGCGAAAGCAGCAGCCCGAAATAGGCCATCACGGTCAAAATGACGTCCAGGCCACCCAGCACGCTCGTGTTGAGAAAGGCGCGCACGTTCTGCAGGTCGCTCAAGGCCCGGTTGATCAACGCACCCGAGGTCATCTTGTGATGGAAGGAAAGCCCCGGATTCTGGAGGCGATCGTAAACCGCACCGCGGATATGAAAGACGGCATGCATGCTGAGCTTCGCATCCCAAACCGCGCGCCCGAAGATGAGCGCACCCAGCGCGATCTGGAGCGCCGCCATATAGGGAAGCACGGAGGCGGCCGAACCACCGCGCGCCAGCGCGGAGATCGCGGGGCTAAGATAAAATACTCCTAGCACCTCGATGACGATCCGCGCCGCCACGAAAACGCAAGCGATCGCGGCAGTGCCGCGCACCGGCTTAAGAAATCCAAAAGCCCTTCGAAGAAGCTTAATCCGTTCCGCACGTTCAGACATTCAACAGAGTCTGTAGAAATGAGTTGCTGAATGCAAGGTCGTGCACGAGCGTCGCGCGGACGACCGCAAAATTATTCAATGAATCAGCGCGAAATCAACGCAAAATCTGGCATACGGTTTGTAATGCCGGGCGCCCATGACTCCAATGATTTCTGCTGCGGCGCAATTGAACTGCCCCACCCAAAGAGTCCGAATCAGCAACTCGGCCCTTTCCCTGAGCGTGCTGCCCGAAAGAGGCGGCCGCATCGAAGAACTCATCGATCGACGCACCGGACGGGATTGGGCCTGGCATCCCCGCGGCTACCTTCCAACTACCGAGCCTCGGGAGTTGCCGCCGGGGGCGGGCTTTGACGAAAACTGGGAAGGCGGCTGGGACGACATTTTCCCCAACGACGCTGCCGCGGATTTCCAGGGTTTCGAACTCGTCGATCACGGCGAGCTCTGGAGCCGGCCCTGGCAACTCATCGAGCACACCGATTCCGAAATGCAGCTATCCCTGCTTTGTCGCACAGTGCCGGTCAGCGTGGAAAAACGCATCACCCTCGAACCCTACGTTCCCGCTCTGTCCGGACAAACCGCGGCGCGCATCAAACTCAGCTACTCCATTCGCAATCTCTCCGACCGAACGCTTCCATTCTTGTTCAAGCTCCATCCGGCCATCCCTGTGGAGCCCGGCGACCGAATCCTGATGCCACGAGCGGTACTTGAGCCGGTCGAGCCCTCGTTCAGCAGCATCGCCGGCGTTCCGGGCCCATCGGAGTATCCTTTCGTGCGCAACGAATCAGGAGGAAAGACCCGAATGGACCTCGTTCCATCTTCCTGGGAAAAACCGCAGCAGGAGTTCCTCTACTCCAGCGGTTTGCACGAACCCTGGTGCGGCGTGCATAATGTCCGCACTTCGACGACTCTTCGGATTGACTTTAACCCTGAAGAAATCCCATTTGTCTGGCTCTTCATGAGCTACGGCCTTTGGCGCGGCCACACGGTCGTCATGCCCGAGCCTTGCACGAACAAGCCCTGGGACCTCCATTCGGCCATGGCTCGTGGAAGTTGCGCGCGCCTCGCCCCGCGCGAGACACGGGAACTGGAGTTCCGCGTCAGCTTGATCCGGGAGCCCTTACCGGACTGAAAACGCCACGCCTTAAAATCCAAGTCAAAAGCTGGGCAATGCCGCTTCTCGACAAAGCGCAAGCAGCCGATTCATTCTCTCGCCGAGCTCCGCGGGATCTCGGCCACGGACATTGATGTGGCCGATCTTTCGCCCCGGCGCTGGACTCTTGTCATAAAGGTGCAACACGGCTCCAGGCACGGCCTCGACCGCTGCTTGCTTCGGAAGAGAGCCCACTAGATTGACCATGCCTACCGGCTCGCCCGAAATGAGCGCCGTAGAACCAAGCGGCAGTCCTGCTCCCGCGCGTAAATGATTTTCAAACTGGCTTGTCATGGCCCCGTCCTGAGTCCAATGCCCTGAGTTGTGGACCCGCGGCGCCATCTCGTTGACCAAGAGTCGCTCGCCCGCCGCCCCTGCGACGACAAAAAACTCGATCGCCAGGGTGCCCACATAGTCGAGCGTCTCCAAAGCGGACAAGGCGACTGCTTCCGCCCGCGCCTGCAAACGCGAATCGGCGCCCGGGGCGGGAGCCAGAGACCATCGGAGGATTCCCTCCCGATGAAAATTTCGAGTCAGCGGATAAAACGCGATCTCGCCAGTCTTGGAGCGAACCGCCACGATTGAAACTTCAAACTGAAAGGGAATGAATCGCTCGAGGATCAGCGGCGACGCTCCCAGCCGGGACCAAGCATCATCCAGCTCAGCCTCGCCTCGGATGATCGCTTGTCCCTTTCCATCATAACCGTGACGACGGGTCTTGAGGACGGCCGGATATCCCAGGCGGCCAACCGCCTCTTGCAATTCCCTGCGCGAGCTCACTGACGCAAACTCGGCGGTCTCGACACCGAGCCGGCAGAAAAGCTCTTTCTGCTTCTGACGATCCTGGGTCACGCCGAGCACCGACGGAGAAGGAAACAGATAAGCCCCCCGCGAACCCGCGCGGAACGTGGCCTCGACGGGTACGTTCTCCCATTCGTAAGTCAGGAGCTGCAGGCCTTGACCAAATGCCTCGAGCGCCGCCGCGTCTCCAAAGTCGCCGACCCTTAGCTCGGCGAACTCGGCCACGCAAGCATCAGGCTTGGGATCAAAGGCGCGAAACTTCATGCCGCCCAGTCTGCGACCCGCCTGGGCAAGCATGCGACCCAGCTGGCCGCCCCCCAGGATTCCCACCGTCATCGGAGCAACCGCCCGATCGACGATCACTTCCGCCTCTTTAATAAGCCTTTTTCACGGCTCGAAACCGCGCTCTGCCCCGCAGCTTTCCGCGGATCCGGCTCGGCCAGCACCGAGTCGGTCTGCTCCGCGCGGAATTTACGGTAGGCTTCGCGGACCACTGGATCGGTAATTCCCAGGATCGATGCGGCAAGCAGGCCCGCGTTGGTGGCCCCTGCGGCGCCAATGGCCAACGTACCGACCGGAATACCTCCGGGCATCTGCGCGATCGAAAGCAACGAGTCCAAGCCGTTGAGCGCCTTGGACTGGACCGGCACCCCCAAAACGGGCAGCACGGTCATCGAGGCGACCATTCCGGGCAAATGGGCCGCGCCCCCCGCCCCCGCGATGATCACGCGGATTCCACGAGATTCAGCGTCGGTCGCGTATTCGACAAGGAGCTGCGGAGTGCGGTGGGCCGAGACCACGCGGACTTCGTAAGCGACACCGAGCGAGTCGAGCTTGTCAGCGGCGTTCTTCATGGTCTCCCAGTCGGAGCGCGAGCCCATGATGATGCCTATGACTGGCTTTTGTTCGAGATTCTTCCTGCCCCTGGTTCGCACGCTCATTTCGCCTCTCTCCGGAAGGTCGCGATCATTTCGCCATCACTTCACCGTCACTTCAGTGACTGCAACTGATCCTGGCCATCCAGCGTGGCCAGGTCGTTGTAGCCGCCGATCACCTTTTCTCCGCGCAGGATCTGAGGCATCGTCCGCATGCCCGTTTTCTTGTACAAACTGTCCCACATGGCGTCGTCGTCATCCGCCACCCGGACTTCTTCGTATGGGACTCCGCGGGTTTTGAGCAGGGCCTTGGCCCGCTCGCAGTAGGGACAATAGTTCATCGTGTAAACAGTGACCTTCGCGCTCATGTGAATCGGATCTCCGTGTCCGTCTTTTCTTTCAGATAGTTCTGCAGAAACGAAAGAAGCTCGATGCCCTTGCCCTTGTCGTCCCACCACTGGGAGCGAGCCGGATCAAAGTTGAAATGATGAGCGGTCCCTTGGGCCGCCAATGCCAACCAAAGCTGCCGAACCGAAGGCTGGGCGCTCAAAATACAGCGGGTGCGATCCGCAAAAGAAATCGTGAGCGCCCCATGTGCCACCTCACATTCGGCGACATCTGGATCCACCGCGTCAAACGGCTTTTGGATCCGGTCCAAGGTAGCTTGGACGATCTTGCGATACTCGGCTTCATTACTAGTGGCAATCGTCATGGTTCCAGCTATATACCATAAGAATGATGCAAGCGACCCAGCCTTCCGACAACTCCTGCCCCTGTGGTTCCAATCAGCCGTTGGCCTCCTGCTGCCTCCCGGTTATTCAGGGTAAGCGCAAGGCCGCAACCGCCGAAGAGCTGCTTCGGGCCCGGTACACCGCCTTCACCCGCGGCGATGTGGATTTCGTCCTTTCGTCCCATCATTCCACCACGGTGCACGAAGTCTCGCGCGACGAGATCGCGCAATGGTCCAAGGATTCCAAGTGGCTCGGGCTCCAGATCGCCCAGATCGACAAGGGAACGGCCTCGGACGAAGACGGCACGATTATTTTCTGTGCCCGCTACGAATCCGAAGGCAAAGCCGAAGACCATTGGGAACAGAGCTTCTTCAAAAGAGAAAAAGGCGAATGGAAGTTCCTCGACGCTAAAGGCGTGCATATCGGCACCTATCGCCGCGAGGAGCCTAAGACTGGCCGCAATGACCCCTGCCCGTGCGGCAGCGGCAAAAAATTCAAGAAGTGTTGCGCGGCCTAAGCCACCCGATGGGATCGACCTAGTCGCTCGCGTCCCGCTCGAGGTCCTCGCGCACTTCGACGCGGCACCGGAGGTGCATCTCCTTCGGCATGCTCAAACGCCATTCTGATCGGCACCTGACTCAGTGTGGACTTCGCCGCGCACCATGGACAGGGGCATGCCTCTTGATCGGGGTGGTCGCCGCACCCCCTGCCTCAACGCCCTTGGCGTCCGCGGCATCCCAGTCGCAGCCAGATCCGCAGTCCCAGCAAGCGTTGCTGCGCGCTTCGGCCACCTTTCACGACATCGCTCAGCGGAGTACTCCCGCGGTGGTCAGCATCGAAGTGACACGTAGCCTAAGCGCCGAGGAAAGAGCCTTACAAAACCAGGCAGACGAAGGCAATCCCTTCGGCCCCCCTGTCGGCCCAGGGCCAAATGCCGACTCCATGATGGCCGCCGGCATGGGATCGGGCGTGTTCATTCGCGCCGACGGTATGATCCTCACCAACAATCACGTGGTGGATCATGCCCGTAAGATCACGGTGACGATCGACGAAAAACACAAGCTCCCCGCTAAGCTCATCGGCAAGGACACCAAAACCGACCTGGCCGTGATCCAGGTCCAAGGCGGTCGAAAGGACTATCCGACGCTGCAGTTCGCCGACTCCGAGAAGATCCAGGTCGGCGACTGGACCGTCGCCGTGGGCAGCCCGTTCGGCCTCAACCGCTCGGTGACTTCTGGAATCGTCAGCGCCAAAGGCCGCGCCAGCATGGGCATTCTCGACATCGAGGACTTCATCCAGACCGACGCCGCGATCAATCCCGGCAGCTCGGGCGGCCCCCTCCTCAATCTCGATGGCAAGATGATCGGCATCAACACGGCGATCTTTTCGCAGGGTCAGGGCTTTGTCGGCATCGGCTTCGCCATTCCCGCGCGCATCGCGCGCGAGGTGACTCAGGATCTTCTCTCCCGCGGCAAAGTGCTTCGAGGCTGGGCCGGGATCGCCGCCCAGGATCTGGACGAGGATCTGGCAAAATACTTCAAGGCGCCGCGCCAGGACGGCGCGCTCGTCAGCAACGTGGCCAGCCACGGCCCCGCCTGGCAGGCAGGCCTGCGCGAAGGCGACGTCGTGCTCTCGATCGGAAAGGACACGATCCGGACCGCTTCGCAACTCAAGTCAGCAGTGGGGAAAGCCTCCATCGGCTCCGAGCTCCCGATCAAGGTCGCGCGAAGCGGCGATGTCCGCGAGCTCACGCTCCGAGTCCGTGAAGAAAAACCCTCGCCTTCCGAGAACACGCCGAACTCCCAAGCGGCCGGTACCGCGGCCCGCAATCGACAGAGTCCCCACCCGTTCGGCCTCGTCGTCGAGGAGCTTCCGTCCGAAGTGATCGAGATGCTTCACATCCCCGTACGCGAAGGCGTGATCATCGTGGGAGTCGAGCCCGGAAGCGCCGGCTTCGAGGCCGGCCTCAGCCCCGGCGACATCGTACTCAAGGCCAACGAAGCCAAGATCCGCAACGGCAAGGACTTCACCCGCGCCACCCGCGAGATCCGCGAATCCAAGTCTGGAGTCTTCTATGTCCTTCGCGGTCCCGAAGAAAAACTCTTCATCCCCATCAAGGATGCCGATGCCGCATAAAGACGCCGCATAAAAAGCGCCCCGACCTGTCCCGTCGCTCCTGGCATGTTATCATCCCCCCATGTCCCGCGAGTGGCTCATCGGCATCCTAGAAATTCTGGTTTCGGGCGTTGGCTTTGGATTCCTCGGCATCTTCGGCAAAAGCGCCTACGCTGCGGGCCTCACCCCGGGCGAGCTTCTCGCCCTGCGGTTTCTCATCGCATCCACTCTGCTGGCCTTTTGGCTCGGCCTCTTTCGCCGGGACGCGCTCCGCCTCACTCGCGGCGAACTGATCTCCTCCGTTCTCCTCGGGGTTACGGGCTACGCGGTGTTTTCGAGTTGTTACTTTATCGCGCTCACTGGGCTTTCCGCCTCGCTGACCGTGCTCCTGCTTTACACCTATCCGATCGTCGTGACCGTGGGCGCCCGCCTGCTTTTCGGTGAGCCGCTCGGAGCCCGCGCCCGCGTGGCATTGCCGATAGCCAGCCTGGGCCTGGTGCTTCTCATCTGGGGCGATTTCTCGGTGTCCAAACCCATTGCGCTCCTCTTTGGACTTGGTTCGTCGGTATTTTACTCTGTGTACATCCTCGCTTCGCGGCGCTTGCTGCGAGAGGCGCATCCCTTTGCCTCCGCGTTGGTGATCCAGGCTTCGGCGGGCCTCACCCTGGGCGCCATTCACCTTCATGATCCGGTGCGGCTCGCCACCCTGGCAGAAAGCGCCCGCGCCCTGGCGCTTCCCGTGCTCGGAATCGCCGTGCTCGGCACCGCCCTGCCGATCACACTCTTCCTCAGCGGCCTGCGGCGACTGACCAGCGCGGAGACTTCCATCCTGAGCACTGCCGAGCCCGCGACCGCCATCATCGCCGCCGGCCTTTTGCTGGGCGAGCGCCTCAGCGTCACTCAGCTCCTCGGTGGAGCAGGCGTCATGATCGCCATGCTTTTGATCGTGACCAACCGGGCCAGATGAACGCACGAAGGCCCGGCGGAAGGTGTTCTCCGCCGGGCCCGCGCTTTCGTCACCAGACTAAGCTCGTCACGCGAGATTGATCCCGAGCGCGACCATGCCGGTGAAGAAATTGTCCGTCGTCGTAAAAGTAACGTCCGGACGGAGAGCGAGGCTCACGTTCGGTCCCAACGCGGCTTCGAAGTCGATGCCGGCGTTCGGATACAGCTTCCACAAGCTCCCGCTCTGGTTGAAGTCGGAGCCAAGCTGCATCGAGCTTGCGATCGAGCGATACACTACGTTGCCGCCGCCGTGCGCCGAGACCCGGTAGTAATCGTTGATGTTATAGCCCACCTTGAGATTGGCCGGGATGATCAGCATGTTCGCTCCCGCCTGATTTTCAACGAAATCCGCCCCCTTTCCGAATAAGTTGGAGGTCGCTGAGCCCAGGTGAGAATAGATGAATCCGGTCGAAGGCCCTACGTAGATCGACGGATCCATCGCAAACAGCTTCGAGGCGTTCCAGTCCAGGCCGAAGCCGCCCGCCGCGCGAGCCGTATCGGTCAAGGTGTTGTCGCGGTAGCCGATCACGCCCAGCTGAGGCTTGATCGAAACGCCCTCGCTGCGAAGGTAACCCTTGGTCACTTCGCTCGTCTGAGCGGTGGTCGTTCCGGCGGTGGTATCCGCCATACCGGCTTGATTGCCACCCATTTCGCCGGAGTAGGTTGTATCGCCGCCATAGGTGGTCCCAGCGTCCGCGGTCACGGTGTCGCCCATGGTTCCGGCCTGATTTGACTGATCCGAGCTGGAAGCGGAGGATGAAGTTCCGCTCAGGTCTTTCTGTCCCTTCAGCTTGGTGTTGCCATAACCGATTTGGCCGGACTGAGTATCACTACTGGTACTCGTGCCGCTACTCGTGGTGCTACTCGGAGAGGATGCGGTATCACTCGCGAAACCGCTGCCTCCGTCTAAGGTGATGACTGACACTGCCAATAAAGGAGTGAGTATGCGCATGCTTTGGGTTCTCCTTGTTTGCGAAAACCCTGGTGCATCCCCTATTCCAGTCAGCTGCGGCGCGACGGCCGGCCCGCGTTCAATGCCCCGCGTGCGCACCCGATTTAGGCCGCGCGTTCCAGAGCGTGCCCATCAGCAATGCGCCCATGATCGCAAAACCGACCATGCTGGGCCCCCAAGAGTCCCACCCATATCTTTCAAGCAGCCAGCCCATCCCGATGCCCACAACCGAGCCACCGACATACTGCATACCATCGAAAAGGCCGGCCGCGGTTGCCGCCGCCTTCTTGCCGCCAAAGTCCATCGATGCCGTGCCCGAAAGCATCGAATGCACGACGCTGATGGCGAACGAGTTGATCACGAAGGCGACCAGGACCGCTTCGACGCTTGGCGCCATCCAAACGACGACCAAGCAGAGGGTCTGGATGACATACCCCAAGAAGGCCACTGGTGGGCGGCGTCCCTTGAAGACGAAGTCGGACACAGTGCCCGCCGCAAAGGCGCCCGCAACACCCGCCAACACCACGCCAAACGCGCCCTTCTGGAACAGTGGCGAGTTAAGCGGCAAATGCTGCGCTTCCTGCATGTAACGCGGGAACCACTGCTCGAAGCCGTGGCGCACGAGGCCCGTGCAGAACTCCGCCAGCGCGATAGTCAGGGTGACCGGGTTGGTGAAAATCTTCCTCACGACATACTTGACGCTCACCGCTTCAGTATCGCCGCTCGAGGCGTCTTGGACGTCCAGAGTCGGAAAGCCGCAATCCTCGGGGCCGTTCTGGACATTGCGGTAAGTCAGATAGGCCATCACCGCGACCATCATCGAAGGTACGAAGAACACCCACTGCCAGGGTAGGAACGTCACCAGCATCGGGCCGATCGCGAAGATGAAGAAGCGCCCCATCTGGATCATCGAGCCGAAAATCGCGGAGAACACGCCACGCTCACTGATATGGAACCAGCTCGCGTTTACCTTGATCAGCGAAAGAGCGCTGAAGGACTGGAAATAGGAGTTGAGGCCCCAAATCGTCGCAAAGTAGGCCAATAAGACCGGGCCGGTGCCCAAAAAGCCAAAATAGGCGCCCAGGCCGAAAAGGAAGTTGAAGACCACCGTTCCCGTCGCGCCGATGAGCATCGAGCGCCGTCCGCCGATCTTGTCCGAAATCGGTCCGTTGAAAATCGCGGAGAACCCGTAGATCGCCAGCGCGGTGCTGATGATCGTGCCGATCTGGGTTTTGTCCCAGCCGAACGTATCGGACAGCGACTTGTTGGCGAATGAAAGATTGTACCGCCCCATGTACATCGCCGAGTAACAGAAACCGAGGGTCAGCCAGTTCATTGCCCGGCGTCGGCGGAACTCAGGGGTGTAAGTCGAAACCGGCCCGTTGGCCGTCGCCGTGGAAGTCGTGCTGGTGGTCATGCTCATACTGCTTTTGCTCCTCTACTTAGTCCTCAACCCTGGTGATCTTGATTTTAGCGCCGTCCATTGAAAGCGCGAGACGCCCGTGCAGGAAATCGATGATTTCAGGGCCGACTAGGCGGGCGGCTGGTTCGCTCAGCAGTCCTTCCTCGACAAACTGCTCCGCCGAGTCAAAACGCTTGCGAACGAGCGGCAACAGCTGTCCGGCGGTCAACACATGCCGCGCGGAGATCCTGTGCCGATCCGCGAGAATCCCGACAAAACACTGAAGCAGATCCACCGCCTGCGACTCTTCGGACGTCGGGATCTCGAAGCGCTCCTTGCGCGGGCCCTTCTCTTGTTCCGGCAGGGGCTCGGCCTTCAAGGCGGCGAGGATCTTCTCACCGCTCTTTTGGATTTCGCCCTTGTTCAAGCCGCGAAACGCCGAAAGGTGCTCGAGGTCCTTGGGCTTGACGTGCGCCAGGTCCACCAGCACCGCGTCGTCCGCCACCCAGCGGCGCGGAAGATTCAGCTCGCGCACCCGCTGTTCGCGCCAACGGACCAGCGCGATCAGCGCGCCAAGCCCCTTGCGGTCAAAACGGCCCGACTTGGCCAGCTTGCGGGCAAGGTCCTCGGCAGCCGGATCGTACAACGACTTGTCTTCCCATTTGGAGGAAAGCTGCATCGCCCAATCCTTGCGTCCGAGCTTTTCCAGCTGGCCAATCAGCGTGGAGCCCAACTCGACCAGATGATCCACATCGGCGAGCGCGTAATCGATCAATTGCCGCGGCAACGGACGCACCGACCAGTTGGTTCGCGCATGTCCCTTGGTTAGCTCGATCCCGAGCGCGCTCTTAAAGAGCTTGCCCAACCCGATCCCTTCGCCGTAGCCACAGAGCGAAGCCGCGACGGCCGTATCGAGCGTCGGCTTCGCCACGACTCCGAAGCTGGTGTAAAGACACTCCTGGTCGCCCTGGGCCGCATGAAGAATCTTGAGAATCGACTCGTCCTCAAAAACCTCCAGCAATGGCCGGATCCCAGCATCAAATCCGCCGGCGGGACCGGCGCGATGCCCTTTCTTGAAGGCCTGAGCATCGACGATCCAGGCCTTATCCCTCGTCGCGACCTGGATGATCTCGACGATAGGAAAGAAGGTCGATTCGCGGATGAACTCGGTGTCAAACGCGATGATGTCATGCTTGCGCAACTCGGCGACAAGCTCGGTGATCTCGGACGGTGTGCTGATCAATTTTGGCGCCGAAGCGCCATTTTCTGTTTCTGCCCGCATGGGCGTACTTCTTAACCGGACCGGGCTTTTAGCGCCAGTCCTTAGCGGCCGTTGCCGTTTCTGTTAAAGCCGCCCTGATTGTTTTTTCCGCCCTTGCCATACTTCGGGGGAGGGCCCGCATTGCTGGCGTCCATTCCATAGAGGTCGCCATCGATCACAAGGTAGCCAGAATCATGGCCTTGGCCAGACGGATTGACATGAACCCAATGGATGATCGCGCCATCCGGACTGGCCGGATAAGGACCGCTCGGAGCGTTCGAAACGATGAAATCACCACAGGCTTCAACCGTGCTCCCCGCGTTCAGCCGTTCCGGAAGAGCGCCGAAGTCCTGATTGTAAATCACTTCGATCGTATCCTGGGGGCGCTGGCCGATGCGGATCGAAAAGTGGTCATGACCGCTATGGTCGGCGTAAACGCGAAGCACGCTGCCACGGATATGTCCGCGGGCTTTGAATTGATTCGGGCTGCCGAACTTCCAATTCAAGACTTGCTCGTTATTGATCGGAAGAGGTCTGCCACGATCCGGGCAGACAGGAATCACATCGCCCGCAAAACTGGGCGAGGCTTGCGCCGCGGCCAGAACTAACGAAAGAACCCAAGCGAACTTCTGGCCAAACTTAACGACACCGGTCTTCATGCAAATCCCCCTGCATATTGGTTTGGTGTTGTCAGGACGCAAGGGGATTAACTTGTGAACTTTTGTTATGCAAGCGAAGAATAGTCAAATTCAGATCAAGGAAGAATAAATTCGAAACCCACGCCTCACGCGACAAAGGAAGCCGGAGTCTCGTCGCTCAAGCAAAACACTTTGACCCGGACATGCGTTGCGGGACCCGCCAGCAAAAAGTCCGTTTTTTCGGGATCTTGAATGTAAATCTGAAGCGCGTAATTGGAAATCACTTCCACCGCTTCCTTTTCCGCCTTCTGATACTGCTCGATTCGGATTTTAGATTTCAACCACTGAAGCCCGTGTTCGCGGATCTCCGGTTTGATCACGGGTTGCGAAAGAAGTTCTTCGACGTAATCGCCGAACTCACCTTCCTCGAGCGCGATACGCTCGCGATAACTCTCAAGAATCGCGAGAGGATTCTCAACTCGCGAGAGAAGGGCTCGCTCAAACACTTCGATTTCCCGATCGTCGGAAAGGACCCCTAAAAGTTGCGGATCCTTCAGATGACCGGGGGTGGAGGGGTCGTGGCGCACGACCAGCGCTATGGTGGCTTGCTTCATACTGCTCTCCTAGTTGGATTGCCTCCCCATTCCACATTTCCTCTGAATATCTGATCGGTTTAGTCTTACTCTTGAGTGAGGCCATTAACATTCTGCGGCAAATCTGACACAGTCCAAAAAAACGGAGTGGAAACCGAGAGTTCTTTCGGGCAAATTGCGGGTCTTTATTATGTCCAATGAGAATGTGAACCCGCTGCAAGCCCAACTCCAGAAGGAGACCCAGCGTCGCCGGACCTTCGCGATCATTTCGCATCCCGACGCAGGTAAGACGACCCTCACCGAAAAGCTCCTGCTTTACGGCGGAGCCATCCATCTGGCGGGCGCGGTGCGCGCTAAAGCCAATCAGCGTCACACCACTTCGGACTGGATGGAGATCGAAAAACAACGCGGCATCTCCATCAGCTCCTCGGTACTTCAGTTCGAGTACCAGGGCACGCAGATTAACCTGCTCGATACCCCGGGCCACAAGGACTTCTCCGAAGACACCTACCGCACGCTCACCGCGGCCGACGCGGCCGTGATGCTGATTGACGCCGCCAAAGGCGTCGAGCCCCAGACTCGAAAGCTGTTCGAGGTCTGCCGCATGCGCGGCATCCCGATCTTCACCTTCATGAACAAGCTCGACCGCCCGAGCCGTGACCCGCTCGATCTGCTCGACGAGCTCGAGAAAGTGCTCGGCATCCGCTCCTGCCCGGTCACCTGGCCGATCGGCACGGGCGACCGTTTCCGCGGCGTATACGACCGCCGAGCCTCCGATATCCTGCTTTTCCAGACCGAAGGCGAAGCCAATGTCAAAGGCCGCCTCGAACCCAAGAAGGTTTCCGGCATCGACGATCCCGAGTTCCTCAAGCTGGTTGCGGGCCCGCGCGAGGACCTAGAAGAAGCGCGCGTGATTTACGACCAGTTCAGAGCCGAACTCGAGCTCGTCGAGGTCGCCGGCGACGAATGGGACCACGAGCGCGTGCTCGCGGGCCAGCTCACGCCCGTGTTCTTCGGTTCCGCGATGAACAACTTCGGCGTGCAGCGCTTCCTCGAACGCTTCATCGACATGGCACCGGCTCCCGGCCCCCGCAAGGCGATCAGCTGGCAGGGCAAGCAGCATTCCGACTCCATGATCGAGCCCACCGACGAGCGTTTTTCGGGCTTCATCTTCAAGATCCAGGCGAACATGGATCCCTCGCATCGCGACCGCGTCGCTTTCATGCGGGTTTGCTCCGGTCATTTCGAACGAAACATGGAAGCGCGCCATGCGCGTCTCAACGAAATCACCAAGCTCTCCAAACCGCTCCAGTTTTTCGCGCAGGAGCGCGTGATGATCGACGAAGCCTGGCCCGGCGACATCGTGGGCATGCTCGACACCTCAGGCGAGCTTCGCATCGGGGACACGCTCTGCACGGGCGGCCGTTTTGAGTACGAAGGTGTCCCTCGTTTCTCGCCGGAGCATTTCGCGATGGTGCAGATCAAGGATCCACTCAAGCGCAAACAGCTCAAAAAAGGCCTCGACCAGCTCTCCGAAGAAGGCGTCGTGCAGGTCTACTCCCAGCGCGGCCTCGGCGACAAAGATCCGATTCTGGGCGCAGTCGGCGCGCTCCAGTTCGAAGTGCTTCAGGCCCGTCTCAAGAGCGAATACGCCGTCGATGTCAAAATTGAGCGCATGCCCTTTATCCATGCGCGTTGGGTCGTCGGGCCTTCACTCGATCCGGACTATTTCGAGCGCCGCGAGGATTCGCGCTGCCTGGTGGACCGAGATGGAAACCCCGTCCTGCTGTTCAAATCAGACTGGGGCCTCCGTTACGCGATGGAGAACAACAAGGACCTGCAGTTCCTGACGACAGCGCCGCTGGCGCGAGGTTGATCACGG
>CAYXVB010000004.1:21604-46543 GCA_964467785.1 uncultured Bacteriovoracaceae bacterium
ATCTCCTTATAGAAATCCTTCTTGTCCGGATACTGCTGCATTCCCTTGCGCGCGATCGCCGCGGCCGAATCGCCGCTTTTAGAGGTCGCGAGACGATCAGCGCCCTTGGCCAGCAGTGCCTTGACCACTTCAACATTGCCGCGCTGAGCCGCCAACATGAGCGCGGTGTTGCCCTGGTGGTCCGCAACTTTCGTGGACGCCCCCAGATCGAGCAGTTTACCAGTGATCTTCGGAAGTCCGCTCCACGAAGCCCACATCAACGCCGTCCACCCGTCTCTATCTTCGGCATCGAGCTGAGCACCACTTTTGGCAAGCGCTTCCACAATAGGCAGGCGCTTTTCGTCGCTCTCAGCCGTCACCTTTGGATCGTTGAAATTGGCATAACCGGCCCACATCAGGCCCGTGCGACCTAGTCCATCCGCGCGGTTGGCGCGAGCCGTCTGAAACGCCTCCAGAGTAGGATACTCGGCCTTGACCTGCTCATGCTCCCCCGCACCGAGCAGGGTTTGCACTTTTTTAAGGCTCTCTTGCGAGACCGCGGTAATGATCGGATCGATATCCGCGGACTTCTTGAAGACTTTGAAGGCCTGATTGCAAACCGTCACAAAGGCCGTGGCAACCGTGATGAGAATGAGTCCGTCTTGGATGATCGCGGAATATTTTTTCATGGCAACATCTCTCACAAGGAAAAAGGGTTAGGCTTCCGAACCGGCCGTACCGGCATTCGCGGCCTGAGCATGAGCGGCTTCTTCAGCCTCTTTCGCGTCATGCGAGGCGGTCAAGGTTTTCCGCATCGCCACAACCGCGATCGGACTCAAGGCCGCCAAAAGGAAATAGACCATCCACATGTACTCAGGCGACTCACTGTAGCCAATGTTGCCAGTGTCGATCTTGGCGCGGATGCCATCATAAGAATAGGTCGAGATCAGGAGCCCCGAGATAAAGCCGTTGATCGGCTTGGCGATAAACATCGGAAGCGCCGAAAGACTCATGTAAGAAGCGACCTTGTCCTTGGGCGCTACGACAGCGATGTACTCGGTGAAGCGCGGGGAGAACAGAAGCTCCCCGCACGCGAAGACCACGATCTGAGCCACGATCACAAAAAGGTAGGCCTGGGTCAGATTGTGGATTCCCGGAATCGCGAAATACCATTGGATCGGTACCGCCATGAACAACAGCGACAGCGCCGAGATCGTCATGCCGACCACGATCAGATTGAAGGTCTTGTATCGGTTGATCACGGGAATCAACAGGATCAGGCCCACGATGATAATCGCGGGGTTGATCGA
The DNA here is from genome assembly GCA_964467785.1 of uncultured Bacteriovoracaceae bacterium. Lineage (GTDB taxonomy): Bacteria > Bdellovibrionota > UBA1018 > UBA1018 > UBA1018 > CAYXVB01. Next base: position 22,894 of record CAYXVB010000004.1, read on the forward strand.
GTTGGCCACGCCGAGACCGAAGTCCGAGAACAGCACTCGCGTGTAGTACTTAGGCATGACCAGAAATTGGTGTGTGAACACGAGCCGGACGCCGATCGTCAGCATGAGGAACAGCACAAGCGTGCGGAAAGGCTTTTCTTTCCAGACCGAGGTGAAGACCTTGAGCGGGCGCACCTTGAGGGCTTCCTCGGGATCGTGATTGCGCTCCTCCGGATCGGAATAGTTGTGCTCGTCGATCAGCCAGGTGCAGACGAACGAAATGCAGTACATCGCAAAGCCGAACGTCATGATCGCCAAGTTGCCGTCGAGCTCGCCCAGCCAGGTACGGAACCCGTCCGTCGCGAGGCCGCCGAAGATCGCGCCCACGTTCATGATCAGGTAGTAGACGTTGAACCCGGTGGAACGATTCTCCTTGGTGGTGAACCTCCGCATCGCCGTGTTGTGGATCGGACCCATAAAGGCTGTTCCGAGCGAGGTCGCCAGTAAGAGCGCCATGACCGCGTAGCGTACCGATTCGCCACCGAGGAACTTCGGCGCCGCTCCCATGCCCAGACGCGCGCAGATCAAAAGCACCAGACCGATAAAATAGGATTTCTTGATGCCGATGACGTCGCAGACCGCGCCCACGCCAAAGACAAAAGCCGTGATGTACAAGGTGTAGATCCCGACCCAGGCCCCCGAGTCCGCGTCACTGAAACCCACGTTCGAGGTGAGGTAGAGCGTGATGACGTTGACCATCGAGAAGTAAGCCAAGCCGTCAAAAAAGGTGATGGCATTGATCAGCCAAAACTCCCGACTCGCGGTCTTGAGGACTTTGAACTCGGCAAAATATTTCCTAAGGGCGGTCCACATAGGTCGCCTTCTTAACGCAAGGTTCTCTAAAAAGGGAGCGTTTAGTCACGCAGCGTTTCGCCGCATCGGCGAAGCGGCGCATTATGGGACTTCAGCAGCCTACGGCGACTCCCGCGCTTCCACCATCGGCTCAAGGACCTCCACGCTCACGCATTCGCCCATTCGAGCCGTCAGCCGGATCGGCGTCAGCTGCGCCAGAGTCAGCATGGGCAAAGTATGACTACAGTCAAATTCACTGACGATGGGATAGGGTCGGCCGATCCCTACGACTTCCAAAATCAAGTCATCGTATCCGAAGGGTGCCGACTGAAGATTCAGTACCTCGGGCTTGCCAACGATCAAACCTGAGATCCGCTCAAAAACACCCATGAGCTGAAGCTGCCTCAAGCAACGCTCGTCGTTGGCGAGCGAAACGCTCATTTGCTCGATCAGCAGGACTCTGCCGGTCAGATCGGGAAAATAAGAGGTACCCGCCGCCGAGCAGAGCAGGTTCAAATTCGCCACGAGAACGTCGGCAGTCGCCTCACCTTCATTCAGCACTTTCCAGCCCGCGTTCGGCTTCCATTCACGCGGGATGTTTTTCCAGTCTCCGTTATCCCAGCGTCGCGCATGATGGCTCCAACGCGAAGGGGGGTTGAGCTTGCGGGATCCCGACAGATGGTCGCGGGTCGCAGCCAGGAACGACTCGACGCTCTCTGGAACCCCATCCGGCCACTCCCCGAACCAGGTCATCACGGACGGGCCGTAAAACGTACGCAGGCCCGAATAAGCCAGGATCGCCAGATGAAGCGACGTCACGTCACTATAGCCGCAGATCACTTTAGGATGACGGCGAATCTCTTCGAAGTCGAGAAATGGGATCATGCTGCTCGAGTTGTTGCCCCCGATCGTCGATATCATTCCTCGGATTTCGGGATCTCGAACCAGGGCCATGAACTCGGCCGCCCGCTCCTGGGGCGTTCCCGAGCGATAACCTTGCGACGCCCGACGCGCGGTCAGCTCACCTAGCTTGACTCGAAACCCCATACGCTCGAGATTGGCCACGCCATTTTGAAAGAGCCCTTCGTTGTCCTGATAGGAAGGACTCGAGGGCGTGAACACGCCAATGCAATCGCCGACCTTCAAGGCCGGAGGACAAACGAAGGAACGCATGGGCTTAATTAATCCACCTTTTTCAGCACGTTCCGGTCCCGATGATGGAAAAGTGCTTTTTGTCCCTTGATCTGGAGCTGGGTGTCTTCCTCGTAAGTCAGCAAGCCCTTGGCATCGATCGTGAGCTTGAGTTCGTAACGAACTGTTCTGAATTCCTCATCGAGAAACTTGTTGGAGCAGATCCCATAGGTCGTCGAGCCCACGTCCGCCGCAAGCTCGATCACATTCGCCGCCGCATCGACCGTTCCACCGGCAAGCACCGTGACCCCCCGCGGGACCATAAAGCATCGCATCACCTGCTTGGCGCGCGCGTCCCAGAGCCAATACCCCAGCTCTTCATGGAAGGCCGTCTCCTCGCCGAGGCGGATCGCCGTCGTCGAGTAGCGCAGGCCATAGAGCGTTTGCTCATGGTTGTTCACGGGTCCGAACGGAACAAAAGTCATTCGCTCGCGAAATTTGTTGTTCTCCGTCTCGGCGCGGTCGTCGGCGGGGGCGATGTCATCGCCTTTGTCGCCCTCCCAAACGCCCGCGAGCTGCGCGAGGGGGCCAAGGTTTTCCATCGGAAACGGGGCAAGAGCTTGAGATACGGGGTTTGCTTTCATCGTCATCGGGCGTCAGCTTAACTGAATACGCCGCGACCTTCAATCGAGCGGCTTGAACACTCCGAGCATGTCGTCGATATTCCGCTTGTACCAGACGTTCCCCACGTGTCCACCCAAGGGATAGATCGTTGAACGCTGCGGTCCGAAGGTTTGCTTGAGAAGGTCCAGATGCTCGGGCAGCAGCAGCGGATCGTCAACATTGTGCATGAGATAAACGCGTTCATCCGACGCGATTTCGCCTGCAATCGGGGCGAAATTCGCATGCGCCTTAAGGTCCTCGATCGTGGGCGAGGGCTTCTTATTTCGCCGGGACCACTCAGGCAGAACAAATTGGCCGATGTACTGCTGGAATAGGAATCCGCTCGCCTCCTGGAGTCGGGCGCTGCGCCGGTAGGTCGTGGCTTTCTCTTTGAGAATACCCAGATCATTGACCTGCTGAGAGGCGTAGATCACCCCGCTCAAGGTCTCCTGAAAGCTGGCACCGATCAGGAATTTCATTTTCGACCGCGAAAGCGGGAGACGGGTCGCAAGATCAGAAAAGAATCCCGGTGCGTATGGATTGCTTCTGAAAGCGGAAATCCCGAAGCTGAATACCCACGCCTTGAGGTTTTCGATCTGGAGCGAGCTGTACCTGCGAAGCCCCTCCACCAGATACTGGTCAAAGAGCCCGGCATCGTACGCAAGATCCACAGGCGGATTGACCAAGAGAATGCGGCTCAGCCCGATCCCAGTGCCCTGGGCGATCTCCTCCCGGTCGAGACGGGAGATATAGGCAAGCTCGAGAGCGCCCATGCTGAAACCCACCGCGCCGTAGGAGCGCGGCGCAATGCGATAACGGGCCCGGACGTCCGCCAGCTCCGCTTTCATGGCGCGATAAAGATCCCGCGCGTCTTCATTGGTCAGGCCCGGGAGTGCGGTCGTGCTCGCCGTGACAATGAAGTTCCAGAAAAACGGCGAAGAGACCGTCAGGACTTGATAGCCGTTTTTGGCTAAGATCTCAGCGACAAACCCCGTATAGCCCAAGTTGGCGGAGCCGCCCAGGCCCGCAACCACGAAGATCAACGGCGCGCGCCGATCCGCTTGTGGATAAAAAGAGTAGCGAAGCGGGCCACGATTCTCGAAGAAAGGAACCTGGTCGCGCCCCGGAATGACTTCGACGCTTCGATTCTCAACCCGGACGCCCAGGACTTCGGGCGAGCCATGTACCATGGCCGTGGTCAGAGTCGCGAGGAACGGATCCTGATACTCGTAAGGGTAGTCCTCAAGTTTGACCTCGAGGGCAAATGCACTGTTTGAAAATGCCAAGGCGACGGCGAAAAAAATAGACTTGATGATGTGAGTTCGCATGAAGTTGATCATTGTCAAGCTAGCCGCCCCAACAGCGGCTCCCCCTGTAGATTGATAGAACCCTTCTCATCACGACCAACGCATGGTGTCAATCATCAATTCAAATGAACTTTTGAACTGTGACAATTTTTGGCACTGCAAATTAGCGCTGAAAGAGTTCGTAAAATACGCGAACTATTGACGGGACAAGCTAGGTAAGTTCTCGCAATTCATACTGTTGAAGGTCGTTGCTCCGATACCAAAAGGTACCGAAGAACGGCTTCTTCGCCACAACGAGAGGTATGAAATGCCGATCTCCCGGCCAAAGGTTGAGCATGGGCACATCGCTGGCCGGGATCCAGTGCAGACTGCCCTCTTCAGTCGCGAGCGGCACTCGCGCCGCCTCAGTCTCGCTCACTTCAGCGACAAAGACCTGCACCAACCAGTCTTCGGACTTGTGGGCCTTGAAGTTCGGGAACTGCAGAAATCCTAGGGGCCGCAAGCGCCCATCGGCTAGGTCCAGCTCGGACTCCTCACGCAGCTCGCGCCGCGCCGCCTGAGAAAAGCTCTCGTCCGGCTCGAGCTTGCCTCCCAAACCGTTCCACTTGCCATGATGATAGTCCACGGCCGCGCCGCGGGCCCCCTGCCCATTATCCCGATGGATCATGAGCACGCTCTCACCGCAAAATGCATAGACCAGTACGGCCGGCACGGCCTTTCGAGCCCCGGCTTCAAAAGCATTTGCCATGGCTATGCCCGCTCCAGTTCAGTCTTTATGCCCGTCGACGTACATGTGGTCGATCAGGTGCTTGAAGCGACTCTCCACCACGTTGCGCTTCATCTTGAGCGTCGCGGTCATCTCACCGTCGGCGATGGAGAACTCGCGGGAGAGGATCGTGAACTTCTTGATTTGCTCGTAACTCGCTAAGGTGTGATTGAGCTCGTCCACATGGCGCTTGACGACCGAAACGGTCTCGGGATCGCGGATCGCATCCTCCGTGAGCGGCACCCCGCGCCCCTGAAGGGCGGTCAAAGTATCCTCGGTCAACGTAATCAGCGCCGAGATGTATTTGCGGTTGTCGCCCACCAGACAGACTTGGCTGATGATTGGCGCCGCTTTGAGTTTTTCCTCGATCGGAAGCGGAGCGATCATCTTGCCGCCCGAGGTCTTGAGGACTTCCTTCTTCCGGCCTTTGATCCGCAGCATGCCACGGGAATCGATCTCCCCCAGGTCGCCGGTATGCAACCAGCCATCGGCATCCTTGGCCTCGCGGGTCGCCTCATCGTTCTTGAAATAGCCCGTGAAGACATGTCGTCCCCGCGACAGGATCTCACCATCCTCGGCGATCCGCAGCTCCATCCCAGGCAATGGCCTGCCGACGGTGCCCGAACTCTCCACGCCCGGCTCAGTCATCGTAATCACTCCGGTGGATTCGGTTTGGCCGTAATCCTCCATGATCTCCATGCCCAAGCAATGGAACCACTGCGCCACATGCGCGCCCAACGCCGCCGCGCCCGAGCCCAGCGCCTCGGAACGCCCCAACCCCATCGCGGTGCGGATCTTTGCAAGCACAAGCGTGTCGGCGATCGCAATCTGAGCGAGATCCTGCAAAGCGGGCAGACGGCCCGCATACCTGGCCTCGGCCACGCGCTTTCCCACGCCCATTGCCCATTCCGCGAGCTTGCGGCGGGCCGGCGACGCGTGCTTGAGCTTGTTGAGCACGCCGTCCATCATCTTTTCCCAAACTCGCGGAACCGCGAGCACCAAGGTAGGTTCGACCTCTTGGATCTCTCGCGCGACCTGCTCGAACTTCGTGCAATAGCTCACCGTATAGCGGTAGGAGATGGCCACAGCTACGGTCTGGAGCTTCTCAGCCACGTGGCAGAGCGGCAAGAACGAAAACATCGTTCCCTCGCCGACTGGCAGCCGCCAGTGACGCTGAACCATATCCGCCGTAAATACGAAGTTATCGTGCGAAAGTAGCGCACCCTTGGGATGGCCCGTCGTACCGGAGGTGTAGATCAGGAAACAGCCTTCCTTCGGATCGATCTTGGCGAGATAGTCTTCCAGACTCTTTCCATTAGCGAGCTTTTTCCCCTCGACGATCGCCGCTTCGATCGCGACGGCCTTGGGATGAATCGCGGTATCGCCGTCGAAGGCCAGGATCATCTCGACGCTTTTGGGCAACTCCCGGCCATCGGCCGTGATCTTTTGGAAGTAAGCCTTGTTCTGCACACCCAGGATGGCGGCACCTGTGTGATTCAGGATGTAATGGATGTCCTCGGCGGTCGAATTCGGGTAAATGCCCGCTGACTTGCCGCGAAGAAGCAATATGGCCAGATCGTTATGAACCCATTCCGGACAGTTATAGGAGAGGATGCAGCCAACGTCACCCGCCTTAAAACCCCGTGATTCAAGGAAAACGGCGAGATGGAAAACTCGATCCATGTACTGACGGGCGGTGATCGCTTTCCAGTCACCGTCCTTCCGGTAGCGTTGCGCCTCAGACTGTGGATCAGCGTCCGCCCAGCGGGCTAGACGGTGAAGTAGTGAAGACATCGGGTCCCCTTCTCGTTTCTTCAATGAAAACAGATGGTGATTGTACCCCAGGAGGCGGCTTGGAAGCGACTCAAAACACCGCAGGCGCGGGCTTGAAAACACTGTAGATCACCCCTCGAAACTCCAAACTTCACCGAACTGAGAATCGCGCGATCCGCCTCTTTCGCGCCAGCATTTCACCTGATCGGCAACACAAAGTGATCGACCTGACCCCGGAGCATTCTCACGAATGCATTCCATGAAAACCCTGGATCATCGCCCCGAGCCGTGTTAAACGCCGGAGTTCAGCCCTTCGTGGGCGAAGCTTTCATTTGATAAGGAGCACCTGATTTATGGCAAAAAGACTGAGCGTCAAGCATCGCAAGACCCGCCGCGACAAGGCCACTGCCTACAAGAACGGCACTGCCCCGGCCGCCCACAAGGTCGCCGTCGAACGCAGCGTGAAGGCCAAGTTCCGCAAGATCAACCGCTCGGCTTGATTTGCCGGTTCCGGCTCAAGATCGAAAGGCTCGGTCCCCGAAAGGTGGCCGGGCCTTTTTTGCTTTTACCGCCGCCTTTTTCAGAAACCACTTTCGACGTCGAAAGTAAAAATCACTGGCGTCTCCTCCCGGCGCCTTCTGCTCTCAAATGAAAGAGGCCGGACAAGGCCCACAAGGTCCCGCCCGGCCTTTTGAAACTTCACTTCCGACGTCGGAAGTCGCGCCTGCCCTGAAGGGCTGGATCAGCCTTGGAGCATCTTTTGAAGATCGCCGCGCTCGAACATCTCGGAGACAATGTCGCAACCCCCGACAAACTGTCCCTTGATGAAGACCTGCGGAACAGTCGGCCACTCGGTCGCTTCCTCGAGCGCATCCCAGAGCGGATCATCGGAAAGGACGTCCACGCCAACCAGCTTGGTCACGCCGGCGGCACGCAGCACCTGGACCGCGCGCGCGGAAAAACCACACTGCGGAAAATCGGGAGTCCCCTTCATAAAAATCACGACGGGATTATTCTGAGTGATTTCTTCAAGCTTAGAACGAAGCGGATGAGCCATTTCAGTTTCTCCTCAAAAATAAAGAATTAGGAGCCGACGAGCGCCTTGTATTGCTCGGGCGTGAAGGTCTTAAGCGTCAAAGCATGCACTTCGCCCGAATCCACCTCGGCCTGCACCAGCTTAAATACCGCACGGTGCTGCTGAATCATCAGCTTGCCCTCAAAGGCGGGCGACACAATGATGGCCTGATAGTGGTCCTGGGTTCCGGTGAGATCCATGACTTCGGCCACGGTGCCGGGGGCCAAGGTCTCCAAGCGGACTTTGAGTTGTTCAGGTGTCATGCCCCAGATCCTTAGCCTGTTTCCTTAACGCGCATCAATAAAAAAGCTGTGGAAAAATGCGGTGGAACAAGGCGTGCTCCTGAGCGAACCTATGGAACAAGTGCCCTTGTCGCTGCCGGTCCTTCCGATCCGCAATGCGGTACTTTACCCTTCTGTTTCCATGCCGCTCGTCGTGGGCCGGGGCAAGAGCTTAAAGGCCATAGAAATCGCCGAAAATTCGAGCAGTTTGATCATTGTAGTCGCCCAGCATAATCTGACGCCGGGGGATCCAGAACCGAAGGATCTGTACCGCGTCGGAACTCTTTGCCGCCTGGAAAGCGTCAGCAATGCCGAGCTTGGAAGCCGTCAGGTCGTCGTCACCGGCCTAAGCCGCTACCGAATCGGGGAATTCAAAATAGAGCAAGCCGGCTACCTTACGGCCATGGGCGAAGTGGTGTCGGACGTTCCAGGTCCTGATCCCATCCGGACTGAGGCGTTATTCTACAATCTCAAAGAGCTCTCGCACGAGATCCTTGAACTTTTGCCCGGCTCCACCGAGCACTTATCCCGACTCATCGAGCGAGTGGAAGACGCCGGCTACCTCGCCAACATCTGCGCCGCCTACCTCAACCTTTCCCTCACCCAAAAACAGGAGCTCCTCGAGACCGTCATGCTGGACCGCAGGATGGAAATGTTGCTCGATTACATGCGCAAAGAGCGCGAGCTCCTTTCCGTGCAGCGGGACATCCGCGACAAGATGTCCGAACGGATCAACAAAGCCCAGCGCGAGGCGCTGCTCAGGGAACAGATGCGAACCATCCGCTCCGAGCTGGGCGAGGAGGAAAGCGAAGAGGCCGGACACGAGGATCTGGAGCGCAAGGTACGCGAAGCGGATCTGCCCGAGGAGGCCACCAAGCAGGCCAATGAAGAGCTTTCCAGGCTCAAAGGCCTGCCCGTCAACTCAGCCGAGTATCATGTCGTCCGCACCTATCTAGAATGGTTGAGTGCGCTCCCCTGGAACAAGCGCACTCATGGATCGATCGACGTGGCACGGGCTCGCACGATCCTCGACGAAGATCATTACGGCCTCGAAGTAGTCAAAAAGCGCATCCTTCAGTTCCTGGCGGTGGCAAAGCTCAAGAACGACCTTCACGGCCCGATCCTTTGCCTGGTGGGACCGCCCGGCGTCGGCAAGACCTCGCTGGGCCAGTCCATCGCTCGCGCGTTGGAGCGCAAGTTCATCCGCACTTCGCTCGGAGGTGTCCGCGACGAAGCGGAAATCCGAGGACATCGCCGCACCTATGTCGGAGCGATGCCTGGTCGAATTATCCAGAGCATCAAACGAGGCGGTTCCAAGAATCCCGTCATGATGCTGGACGAGATCGACAAGCTCCGTAGCGATTTCCATGGCGATCCCTCCGCTGCCATGCTCGAAGTGCTCGACCCCGAGCAGAACCGCTCCTTCACCGACCATTACCTCGATATTCCGTTCGATCTGTCCGAAGTTTTCTTTATCTGCACCGCCAACGTGACCGACACCATCCCCCCCGCGCTCCGGGACCGCATGGAGACCATCGAGGTGACCGGCTACACCTCGGAAGAGAAACTTCGCATCGCCTGCCGCTACCTGATTCCCAAGCAAATTCGTGAGCACGGACTCAAACCCGAGTGGATCGAGATCCCCGACGTGTCAGTCGACCGAATCATCACCCATTACACCCGGGAGGCCGGCGTGCGCGAGCTGCAGCGACAGATCGCCGCGCTGATGCGCGCGGTGGCCGAGGAAATCGTCTCGCGCACGGACGGCCCGCCTGCGGCCGGCAGTCCGCCCAGTCAGATCACTCTAGAAAAGCTGGTGCGCTTTCTCGGACCTGAGCGCTTTTTTCCGGAACCCCTCGAGCGCACCCGCCGTCCCGGTATTGCGATTGGGATGGCCTGGACGCCCCACGGCGGCGACCTCCTGTACATCGAAGCCACTGCCATCCCAGCCGGCAAAGGAAACCTGACGCTCACCGGACAACTGGGTGACGTGATGAAGGAGTCCGCGCTGATCGCGCTGAGCTACGCGCGATCCGCCAGCATCGAGCTTCTCCGCAAGAACTTCGACTTCGCTAGCCATGACATCCATATTCACATCCCTTCGGGCGCGATTCCCAAAGACGGGCCCTCCGCTGGCATCACCATGCTTTGCGCGATCGCCTCGCTGCTGCTCGACCAGCCGGTGGCCGAAGGAGTCGCGATGACGGGCGAGATCACCTTACGAGGCGCGGTCCTTCCGGTGGGTGGAATCAAGGAAAAGGTCCTCGCCGCGCACCGGGGCCGCATCCGCAAGATCATCCTCCCGCGCCGAAACGAACAGGATCTGCACGACGTACCGGAAAACGTGCGCAAGGAAATGACCTTTGCCTTCGTGGACGGCGTGGACCAAGTGCTGACGGAAGCGTTCCCGGGCTCGACGACCGGAGGCACCCGACTCCATCCTATCCCCCCCGCGGCTGCCTGAGAAAAACAGGAGCGGTAAATCGGCCCGGGACGCCGGCAATCAGGTATAAGCCGCGTCGACAGGATCCTCGTCAGGGGTGATCACTCCGCGCATCAGCGGAGACAAGCCGACTTCGCCAGGCTCGGAATAGCGCGCTCGAATGCGCTCGTTGCGGACCGGACCATAAAAGAGCCCGACGCATGCGCCGTACATCAAATGCGCGGCCAACAGGATGATCGGAGTGGCTGCGCCCAGAACGGATCCGAAAAAACCCATCCGCACGCCGGTGCCCAACTGCTCATGAATCACGCTGAAAAACGGGAACACAAAGAGCGCGGCGATTCCGGCGTGACCGAAGGCGAGTTTGACGCCAAGCCCGACTCCCGAATGTTTGAAGACGTACTCGAAGTTATACGCGTAGAATACGGAGAGCAGGCCGCCCACCATCAAGTTGACGAAAAAGCCGAGCGTCCAGTGGGAGGCGCTCGATCCGGTGTAAAAGACGCTGCCCAGGTATCTTTCCATCGAAAACGGCGTGAGACCCACCAGATTGCACAGATCGATCAACGCGAGCATCAAAAGCGTCCCGGCCACGCCGGATAAAAAAGCCCTGCGCCAATTGATGGGCTGTCCGTGACTTTCCAACCAGGTCCTTTTTCTTGGCATATTCGGACTCTGGATAGTGCAAGGCCGGTTCCGCACCGCGAAATAGCGGGGCAGCAACCGGCCTCACATGAATCAATTCGTGGCGGGCGACGGAATCAGGAGGCGCGGGTCGCCTTAAACAGAACGTCCACACCGCGGACGCTCCACTGACTTCCGCCGATAGCGCCATTGGTGGGCGTCACCTGGACTTCATGCGCAGGAATATCGACCAACTCACCCGTCGACTCGTCGAGCAGGTGGTAATGATCGGTCATCACGTTGTCGTAGATCACGCGATCCGTATGCGGCAGACGAAGTTCCTTGAGGAGGCCGGCTTTCACCAAAGCGTTGAGCGTGTTGTAGACCGTCGCAAGGCTGAGCTTCGGGAAGTTACGGTCGGCCCACGACTTGACGTCGTCAGCCGTAAGATGATGCGCCTCACAAAGAGCGTAACGGCAAATTGCGATTCGCTGTGCGGTGGGATTCAACCCAACCGAACGGAGCGTCGGTTCAATGTCATTGGGTTGGATGGCGGGCGCCGGTTTATTTGCTTTCATGTCATCTCCGAGCTTTTAAGGGCCGAAATTCTTGGACAGCATCTATTCTTTACAAGATTAGCGTGCCCGCCATTTGATGACAAGCATTAAAATGACGCAAGTTATTGAAATTAAAGCATGTTGCAATTTGCAATGAAAACGGAATTTCTAAAAAGATATCAATGATTAAGCGAGCAACTTAGGACAAAGGTGTCGAATCGGACACTCCTCACACTTCGCTTTTCTTGCCGTACAAATAGATCTTCCATGAAAAATAAGCAGGTGGGAGTAAATCGTCCAATTCTTTTTTTCGACGATCCCCATCAGCTCATGCTCAACATCAACTGGATCAGTAGATTTAGTAAACCCCATTCGTCGAGAGATCCGGCCGACATGGGTGTCGACCACCATTCCGGGCACTTCAAAAGCATTACCCAAGACAACATTGGCGGTTTTCCGGCCGACTCCTCGAAGTTCTGTCAAGGACTCAAGCGTCTCGGGCACTTTGCCTCCGTGCTTTTGCACAAGCGCGCGCGAGGTCTCACTCACCGCCCGAGCTTTGGCGCGGAAAAACCCCAGCGGGCGCACGATCTCCTCAAGGTCCTCGAGTCGGGCCGCCGCCATGGCTTCCGGAGTTGGATAACGCCCGAATAGAATGGGCGTCGCCCTGTTGACCCGCTCATCAGTACACTGGGCCGAAAGCATCGTCGCAATCAGGAGCTCAAACGGATTGCGGTATGTCAGACTACATTCCGCATCCGGATAGGTTCGTTTGAGCACGCGAATGATCTCAGCCATCCGGGCGCGATCCTCCTCCAGCTTGACCGCTCTTGAAGTCGACTTCAAACCCGCCGGAGCCAATGCTCGATCTCCTTTACACTGCGCGAATTGACGACACTGTCCGTGAATAGCAATGCCTTGCGAGCCATGGTGATTCCATATCGAATATCCGACAAACCGGCGGTATCGTGCGCATCAGGATTGACCGAGACTTTGGCGCCGCGACGGCGCAGTTCCGGCCCCCAGCGCCAATCGATATCCAATCGGGCCGGGTTGGAGTTGATCTCGATCGCGACGTCATGCCGAGCGCACTCGTCGATGATCCGCTCCATATCCACTTCATAGCCTTTCCGACCGAGCAGTAGCCGTCCCGTAACGTGCCCCAAAAAACGCGTCGCCGGATTGCGTACCGCCTCGAGGATCCGCTGGGTCATCGTCTCTCGATCCATCCCGAACCGCGAATGCACGGAAGCAACGACAAAATCAAAGCGTGAAAGCGTCTTGGCGTCGTAGTCCAGCGAGCCATCGGCGAGGATATCGCTTTCAATGCCCCAGAAGATCCGAATGTCCGGGTGGCGCTCCTGGGCCTGGCGAATCTCTCTTTCTTGCTCTTTGAGCGCGTCCTCTTTGAGACCCTGTGCATAAAACGCCGATTGGCTATGGTCGGAGATACCGATGTAGGAAAAGCCGAGGCGGCGCGCTTCAGTCACCATCTCGTCCAGCGTGGCGCTGCCGTCAGAGCGCACCGTGTGGTTATGGAACACCCCGCGGACTCCATCCCAAGGCAGAAGCTTGACAAGATGACCTGCTCGCGCGAGTGCGACCTCCTCTCCAGTCTCTCGAGCTTCGGCCGGTATCGAAGGGAGAGCGATCGTGGCAAAAAACTCGTCCTCAGTGGAGGCATCAAAGGGCGCCGGTGCGCCGATCGCAGCCCAGTGTTCCGACGTCGCGGTCGTGCGCGCCAGCTCATAACCAAAGCGCGCGGTCGGCGCAAAGTGAATTCGGACAGGCAATCCCGAGCTGGCGGAAAGATCCGCAGCCCTGTTACTGACCTTGCGTTCCTGAGCCCGCGCACCGTCCATGGGAAGCTCCACGAGAAAGTCCAACTCGGAGAGAATCTCCATCCGGCGGCGCAATGCTCCGGTCTCGCAGACCCGCAGCCCCTGCGCGGCGTCGAGCAGACCGACTAACGCGGTCTCGGCCAACGCAAAAGCTTCGGAGAGCCGCATTTTGCCGCGCGTTTGGCTTTGAAAGGCGATCCCTTCGAGGATCTTGGCCTGGATTTTCTCGCCAAAGCCCTTCAGCTTGAGCAAGCGATTCTCCTTGCAAGCGTACTCCAGCTCACCCACCGAGGTAATGCCCAGTTCCTCGATCAGCGCCATCGCCTTTTTGGGACCGAGGCCAGGTACCTGCGTCAGCTCGAGCAGCCCAGGCGGCAATGAGGCTTCAAGCTCCTCACGGACACTTGATGTCCCTTGGATGAAGTATTCGGTGAGGACATCGGAAATACCCTTGCCGACTCCGGGTAACTCCGTAAGGGTTCCCGCGCGCGCGCGCTGCGCAAGATCCTCGTGCCCCGCGATCGACTGAGCTGCTTTTTCGAACGCGCGTACCTTGAATGGGTTTTCGCCCTTGAGCTGCATTAGCCGGCGAATCTCCTCAAGAAGATCCGCGGCGCCCTGTGCCGAAACATCACTCCTGGAATGGCTCATCTGATTCGTTGCCTCCTCACGTCAGATCCCTAAGAGACACCTATCACAGGAGTCTGTCACCTCTCATCCTCGATTCGGCGCCTGCAGTGTTCGTAGATTGAATGTCGTCCGGGAGAACCAGTCGTCGGCCACGTGACACATAACGCCAAGGGCTAACGCGGATCGTCCGGAAGCACGTCGCACACCCTGCATCCCAAGTCCTCCGACAACTTCATGATTCCCGCGATAAACTCGCCAAGCAGGATCCCGATCGCCGATCCGCGGAACGACGGGAGACGGTTGCAGGACGGCGTCTCTCCCTTTATCGTTTAAGTGTGAGCCATCCTGACACGAATAGCACTCCCCCGGCGGCGAAGAACAAAGACGGCAAACTGGACGCCGTTGCGAGGGCGGTCGCGTCGTTGCTTCTGAGTCACGGCATTTCCGCGCTGACCCCGGCACGCGTCGCCCGCGCCGCGAAGGTCTCACGCGGCTGGATATACAAATACCTAGGCTCCGGCGACTGCTTGATCGAATTCGCGGTGGACCGACTCGGCAAGGAATTCGCGGAGCTAGGATCCCCCATCCGCGCCAAAAACCGCGATGAGCTTCACGACGCGATCATCGTAGGGAGCCGTCGCATGTACGCAAAGGCGGTGGAGCAGCCTTTTCTTCTGCCTATCTATTATCGATATTTACATTCTCCAACTCCCCTGGGCGAGCGGATCCGCGAAATCGAGGACGTGTACCTGAGACGTCTCGCTGATTCGATCCACAAGTCGCTCGACACGGATTCGATGCGAGCAAGACAGTTGGCCGAGCTTCTAACCTCGCTGCGGATGAGCCTGGGATTCCGTATTCCCGAAAAAAGGCCGGCGCTCTCCGAACAGGCGCGCTCCGTGCTTTGGGGCGAATACGCTCGGCTGGTGGACCTCTTGCTCAGGTAGGCGTTCGCACCGCAATTGAGCGGGAGTCCGTTCCGATCACGCCGCCTTCTTGCGATCCCCCGACTTCTTCTCGCCGGCGCCGTCTTGCGGAATCCCCGGCGCTCCGATCACCTTCCCGGCTTTGTTCCAAGCCTGGATCTCCTTGAGGATCAGCAGGTGCTTTTGCGTCACGGGGTCATTCTGCGCTTCGAAGGAACCACTGAGCGCGTCGATCGCGCCCTGGATTCCGAGCGATTTATTTTCCTGGTAATAGCGGTAGAAGTGCTGCAATTGCCCGATGTCCTTGAAGTGGACGAAGCCCAGCTCCGGCGGCGCGTCCGGATCCGTCTCTGAAGCGACCATCTCGAGATCCGCGAGCCCGAGTTTGGCCAACAGCTCCATCGTCTGTTCGAGCCGCACCGGGGACTCACGCAGGCCCCAATGGCAATACTTGCGGTACGCAGACCAGACCACGGTAAGACGCTCGCCCTTCGGCTTCCCGGTGCTCACCGCCGCGTGGTAGATCACCGCGAACAGCGCCGGAATTTTGTCGTTCGGACAGGCCTCGGAGCTCGCTTTTTCAAGTGCGTGGGTAAGGACTTCGGCTGTTGCGACTTTCTGTTTTTTGAGCACGCTCTTGAGCAGGTGCTTGAGCGAACCCGGGATGCTTTCGATCATCGCATTGGCCTCGGCGCCCCCCAGCTCGACGACCTGCGTGTCGTTGACCGCGACCGCCGAGATGCTCCAACTGGGCGCGCCCCAGAGCGCTTCCTCGCCAATCAGCTGCGGCGCGGTAGCTTGGGCCACTTCCACGCTAACCTCTCCTCTGCGCGCCATCAGTGACACTAGCCCAGTCTGGATCAGATAAACGCGGTCGGCGGGCTCGCCCGCCTTGAAAAGCGTATCGCCCTTGCGGAAGCGCACCTCGCCGTTCGCAGGCGGCTTGATCTGGCGAGCTGGACTCAGCACCTGCTTAAGCGCGGCATCGACGGCTGCGGGATCGGAGGAGCGGGACTTTTCCTTTGCCGCAGGGGCGGTCGCACGGGCCGCCGCGGCCGCGACCGCTTCGTCGTCCGCTGCCTTTTTCGCGGCAAGGATCACTTCGGTCGTGGTCGGATCGACAAATCCGCGCTCGTTCCAAAGCTCGATCTCCTTAAGAAAGCGCCAGTTGTTCAGCATCTGCAGGAAATCCTGCTTGATGAACATGAGCGTTCCGCCATTGGAGTCCGCGGTGTGCTTGACCATCAGGCCTTTGGTCTGCAGCGCAAAAAGCTGGTCCGCCTCGAATTTCCCGTCGAAGGCCTTTTTCATGGCGTCGATCGTGGGCTTGTAAGGGAGCGTGACGCGCCCGCCGCGATCCGCCGGAGTGCTCTCGGCGATTTTGAGGAACTCGTCCGTGATGCGCGATGCCCGCTCGTTGGTACGGAGCATGTCCTTGGCGTTGGGCTTGAAATGATAACTGTAATAGAACTCGAAGAAATTCTCGACCGGCACGAGATCCTTGAATTGGATGACCCCCTCGAACTCAGTCGCTCCCGGCGCGCGCTCCAAGTAGCCCAGCTTGAGAAGAATCGCGCAGGCCTCTTCGAGACGTGGCTGAGGCTCGCCGAAAATGTCGACGGCGAAGTTTTTGAACTCCTCCCAGTCCGCCACGAAGGCGCCGTCTTCCTCGCGGCCCACCGCCTTGGCGGAGTGGAGAATGACACCGAAGACGCGCGCGGTGTCGTCACCGGGGCAAGGGGTCTGTTCCTTTTCGACCCGGATTTTCTTGAGCTCGCTGGTCGTACTCTTTGCGCGCTCCATGACGCCCTTGAAAATCGCCTTGGCCTCGGGCCGAAGCGTTTCGATTAGCTCTCGGATGGAGGCCGCCGGGACCTCGATGATCTTTGCGTCGGAAAGCGCGACCGCGAAGCCGCCACCCCACTGATTAGGCGTGGAAATCAGCTCCTCGCCTAGGACCTGCTGGTCGGATACATGAAAAAGCTCGACGTTCTTGTCGCCTTTGGGCTGTAAGACCGAGATCCGTCCCGAGGTGACGAGATACACGTTCTTCGGTCGGTCTCCCGGCTTGATCAGGAGCTCGCCGCGCTTGATATTCTTCATGGCGACTGGAGGTGATTGGGCCATCTTATACTCCGTCTCGAGCCAATTGGCTCTTTCCGGTTACATTCCAGGCGCGGATCTCCTTGAGGATCGCCAGATGGCTCTGCATCTGAAGGTCCCGGAGCTCCTCGAGCGCAGCGATTGTCGCGCCGATTCCCGCAGATTTCTTGGCCTGGTAATATCGATAGAAACTCTGGACCTGATGGATCTCGGTAAAGTGAACAAAGCCCAGCTCGGGCGGCGCATCGGGATCAGTTTCCGAATCGACCATCTCCAACTCGGCGTAACCGAGCTTTGCGAGGATCCGGATCGCGCGCTCGAGGCGCACCGGGGATTCGCGCAGGCCCCAATGACAGTACTTGCGGTACGCTGGCCAGACAACGGTCAGGCGCCCGTCCTTTGGCTTACCCGTGCTCGTCGCTGCGTGATAGATCACCGCGAAAACTCTGGGAATCAATTCGTTGGGAAAGGCATCCCCTTCCACCTGCTCGCGCGAATGGGCCAGGACCTTGGCTGACAGACTCTTCTGCTTGTCCAGCACGCTCCGGATGAGGTGCTTATTGATTCCGGGCATGGTCCCGATGATGGACTTGACCTCCGCGGCGCTCAGCTCGATCGCTTGGGTATCATTGACTGCGACGGCCGTGACGTTTCGGATGCTTCCGTCCCACAACGCCTCTTCGCCAATCACTTGGGGCGCGGCGGCCTTTGCCACTTCCACCCTCTGCTCACCGTTTTGGATAAAGAGCGAAACAAGCCCCGACTGCAGCAAGTAAACGCGATCGCACGGCTCAGTGGGACTGAAGATCGTCTCGCCCTTGCGAAACATGTGTTGAGAGTCGGTGGAAGACGGCGCCATACCTCTGCTTTTCGGTAGATCCGGCCAAAACCTTGATCGCTGAAGAAGCTTCTGTTTTACCGTCGCAAAACTGCGGTTTCACCTTAAGGATTAGCCGCTGGATTCGTGGGATTCGTGGGATTAAGGATAGGCGCGATGACCCGATCCAGTTCTTGACCGAGTTCCAATGCCTTGTCTGAGGGAGAGCATGAGTCCTGCTTTTGAACGCACTTTGCATCAACGGCTTTTGCTTTTCCCGCATCCTCGCAGGCGATCAAGTGTTGAGCTTTCCATTCCGAAATTGCCGGATACCTCTCATTCTTTAGACTTGGCCAAAGTAGCCGAGGCGGAGAACGATCATAGGAGTCGCCGTTGACCCGCGCTAGTGGATCTTTAAAAAGCTCCTGAATGATCAGTCGCTCAGACGGGTCCTCGTTCGGTTCGGCTTTGAAATTCGTAGCGGTGAAAACAGCGATATTCTTGTCCGAGACCAGCGACGACCCGAGAAGCACGAGAGTATTCAGCCTGTCGCGAAAGCGCTCTTTCTTACAACCCTCGAAATCACTCGCCCACCATTCATAATAGAAGCCAGATATATTTGATTTATTAAAAAAATCTTTAAAGAAGGCTGGACAGCCTATCGAAAAATAGAGCTGATCAAAAGATTTGAAGCCGAAATTGGCCGTAACACAGTCGTGCCGACGCATAATCTCGCGAACCTTATCTGCTCTCGGCACCATGTCTCGACTGAGGAACCGCGTACCGGCAGGGACTTTGATACGGATGAGCACCCAGCCGTCATTGGGTCCGCCCCATTTTTGGCTCGCCACTGGATCTGTAGCAACATAGAGTCCGTCCCTGCCAACGTTACCCCTTTCGGACCATGGATAGTCGGCAATAGACTTCAGATAGTGCCTCACCTCTTTTGATTTGGAATTGAGCTTGCGTAGAGTGCTCGCATCTCCTCGGATAGTAGGCAGCCCCGGCACTGTCCCACGGGTTTTGCGATTCAGCTCCGCGTAATGATACACATAGGTGTCAGCCTTGAGTTCCTGAACGCCATGATAGCCGGACCCAAATTCATCCATTAAGATCCTGACTTCTTCATTCGTCAAAGACTCAGCTGCGGCCCTTGAAGGAAGGCAACAGAGCCAAACAGTCGCTAGCAACGCAAAACTCCTGAAAGTCAGGGTCATGAGTATTTCTCGGAACTTACCAAGTATGCTTGAGGCCAGGCTTATCTTCTTGGGATAGGAGGGCGTCAGTTGTTTGGCGCCTTGGGTTCTCCCTCATCGCCCGCAAACGGCCCCAGCGCCAATCCGCACCGGGGCGGCCTTTCGATCCGCAATCTCCAGTCTTTTTAATGACTCAATGCGGCACACCGCTTGAACCTAAGCCTACCTAGGAGGATCGAACCATGGAAGCTCAGATCAACCTGTCTCAGTGCCTGTTACATTGGACACATAGAGTCGCCACGCGGGCTATCGTGATTTGGGGCACGCTCCTCGGGGCGAGTGCCTGGGGCGCGACCTTCCCTGCCGGAACGCTCCAGTGCGCCGCACCCGGAGGCGAAAAGCTCTTTCAAGCCCGTTTCACGGACAAGAGCACTGGGACCGCTCGGGAAATGACTCTGGCGATCCATCGATTTGCCCCGAAAAAGGGCGCCTCCCCACAAATTATCGCGCAGATCCGAAACGAAAAAAGCTGCGAGGCGTTCTGCCAGCTTCGTCGATTCGATCCCGAAGACCACTTGGCCGCCCAATCCATGGACCTGGACTGTCGCGGCGCGGGGCTAGGCCACCTGGTGACTCCGGCCACCGTGTTTTGGGCTAAAACCAAGCCCCGCAATGATAGCGACCGAGCCCCGGCCCTGAGGTTCGGCACCTGGCTGCATGGCTACGTGCGGGTCCCGCTCCTCGTCGAAGTGGACCGCTACACCCGCCCTGCACCGCTCCCGGCCCCGGTATTGAAAGTCAAAACCGTGCACGTAGCCAGCGCGTCCCTGAGGCGTTGAGGAGCTTGCGCTCCTAGGTGTTGACGCGGCGCGCCAAAAAGGCCGGCTGGGGTGCAGTAGGGCACCTCAGCGGACGGCTTTTTGGGCTTGGAAAGGCTGCGCGTGCGGGAGTATAGGTTGGGCCATGCAACCCATCAAAATCGGTATCAATGGCTTTGGCAGAATCGGTCGTAAAGTCGCTCGTCTGGCGCTCCAGCAGGACGGCATCGAAATCGTGGGGATCAACGATCTCTCCAGCCCGGAGATGACCGCTCACCTCCTGAAGTACGATTCCGTCCACGGAACGCTCAAGGAAGAAGTCCGCCTCGAAGGCAACACTCTCCACGTCGGCCGGATGAAAATTCGACTAACGGCCGAAAAAGATCCGACGGCGCTGGGCTGGGACAAGATCGGCGCCTCGCTTGTGCACGAATGCACCGGCAAGTTTACCGACAAAGAAAAAGCCGCACTCCATCTCAAAGCCGGCGCAAAGCGCGTGCTCATCTCCGCACCTTCCAAGGATCCGGACGCCACGATCTGCATGGGAGTCAACCAAAACACCTACGAACCATCCAAGCACTACATCGTATCGAACGCCTCGTGCACGACCAACTGCCTGGCGCCGATGGTCAAGGTGCTTGATGATTCCTTTGGCGTCGTCCGCGGCACGATGCTCACCGTGCACAGCTACACCAACGACCAACAGCTGCTCGACCTGTCTCACAAGGACATGCGCCGCGCCCGTGCCGCGGCGATGTCGATGATCCCGACCACAACAGGTGCTGCCAAGGCGGTCGGAATCGTCCTTCCGCACCTCAAGGGCAAGATCGACGGACTCTCCATCCGTGTTCCGACCCCGAACGTCTCGATGGTCGACTTTACCGCCGAGATCAAGAAGAACGCCACGAAAGAAGAGATCAACGCCGCGCTCAAGGCCGCCGCTGAAGGACCGATGAAGGGTATTCTCGGCTACTCGGCACTGCCGCTCGTTTCGATCGACTTTAACGGGAGCATCAACAGCTCGACGATCGACGCCGACTGCACGACGGTGATCGGCGGAAACCTCATCAAGGTCCTGTCCTGGTACGACAATGAGTCTGGCTTTTCGGCTCGCATGCTCGACCTCTCCAAGCTGATGGCCGAAAAGGGCATCTAAGCTTCGAGACTGATCGCGAACTGAAAACGGCAACACGCCAGCACAACGGACAAAGGGGAGCACTCATGGCCATAAACACGGGAATTCTTAACATCCAAGATCTGGAAATCAGCAACAAGACGGTCTTCATGAGACTGGACTTCAACGTGCCACTGAGTGCTCCCAACGCCGAAGGCGAGCGGTCGATCGAGGACGACAACCGCATCGTCGAATCCCTTCCGACGATCAAGTACGCGATCGAAAAAGGCGCCAAGATCGTCCTCGCCTCGCACCTCGGCCGCCCCGACGGCAAGCGCAAGCCGGAATTCTCGATGGAACCCGTGGCCAATCGCCTGGCGGTGCTGCTCGGGCAGGAAGTGATGCTCGCGGATGACTGCGTCGGCGAAGGTATCGAGCTCATGGCCCAGAGCCTCAAGAACGGCCAGGTCATGCTGCTCGAAAATCTCCGCTATCATGCGGGCGAGGAAGGCAATGACCCGGAATTCGCCCGCAAGCTCGCCAAGCTCGGCCAGATCTACATCACCGACGCGTTCGGCACCGCGCATCGTAAGCACGCATCCACGTACGGAGTGCCTTCGATCATCGCCGACAAGGGCATGGGCTTCTTGATCGAAAAGGAACTCAAATTCCTGGATCCCTTGCTCCACGACCCTAAGAAGCCTTTTTACGCCATTCTCGGCGGATCCAAGGTCACTGACAAGATCGCGACCATCGAATCGCTCATGACCCGAGTCAACGGCCTGGTCATCGGCGGCGCCATGGCACACGCTTTTTGGATGGCTCAAGGCGACACGCTCCCAGCGGGCGCCAAGCAGCCCAAGCCCGACGATATCGAAGCCGCCAAGGGCATCATGAAAGAAGCCCGCCGTCGCGAAATGCCGTTGCTCGTCCCCGCCGACACCAACCAAGGTTTTGATATCGGACCCAAGACGATTCAGAAATTCAACGACTTCCTCAAGGACGCCAAGACCATCTTCTGGAACGGTCCGCTCGGCTGGTTCGAGAAGTCCGAGTACGCCACGGGCACCTTCGAGGTGGCTCGCTTCCTCGCCAATCTCCAGGCTGTCAAAGTCGTGGGTGGCGGCGATACCGTTTCTGCGATCAAACAATCCGGCGTTGCCGACAAGTTTGAGCATCTCTCCACCGGCGGTGGCGCCGTGCTCGAGTACCTTGAAGGCAAAGGCCTCCCTGGCATCGACATCCTCAAATCCACGCGCCATCAGCTCGCGGCAGCCGAGGAGCGTCGCCGCCAAAAAGCCGCTTCGCAGACTCCGAATCCGCAGATCTGAGCGAGGAGCATTCGATGAACCGTTCGCGCGGAGTCCTGATCGCCGGCAATTGGAAGATGAATCACACGATCGCGGAGAGCGAAGCCTTTTTCGCCGCGATCAAATCCCGGGGAAGCGCCATAGCTCACAAAGCCACTGGCCTGACCGCGGGCGTCTTCCCTTCGTTTCTTTCCATCGCGCGCGCGCAGCAGCTCGCGCGTGAGCTGCCGCTGCCGGTCTTTGTTGGGGCGCAGAACGTCCATTGGGAGAAGAAAGGCGCTTTCACAGGAGAAGTCTCCGGTCCTATGCTCACGGAACTCGGCATTCAATGGGCACTGGTTGGCCACTCCGAACGCCGGCAGTACTTTGGCGAGACCGACGAGACGGTGCGCAAGCGTGCCGATAGTCTCGTGGCTCAAGGAATACGCGTCATCCTCTGCGTGGGCGAAACCCGCGCCGAACGCGAAAACGGCCAGACCGAGACTGTGCTCGCGCGCCAGATCGCGGGCGGAATTTCCGAGTTGAGAGAGCGCCTCGTCATCGCCTACGAACCCGTCTGGGCGATTGGGACCGGATTGACCGCGACTCGAGAACAGGCTCAGGATGCGCATGCCTTTATCCGCCGCAGCCTGGCCGAGCGTTTCGGCAAGGCCGGTGCCGAAAAAACGCAGATCCTATACGGTGGCAGCGTCACCCCGGATAACGTCAAGGCGCTCCTCTCTTGCGAGGACGTGGATGGCGCCCTAGTGGGCGGAGCTAGCCTCAAGGCAGAGAGCTTTCTCGAATTGGTCAGCGCTGGAGCGGAAGCCCTCCGCTGAGCCCGCCCTCCCGTCCGCGCGACTAAAGACTTGTCCCGAGTTTGACCGCGAGTCCTGGAGCGCCAACGGCGCTGTACCAGCCTTCCATCGTGAGATGGATGCCGATGAGCGGCATTCGCAGGCTGAGGCCCGTAAATGCCTCAAAAGCTCCGCCAGTCCCTCGCTCGGACACTGACAAGTTTTGCGAATCCATCGGCGGAGAGAAGCTCGCATCCACCTTAACGATCGCGGTCGGGATGTGATAGCCGACGCCGATGTATCCTTCGGCCCAGTCCAGGCGACGCGAAACGAGTAACTGCGGAGTCCAGCTATAGGTCATGACGGAAAGGTCCACGCTGCCGGACACCGTACCGTAACCCGGAATCGACATCGACTGGCTGGCGAGCGGAAGCCCGAACGAAGACTGCCCATAGCTGATCCTCAGTGCCCAGGTCGGACTCTCCTCCGGCTGCCAAATGACATATTTGAGATCAAACCCCAACATGCTCAAGGCGAACGGCATGTTGCTGCTGCTCGGCAGCGAGATCCAGGTCGCGCCGAAATCAACGCGACTTCCCGTGGACTTATGCACATTGAGCGCGATCGCCGGAATCTCCTTGCTCTTGTCCTTGCGCGGCGCGGCCATG
>CAYXVB010000005.1:0-11027 GCA_964467785.1 uncultured Bacteriovoracaceae bacterium
CCAGAACCAGGCGCCATCGATGCGATTCATGTAGTAGCCGGTTTCTTCCGGGAGATTCGCATACCAGATCAGGAAGAACTGACAGAACGCGATGTACGCCCAGAATACCGTGAAGGCGAACATGAACTTGCCAATGTCATGCAGATGGTTGTCATTGACGATGCCCTTGAGATGGCCCGTCTTCAACAGGTGCAGGGTGACCAGGCAGGTCGCCGCAAGCATCGCGTAAAATCCACCGGCAAAACAATAGACGCCAAACATGGTCGAAAACCAGTGAGGATCGAGCGACATGAGCTGATCGAAGCTGATCATCGTGAACGTGAGGCCCAGGATGATCAGAAACGCCGGCGAGAGGCGGCGGTTGCTCATCGTCAGCTGCGGATCCTTGGAGAGATCCTGCGCGATCGAGTTTCCGATCATTTTCTTGGCGAAGAAGATCCAGATTCCGACTGCGATCAAGCCGCGAATCATGAAAAAGCCGGTGCTCAGATAGCCCGACTTGCCTTCGAGCACCATATCACCTTGGACATGCGAAGCATGGCTCCAGATATAGAGGTGATGGATCCCGAAATAGAGCAACGCGCCAGTGATCAATACCACTGGGAGGTAGCTCGTGAACGATTCGAAGACGCGACGAACTGGGGCGCTCCACATCGCGCCCGTCAGCCACTGGATCGAAGCGAAGAACAGGCCGATCAACGCGATCGACATGTAATAGAAGTGATTCTGGACGAAGGCCGCCCAGGCGCGGGCTGGATCGCTCATCAGGGCGACGCCGAAGGCAACCGCACCGATCGCCGCGAAGGCAATGAGCATCGTCTTGAAGCCGCCGGAGACCGCGTAGGAACCCGGGTTTCTGATTTCGTGAGTATCTGCGTGTGCCATAATGTGACTCGCTACCTCTGTTATTGCTGGGAAGCAGCCTTGGCTGCCTCCAAATCCTGAGCCGAGGGATGCTTGGCCTTTTGGATGGCGCGGATGTAATGGACGATCGCCCAGCGATCCGGAACTTGAACCTGAAGCGCGTAGGTCGGCATCAGATTCTGGCCCATCGTGATGACATGGAAAATCTGACCGTCCTTGTAATTGCGGATCTTATCCGACTGGAGCGACGGCGGACGTGGGAACTTCGGAATGATCGTGCCGTCCCCTTCCCCGTTCGGGCCGTGGCAAACACCGCAGTAAATCTTGTACGACGCCTGACCACGAGCAAGGACATCGGCCGTGGGCCGGAGCGGATTCACGTTGGCGATCACAGGAGCGTCGGTCACCAGGTTTTTCTGAAACGGATAGGCCACGTAATCGCGCGGCACCGTGCCCTTGACAGGCTTCAGCATCCGATTCACGCCGCCCGCCTGCGCCTTGACGGCCGGGCTGTACATCATGTCCGGCATGTAGACGAAGTTAGGCTTTTCATGAGTACACGCGGAAGCGCCGAAGGCGACCGTCGCTGCGAGGATCAGTTTACTCAATTTCATGACTCAGAACCATCCTTCCGCATAGACCTTGCGGACTTCCGTGGCGCCCTGCGCTTTCAGGAACTCCACGGCTTCGTTCTCGTCGAACTTCTTGAAACGGGCCGCCTTTTTCTGGGCGGCCTCGTCATCGGCATCCACCGGCAGCGGCGATTCGATCGCGAGCGCGAAGCGATCGCGCGTGATGCCGGGATCAAAGCTGCGGCGTTTGATGTTCGGAAGACCGTTGAGAGCGAACATCGCCCCCACCGTCGAGAGACCCGCGAAAAGAACCGTCAACTCGAACATGACCGGCACCCAAGCCGGCCAGGAGTTAAAGGGCTTGCCGCCGACAATCAAGGGCCAGTCCACCGCGGAGGTCCAGTACTGCAGCGCGAAGGCGCAGCAAGTTCCGGTCAAGCCAGCGATCAAGGTCACGTACGGAAGCGGAGAGCGCTTGAGGCCCTGAGCCGCATCCATGCCGTGGATCGGGTACGGCGTGAACGCATCGAAACGCTCATAGTGCGCATCCCGAGTGGCTGCCGTCGCTTTGAGGAGCGGCGCCGGCCCGTCGAAGAATCCCACGACCCCGACAAGAGGCCGTTCCGTTGCCAAAGTATTAGTGCTTGTCATGTTCAGACCCTTCCGTACCGTGCGGATGAGCGCCGTCCATGACACCCTTCACTTCGGCCATGGCGATGACCGGAAGCAGGCGGCAGAACAGCAGGAAGAAGATGAAGAACCAACCGAAGCTGCCCAGCGTGATGCCCCAGTCATACCAGGTCGGCACGTAGTAGCGCCACGAGGACGGCACGAAGTCACGATGCAGCGAAGTCACCGTGATCACAAAACGCTCGAACCACATGCCGATGTTCACGAACAGCGAGACCACGAACATGATCGGGATGCTGGTGCGGGCCTTCTTAAACCAGAATACCTGCGGGATGAACACATTGCAGCAGAACATCGTCCAATACGCCCACCAGTAAGGACCGAAGGCGCGATTGATGAACGCAAAACGCTCGAACGGGTTGCCGCTGTACCACGCGATGAAAAACTCGCAGATATACGCGTAGCCGACCATCATGCCCGTGGCCATGATGATCTTGTTCATCTTCTCGAGGTGGTTGATCGTGATGTAGTGCTTCAGGCCGAAGAGCTCGCGCGTGATCACCAGGAGCGTCACGACCATCGCAAAACCCGAGAAGATGGCGCCCGCAACGAAGTACGGCGGGAAGATCGTCGTATGCCAACCCGGCAAGTTCGAGACCGCGAAGTCGAACGAAACGATCGTATGGACCGAGAGAACCAGCGGGGTCGAGAGACCGGCCAGAATCATGTAGGCCATTTCGTAGTGCGACCAGTTTTTGTTCGAACCGCGCCAGCCCATCGAAAGGACCGTGTAGATGAACTTGCGGATCGGGTGCTTGGCGCGATCCCGGATCGTCGCCAGGTCAGGAATGAGGCCCACGAACCAGAACACGGCCGAGATCGTGAAGTAAGTACCGACCGCGAACACGTCCCAGAGGAGCGGCGAGCGGAAGTTGACCCACAGCTGACGCTGGTTCGGATACGGCAGCAGCCAGAACATCGCGTACCAGGGACGGCCGGTGTGAATGACCGGGAAGATCAGCGCGGTCATGACGGCGAAAATCGTCATGGCTTCCGCGGCGCGGTTGATGCCCGTACGCCACTTCTGGCGGAACAGGAAGAGAATCGCCGAGATCAAAGTACCGGCGTGACCGATACCGACCCAGAAGACGAAGTTGACGATGAACACGCCCCAGCCGTTGGGCTGGTTCAGGCCCAGAACCCCCAGACCGTTCATGAACATGTCAGTCGCCAAGACGGCGCCGATGCCGAAGCAGATCAGCGCGATCGCGAACGCGATCCACCAGCGGCCCGAAGGAAAGCGCTCGAGCGGGGCCGCCACGTCGTTGTTGACGTCAGCCATCGACTTGCCGCCGGTGACTAGGACGTCGTTTCTAATTTGTGCAGGCAGAGCTTGCGTGACTGGAGTCATGTCTTTCTCTTCCCCGTTTAACCGTTGTGACCGGTGGAATGGTCGCCGCCGCCATGGCCGTTGCCAGCGCCATGCTCAGCTGCTTCCTTGTTTCTGACCTTCGACATGTACGAGATCATCGGCTCGGTGTTCAGCACCTCGAGAACCTTGAACGCACGCTTGTCGGCGCGGAGCTTGGACACGCGGGATTTCGGGTCATTCGCGTCACCGAAGATGATCGCATCGGTCGGACAGGTCTGCTGACAGGCCGTCTTGAACGCGCCGTCGACGACCTTGGTATCCAAATCCTTGGCCTTGTCCTTGGCGTCACGGATGCGTTGCACGCAGAACGTGCACTTTTCCATGATACCGCGGGTACGGACGGTGACGTCCGGATTCCAAGCCAAGTTCATCGTGCCTTCGTACGACTTCCAATGATCGAAGAAGTTGAAGCGACGGACCTTGTAAGGACAGTTGTTCTGGCAGTAGCGAGTGCCGACGCAACGATTGTAAACCTGAACGTTCAGGCCTTCGTCGTCGTGGACCGTGGCGAGAACCGGACAGACCGTCTCGCACGGGGCGTTTTCGCAATGCTGGCACAGCATGGGCTGGAACAGGACATCCGGGTTTTCCGGATTGCCCATGTAGTAGCGATCGATGCGGATCCAATGCATCTGGCGGCTGACGCGGACGCGGTCACGACCGACGACCGGGACGTTGTTTTCCGCCTGGCAGGCCAGCGTGCAAGCGCCGCAGCCGATGCAGGAATTGAGATCGATGGCCATGCCCCAGCGGTAGCCTTTGTACTCGTGTCGGGGCCACATCGTCGGAACCTTGTCCAGGCGCAGGTGCGGATCCTG
Organism: uncultured Bacteriovoracaceae bacterium; assembly: GCA_964467785.1. Classification (GTDB taxonomy): domain Bacteria; phylum Bdellovibrionota; class UBA1018; order UBA1018; family UBA1018; genus CAYXVB01. Next base: position 4,317 of record CAYXVB010000005.1, read on the forward strand.
GTGGTTCGACGCCGCCGGATTCTTCTTGAACCGGGCGAGCGTGATGTCATTGATGACCGGGCGGCCTTCAGAAGCGTTATGCCATTGAACCGCGGCAAGCCGGTACATGCGTCCCGTTTTGCGCAGAGTGACCCCTTGGCCGGAGAAGGCCAGGGTGCCGTTGACGATCTGGACGAAGGGATAAACATCCACACCGGCGCCGTTGCCGACTTTGCCGACCTTGCTGCGACCGTAGCCGACCGCCACCGAGACGGTCTGCGGGTGCATGCCGGGCTGGATGTGAACCGGGATCTCGGCGCGGACATCGCCTGCGACGAGCTCAACCACGTCGTTTTCGCTCAGACCCAGCTTCTTGGCGAGAGCCGGACCGACGTTGACATAATTGTCCCAAGTGACCGAGCTGATCGAATCCGGCAGCTCCTGCAACCAGGCATTGTTGGGCTGACCCATCGCGCCGTCGTGCATGGAAACCTTGGAGTACAACGCCAGACTGAGGCCTTCTGCCGCCTTGGTGTACTTGGGCAGAGTCTCGAGTGCGGCCGTGCGGAACGCGCGGACCGAAGGCTTCGCGCCGCTGCGGGCGTCGAACACCCCCAAACGGAGCGTCCCTTCCCAGAACTGCTCGAACGAGCCAGCCGCAGGCTTGAGCTTGAAGATCGTCTCTTTCCAGTTGGCCTGGAGATAAGCGTGCCAGTCCTCGGCCGTGGCGATCAGGCCTTTGCCCTTGCCCGCGCCCTTGGCCCAGGTGATGAGCATGTCCTCGAAAGCGCGCGACGAATGGATCGGCGCGATCACCGGCTGTTGGATGCTGTAGAGGCCCTTGCGCGGAGTCGCATCGCCCCAGTTCTCCAGGAAGTGATGATCCGGGAGGACGAAGTCCGCGAACTGAGCGGTTTCGTCGTCACGCTCACCGATGGAGATGACGGTCGGGACCTTGGCCATCGCGTCGGCGAGACCGAGAAGGCCGCGCGGGAGCGAGTACGCCGGATTGGTGCGATAAACGATCAGAACTTCGACCTGACCACCCTTCATGTCCTGGATGAGACGGGCGAGATCCGCGAAGCGGCTCTTGGGCGAGAACGGAGCGACGGTGCCGTCGATCGTGCTGCCTTCGTTTTCGAGCGCGGAGTTCAAGAAGTTGACCGCGATCTGCAGAGCCTGCGCGTTCTTGGTCCGAGCGGTGAGGCCGCCGGCGACCACCAGACCCTTGCCACGGGCGCTGAAGAGCTCGCGGGCAGTTTTCCGGATCGTTTCAGCTCCGCCCTGCAGCCCGATTTCCGAAGCGACCGCCTCCGGGGAATAGCCCGAAAGGAGGCTGACCACCGCGGAGTTGGACGAGTAAGCGGACTTCTTGTCGGCGACGACGATCTGATGAGCGATCGCGAGGGCGATCTTGAGCTCATCGCCGGGACGGATCGGGTAGCGCTCGTCGGAATTGGCTCCGGTGAGCGTCATCGTGGCTTCGAAAGTCACCAACTTGGACAGGGTCGCCTGAGTGTGCTGATCGGAGTCGAGCTTGCGGTTCTTGGACCACTGATTCGCGTGTTCGACCGGGGAATTCCAGGTACCGAGGAAATCGGCGCCGATGGAGAGGATCACATCCGCCTTGTCGAAGCGATAGCTCGGAACGACGGCGGTGCCGTAGCTCTGAGCCTGGCCTTCGGCGACGTCCTCGAGCGAGAGCGGCTCAAAGACCACCTGGGCGCCGTTGCCGAAGCCGCCCAGGAATTCGCGGATTACGCGCTGCGTGGACTCGCTGAGGATTTCGCCAGAAAGGATGCGGACCTTGGTCGCGCCCTTGAGCTTCTCGCCGATGCGCTTGTCGGCATCGCTCCAGCTGATCTCCTGGCTGCCGCCGATGGCGCGATTGCGGAAGAGCGGAGCCTTGAGACGATCCGGATCATAGAGGCTCAGGACCGTGGCCTGGCCGCGGGCGCTCAGGGCGCCGTTATTGAGCGGGTGATCCGGATTGCCTTCGATCTTGATCGGACGGCCTTCGCGGCTCTTGACCAGAATGCCGTAACCCGTCTCCTTGCAGGTCGAAGCATACCAGGTCGGAACGCCAAGGGTGATTTCCTCAGGCTTGACCACGTACGGGATGATTTTCTGCACGGGACGGCGGGCGCAAGCAAAGCTGGCCATCGCCATCGAGGCGCCCATCACCGTCAGGAAGTCACGTCGATTGACGCCGGCCTTGTCGATTTTGTCGATGGCGTCGAGGACTTCGATCGGCTTGTCGTGGAACTCCTGGGAGCGCTTTTCCATCACGACCGGGTCAGCCCAGTAGCTGGCCTCGAGTTCTTCCGGACCGATCCAGTGGCGCGGGGGAACGAACTCGTTCTTCTGCTGCGTGTTCTGCGTTTCGGGATGCTTTTCCATACTTATAATGTTCCTGCTCGATTCCAGATCTGGCCTGCGGTCAGGTCAGTTGTGGCAAGTGTTGCAGTTCACGGGCGCCACGGGACCGTGAGGATTCTTCACGCCCGGGTACACGTTGGCCAACACGTTCTTGGGAGTCGTCACGCCACGATGGCAGTCCATGCACCAGCCCATGGTGAGAGGAGCGAACTGTTCGACGCGATCCATCTGCGCGACGTTGCCGTGGCAGGCTTCGCAGCTCACGCCCTTGGCGACGTGACGCTTATGCGGGAAGTAGACGAAGTCGGGGAGCTCGTGCACGCGAACCCATTCGATCGCCTTGCCGGCGTCCCATGCCGCACGGACCTGCTTGATGTACGGACTATCGGTCTTCACGACGGAATGGCAGTTCATGCAGACGTTCATCGACGGGATCGTCGCGTGACGGCTCACTTCCGTGCCGGTGTGACAATATTTGCAGTCAATTTTGTTCGTGTCCGCATGGATTTTGTGGCTGAACGGGATCGGCTGTTCCGGCGCGTAGCCCTGGTTCGAAGCGGTGGGGAAAACCATTGCCACACCGCCGAGAACGAGGACCACGAGAACCAGCGAAAGTCCGACACCCAACTTCTTCTGATTACCTGAGATGCCTGCCATTGAGGTTCCTGTCGTTTTGCTTTTTGAAAAGGATGACAACGTTCTTAGCTTGGATCTTTGCCGTTGACTAGTCTGTTTTGATCCGGAATGTCGCGCTCTAAATACGACAAAGCATGTCCGATTGACCTTTGGCACTCGCCTACCGCTTCCACTCACAAACCCATTGCGGAGAAGTCATGGGGGAATCACTTGACGCCTCGAGGCAAATCTCTCCGGCACCGCCTCGCCAAGAATTTGACTCGCCCCCCGGCCCTCCGCATTGTCTCGATGCATGAAGTGATTCAAAGGGTGAAGGCAATATTCTTCCACGAAATCACAGCACAGCTCTAATCACCTTTCGAATAGTTGGAAATTCGCTCAAACTTCCCGGCACTTCCGCCGAAAGGGTTTATGACATGGTCTGTTCTAGATTCGACGCGAGGAGTGTCAGGGTGCGAAAGCAATCAATTCAAAGGTCAGCGTTCCAAGCACTGAAGTGCCTGGCGCTGCTCATGACCATCAGCGCTACCTCCATCGCGACCGCGGCAGAACTACCGGTGGTGGATCCTCAAGCCGCCGAGGCACTCGTCACCCAGGTCCGCGCGCTCGAAGCCGAGCTCGATGCCAAGCTCCCGGCTAACTCATATGGAGTCGCACTCTCCCAGATCGACCAACCTGACGGCGTCATTCGGGTGATTGATCGGCTCGAGCAGGTTCTCAGCAATGCGAGAAGATACACGCCCGGCTTTACTCGCCCTGAAAACGCGCGCTCACTCGTGCTCAAAGCCCTCACGATGCTTTATAAGGGGCGCGGCAACACCACGCCCAGGGATGGAACGGGCTGGTATCCCGCTCAGCGCAACGGCGCCACTGGCCTGCCCGAAATCCAGAACATCCTGAATCGCGGCCTGCTCGACGCCGAAGGGAAAAAAAGCTTTGAGGCCTTCCTGCAAGACTACCGCCCGGACGACGCAGTTGCGAAGCGCAACGTGGGATTTCCGCCGCAATTTATCATCGCCGACGACACGACCAAGTCCCAGGCCATATACGCTGTTCAGAGCGCGCCCACAGGCCAACCCTTCCAACCAGTACCGCGAGTGGCCGGCAAAGCTTTGAGCACGCAGGAGCTGATTGATGCCTCCAAGGCCAGTGAGGCGCAAAAGGATGCGGCCAGACATTTCCTCGGGAGCGTCGAGTCGATCCACTCCGACAAATCGGTGGCTACCCACAACTTTCCCGGTAAAGAATTTGTCAATTACTTCGGCCGCGAAAAACAGCAGACCGAGATCGTGGACGCCTTAAGCAAACTCGAAAAAGGCCACATCCTCCTGACCGGCAAGGCGGGCACCGGCAAGACCACCATCCTCAAAATGCTCTCCGACAAGTTCGTCAAAGGCAAACTTCAGATCCGAGACGAAAAGCCGCCGATCTTGGTCGAGCTTCCCATCACCGCGGTCACCAACCCATCGGATCCCACCGTGATCCGCGACCAGATCAATGGCGCCAAAAGTCTCTCTCGAGCGACCGGTCGCCGCGTCATCGTTTACGTGGACGAAGCCCATATCACCACGCCGATGACACGCAATGCGCTAAAAGGATTCCTCACCGAAGTGATCAATGCCGTGGGCGATGACCCCAAGGTCAACCTAGTGTTCTCGACGACATCGAGCGAGTCGCGCGAATTCCTTTCCGACAATGCGTTCAGTCGCCGCTTTACCGAAGTGCATGTCGACGAGTTCAGCAAAAAAGACACGATCCAGCTCATCCGTCAGGCCTACGAAGGCCAGTGGAAGAAGGCCCACCAAAAGCAGGGCCTGCGGTTCTCCGGGATCTCGGATGACGCCTACGAGTACGCCTACCGCTATGCCGGAACGGAGCAGCCACATGCGGGCAATCCAACTGGCGCCAAGGAGCTCTTGGAGTCCGCCATCACCCGCAAGATCAATCGCGAGGCGGGCAAAAAAACCGGCGACGTGGTGCTCGAGCCCGAAGATGTGCGCGAGTACCTCCGTGAAAAGCTCAACATGGACCTCATCGCGGGTGACCCCAGCTTCGAGAGGAAGTTCCGAGATAAGATGGCCCCCTTCGAGGCCGAATACGTCGGTAACGATGGAGCCAAATACGAGATCGAAAGAACGCTGAGGAAGCACTTTTCCTCAATGCAGCCGACCAAAATGACTGCCATCGCCGCCTTTGGGCCTCCAGGGGGCGGCAAGTCGTATGGGGCCGAACAGATCGCCAAGCACTTCTTCGGCGACGCGATGCTGACCATCAATGGCGCCGAGTTCAAAAACGGCGGCCTAGAGCTCAACAAGCTCCTGGGCTCGCCATCGGGCACGGTGGGATCCGAGGAGCAACGCTCGATCCTCACCAAATTCATCAAGGACCATCCCCGCGGCGGCGTGATCAAAATCGAGGAGGCTGACTACCTCCATCGGGACGTGATCCAGTTGCTCACCAACATGATCACGGACAAGAAGTTTACTGACGGCTTGGGCAAGGAATATGACACGAGCCGTTTTGTCATTTGGTCGAATTCGAACATCGGCCAGGACGTCATGATCCCCAAGGACAATAAAGTCCGCATGACCTGGGATCAGTATGAGGCCCGTCGCCGTGCCGCGACCGAAAAAGTCGTCGTCGACGGCAAAGAGATGGAACGGATCAAACCCGACACCATCCGACAGGTCTTCGACGACTACATCGGCGCGATTGTCTCCAAAAGCAACCAATCGGGCGACACGAGCGAGATCCAGCAGGAGGCCGCCAAGCAACGCCGCCGCTACACCCCGCTCTACATCCTGCCGCCCACCCGGGAGGAGCTCGAGAAGGCCGCGCGCAATAAAGTCGCCAAATACATCCAGGACGCCAAAATCGATCACGGAGTCGAGCTGGTGATCCCGGACGAAGTCGTCCTCAAGGCCGCCCATTTGGACGGCTTTGAATTCGATAAGGGCTATTCCTACATCCAAGAACAGCTCGATGACAAAATTTTCGCCCACATCGTCCCCCACCTCGGAGAGCGCGGCAAAAAAGTCACGATCCACCTGGAGGATGGTACGACTGAGATCAACGGCCGTCCCTTGCCTTCGCAAAAATTGATGGTCAACGTCGACGGCAAAGCTCCCGTGGCCTACTCCCTGGGCGTCGTCGACGACCGCTTGCAAACTCCTTGGGCGTCGGATCCGGCGATGGTGGAGCGGATCAAGAGATTTACCTCCAACATGGCCAATGACATCAAAGGCAACACCGAGGTCATCCAAGACCTGGCCGAGCTCTTCAAGCTCAAGAAGGTGGACTGGAGCACCCGCCCGGTGGTCACCCTAATAGGGACTTCCGGCAACGGCAAGACCGAGACGGCCAAGGCGATCGCCAAGAATCTCTACGGCGATCCAAACGCCTTCTTCAAGATGACCAATTTGACGGACAAATACGCGTTGTCCAACTACCTTCGCCCTCCGACCGGCATTGTCGGCGCCACTAAGGAAACCGAGTTCGAACGCTGGCTCAAGACGCGCGCGCGGTCCGGCGGCGGCGTCATTTGCCTCGATGAGCTTCTCTCCTTCGCGGGATTGACGTCCCATGAGATCGCGGGCCGGCTCGAAGCCCTGAACATGCTCTATGAGCTCTTGAACGAAGGCTTCGTCAAGATCGGAAGCGAAACCATCGACGCGCGCGCCTTTACGATCGTCATCACTGGCAACTCGCTCCAAGAAG
>CAYXVB010000005.1:11037-23164 GCA_964467785.1 uncultured Bacteriovoracaceae bacterium
ATCGTGAAAATGATCGGCCCCAAGCAAATCGTCGACTACTTTAGCCAAAAAGGCCTCGATGCACCCAAGGTGGCTCGCCTCGGCCGAGTCTATGTCATGGGTCCCCAGCCTAAATCCGTCCAGCTGGATATCGGCGAGATGATGGTCGCCCAAATCGTGCAGAAGGCGCAAGCTGACGCAGGCCATCCCATCAAAATCAAGATCGACGAAGGCGCGGTCAAAGGCGTGGTCGATCGCCTGACGACGATCGAGCTCGGCATGCGCGAAGTGAACCGAGGCTTCGAGGACGTGATCAAAAGGCCGCTCGGCGGCATCCTATCGGATATCCCCGCAGTAAGGGAGATCGAGCTTAAGGTCGGCGCCAATGGCAAGTTCCAGTGGCTGGCAAACGGCAAAGAGGTTGCGCTTGAAGGCATCCCCATCAACAAGCAAGGACTCGAGGAGCGAAATTGGAACTTTGTTTCCGACATAAGCGCGACGTCTCGCAATCGAACGCCCCAGCTAACAGACCTCAAAGCCCAGGAGATCAGCCCTTTCACGAAGGAGGCGGTAGAAGCCGTGGCGACCCATGAAGTCTACGGCCACTGGATGACCGAGGCCTTGCTCAACCGCAAAAACGGCGTGGAAGCCATCAGCCTTTATCCGGGTAAAGGTTACCTGGGCTACGTACGCCCGCTTTCGGATGAGCTGCTCCGAGTCTCAGACCTGAGCAGTCTCCTCAAGGAAGCGATCGTCCTGAACGCGGGCCATCGGGCTGTCTTCGTTAAAGGGCGTTACGCCACGGGTGGCGGCGATATTGATCGGGCCAAGGACGCTCCTCCGAACGACGACCTCGGCAAGATCGAGAAGATCAAACAGCAGCTGATCAACAACCGGCTCCTCCCGGGCATTACCGAAAATAGCTCCCCTCAAGAAGTGGCGGAAGCCAAGCGCTTCCTCGGCGAGTTCTTCGACGAGGCCGCGGACAACATCATCCGCGATGGCCTGAATTCCAAGGAGTTCGACGAGATCTACCGCCAAGTGCTCGCCGATCGGTTCATGGCTCAAGAGCAAATCGAGGAACTGCTGGCCAAAGTCGACATGTCGAAGTTCGGCACGATGGAAGAGTTCTTTACCCGACATGTCGACACCGCCATGTCCAAAGCCCTCAAGGATTGGGGAGAGAAGTACGGAGCCGACTCCGCCAAAAGGTTGAGCTTACTGGCCGCCGGCGTCCAGAATCGGGTCAAGACCGAGGCCGGCATCCATGCTCGCGACGTCGCGCAGCGCGCTCCCACCGCGCAGCGGATGACTCAGGCCGTGAGGAATTTCTGCCAGCGGGGATTTGCGTTTTTCGGGGCTGGGAGAGGAAAGTAATAGGGATGGACGCTACCCCGTAAAGACGGAGCATGCGCTTTTAGCCTTTCAAAATCCTTGATAAACTGCGAGCAGATGCAACTTCGCAGGACCCTCTTCATCGTCTCGGCCCTTGCCGCACTGAGCGGCCTCGGACTGACCATCGCACTCAAGCGCTCAGACCCCACGGCGATGATCGAGCGCGCGCTCAAAGGCATCGCGCATCAGCTTCCCTTTGAGATCGAGTCCGTCGAAGTGCGCAAGAGCTGGCGCGAGCTGCTCCGAGGGCGCCTCTCATCGCTAGCGATCCGTCTGAAATGGGGCGAGTTCCGCCTCCGGTTGGCCGGTCCGGTCGAAGTTAAAAAGGATGCCCGCGACACGGACCTGATCGTGACCTACGACCCCGAGATCACGATCGAGCCGGTGGGGCACCCCGAAAGGGCTTCCTCACCGCTCGACCTGCACCTTTGGGTCGAAGCGACTCGGACGTTTTCCGAAGTGCACGCCTTTGGCATGAACACCCGGAGCGCGAAGTGGAGTTGGGATCTTTACGGAATCGGGTTGAGCCAGCTGACCGCGATCTCGGGCTGGCGCGAAAACAGATGGGAAAGCCGTGTTGTCATTGAGGCGCTCAGTTTTGAAAACCCTGCAGGGGGCAACCCCAGCATGGAACTCAAGGGGCTTCGCTTCTCGCAGGGCATGCAAATGACTTTGGTGCCGTTCGAGGCCGGCAAGGACACCGGACTCCGGCTGGAGGGCAAAACCGCCGACGTCCTCTGGAACGGGATACTCATTTCGGTGCCCCTCGAAAATTTTCCGCTCCAAGTCAACGCCCAGATAGATCCAAAGACTCCCTCCCTTTCGGCCAAGGTCTCGCTCGGCGCCCTCGAGCTCGACGGAGCGGTGACCGGTTCCGGTGGAGTTCCGAACTCCGCAAAGCTGCGCTGGAACCTGCCCGAACTGGACTTGCGCGTCATGGCGGAAGGGTTGACTCAGATCGTCCCCCAATGGACCCCGGCCCTCCAAAGCTTGGGCTTGCGCGCCGGCAAGCTCAAGACTTCCGGTCGGGCGCAATTCCGACTTCCGGCGGCTGCCGGCACCTATCCCGAGGTGGAAGGCCACGTGCGACTCTCCGACGTCTCCATCAAACCGGAGTCGCAACCCTTACTCGTCCAGGGCGCCGTCTTCGATCTCCCCTTTTCAACCTCCAAAGGCATTCACGGAACACTTGCGCTCGAGCGGGCGGCCTACAAGCACCTCGAAGTTTCGCTCGCTCCGGTGCCCCTGGCGATCGTGCCTGAGAAAAGCGCTTCGGGCGCTCCTCGGGCCTGGAGCGTAAGAGTCGGCGACGGAAGCCGGCTCCCGCTCAAGGTCGGAGATATTCCGTTTCAAGTCGACACCATCAGCGGCTCATTGATTACAGGGATTCCGGGGATCGCGGGGATCCCGGGCGGCGCGCCAGGAGAAAAAGCCGATTTCACATTAGAAACCTCGCTAGAGCTTGCGCCCACACCGACTGAAAAGCTCACGCGCCCCTTTTGCCTGACCGGAACTCGGGTGCCCCCGGCGCAGGTCGAGCTGCAGTTTCCCCGGGTGGAGATCTCCCGCGACTCCATCGATCCCACGGGACAGGTCCGGGCGGAGCTTGTTGGTGGGGTGAGCGAGGCGGACGAGATCGGCATCTTCGACCTGGGAAGTCCAGTACCGGAGCTCGACTTCACCGCCGAGATGCGCAACATCCGACTTGAAAAGATCGGTCAGTGGCTTAACTTCGGGGAAATGAAAGGCTCGCTCGAAGGTTATGCCCGCGACGTGACCTTCCAATCCTGGTTGCCGACCCGGTTTGACGCCCGGATCGAGGTCAAGCCTCCGGCGGACCGCTCCCGGGTGGTGTTCTCCCCGGCCGCGGTCCAGAACTTCGTCGAAGTCGTCGCGGGGAGCCGCCTGGAAAACATCCCCGGTCTGGTCAAATGGTACGCGTTCGGAACGCCCCGCTATATTTTTGGCGGCTATGACATCGACTACGCTGGCGTGAAGCTCCGCTCCGAGGACGGGGTGGTCGAGCTGGAAACGCTCGACCCTCCGGAGATCTATAAAAAAGAGAAGAAACGCTTTATCCTGTATGGCGCGAGCATCATGGACCGAGTGCCGGTGATCGGAGCGGTGGCCTGGGGAGGATTTCGGGTCCCGATTCAGAGCCCGCGCTATCCGGTGCTGATGGACGCGCCCGCGATCGCCAACTATATTCGCCAGCTCACGGAGCGCCTCAAGGCCCTCAGCGAGCGGACCAGCCAGCCACAGGAGAAGACCGATGCCGAACTTGATCTCGAATGTGAACCTACGGAAAATCCTAAAAGCTAACAGCTACTGGCTGATCCCGGCCTTTTTGCTGGGCGCGCTTCCGGGCTGCCTGACTCTCAATGTGAACATGACTCTCCCCGAGGCGGCGGTCCAGCGCGCCACCGACGATTACGTGCGCGAACTGTATCGCGCCAAGGAAAAGGGCAAAACGGCGCCGGAGTCCGCTCCGAGCCCGGGCGCCAACAGCGGCCCGGCCGCGAAGACCTCGCTGCTATCGGTGGAGTTCATCGCCGAAGCGCAGGCCGGCGACGACGTGACCGTGAAAGTCGGGGGCAAAGCGGTTGATTCGATCAAGGAACGCCAGATCGCCCGCATGGACGAGCTCAACGCGCAGAAATCCGCGGGCTTCATCGGCGAAAACAATGAAGGCAAGCTCGTCTACCGCACCTCCGACAAGACGCCCAAAATCGACGCGATGAAAAAGATCCAGAAGCTCATCAGCGACGAGAACGCCGACCGCGACGCGCTTTACAAGGAAGTGCTCAAGGCCAACAACGCCGACAAGAGCAAGCTCGCCGACATCCAAAAAAGCTTTGCCCGCTCTTTCCAGGTCCACTCGCCCGCGGGCACCTGGATCCAGCTCATGGACGGTGGAATGGACGGCCAGTGGGTGCGCAAACCCTGAATTCATCGAGAGAGGCTTTCCATGAGAAAACCCCGGCTGGTCTTCAGCGAAAAACTGCCCCCGCCCGCAAAGCTCGCGCTGCGGGGTTGCTTGGCGGAGACCCTGCTGATCTATGACAGCGCGCTGGCGCGCGCGGTTCCAAGCTTCGAGGAATGGACCGTGGGTTTCGGCGCGCGCTACGAGGTCCGGGCGGGCGAGGCGCTCAAGGAGCTTGACGCTTTTCCGACGCACCTGAGGACGATCCTCGAGCGCACTCGCCACTTCGCGCCTCCGCGCATGACGATCGTCGTCGCGGGCGGCGGCTCGGTCGGTGATTTCGGCGGTTTCGTCGCGAGCATCCTAAAGCGCGGAGTCCGGTTGGTGCACCTCCCCTCCACCTGGCTCTCGGCGATCGACTCGTCCCATGGCGGCAAGACCGCTCTGAACGCGGCCGGAGTCAAGAACCAGGTCGGAACGTTTTATCCCGCCTCCGAGGTGCATCTCGTCCGCGCGCTGCTCAAGGGCCAGGGCGAGGAGCGCCGGCGCGATGCGGAGGGCGAGCTGGCCAAGATCGCGCTCATCGACGGTCGCCCGTGGGTGCGCAAGCTCGAGGCCTTCCGCGGCTCCGATGAGTCGAGGCTCTGGACATTCCTCAAGCCCGCGATCGAGTCCAAGTACCGCGTCGTGGCTCGCGATCCCCTCGAAACGAAAGACATCCGAAAAATCCTCAATCTCGGCCACACACTCGGCCACGTGCTCGAAGCGCACCACGGGCTCGCGCACGGCCGCGCGGTGGCGCTGGGCCTGCACTTTGCCGCGCACTTGAGCCGCAAGCGCGGACTTCTGCGCGGCAAGGAGGCCGACCGGGTGCAGCGGCTGCTCGTCGAGAATTTCGGCATAAATGCCGCTCCAGGCGGATCGGACGCCGGGCTGGATCCCGTGCCTGAGGCGGATTTCTTTCGGCTGCTCTCGGGCGACAAGAAACGCGCCTCCCTCTCGGAGGTGGGCTTTGTCCTGCTGGCCGGCTTCGGCCGCGCGCGGCTAGTAAACGTCCCAATGCGCGAGCTGATGGACGAGGCGCGCGCCCAGGGCTGGATGACGTGATCACTCTCCTGATCGGGCACCGCGGCTCCGGCAAGACTTCGCTGCTTCGACGGCTCGAGCAGTACTGCGCGCAGTCGCCCAACCTCTCACGGCGCGGCGGCGTGTTCATCGACCTTGACCAGTGGATCGAGCGGCGCGAAGGGCGGACTATCGGGGAGATTTTTTCGGATCCCGGCGCCGCTTCCGGAAACGGCGAACGCCACTTCCGCGACCTCGAGCGCGCCGCCTTGCGCGACCTTTGCCGCGAACGAGCCGGGGCGACGACGCCCACGTTCATCGCGCTAGGCGCGGGCTTCGAGGGGCCGATCCCCGCGGGAGCGCGCTGCGTGCGCGTGCGCCGGCCCTCCGACAGCTCGGGCCGGATCTTTCTCGACCTGGTCGCCCGACCGCGCCTTGAAAAGGAGCTTTCCCCGCTCGACGAGTTCCGCAAGCGCGCGGCGGCGCGCGAGGCCCGGTTCGACTCCTGGGCCGACGAGGAGTGGACCCTCGCCGAAGGCTTTGAGTTCCCGCATGTCGAGGAGCGCTTCTTCTTCGATCTCGACGCTCCGCCGCGGCAGGTGGGCGGAATCGTGACCCTGCTCCCCCGCATCGCGGAAGATCCGGAGCGTCGCAAAAACTACGTCGCGCGCCGCAAGGCCTGGGGCGTGCGCCTGGAGATCCGCGACGACCTCATCGACGACCCATTGCAGGACCAACTCCTGGCCAGCCTGCCTCCGGACCGGGTGCTCTACAGCATCCGGCGCTCCCGGGATTCGCTCGGGCATCTTAAGCCGGGCATCTTCTGGGACTGGGCACTCGAGCTGGGCGAGGCGCCGCGCGAGCGCCCCCCCTCGATCGTCTCGCTCCATCAACGCCAAACGCGCGAAGGCTCTGACGAAGAGAGCGTGGGCAACGCCATTCGTCGGCTCGAGGCGGCGGCGCCGGCGGCTGAGACGCTGCTCAAGCTGGCAATCGTGATCCGCGATTTCAACGAGCTGGCCGAAGGACATCTCTGGGCGCGCAAAGATCTGAGGCGTCGCGCTTTTTTGCCCCGCTCTCCCGAGGGCGAAAGCGGTCGCTGGGCGTGGTACCGCCTGATCACTGGGCGTCGCATGCCGCTCGCTTTCTTCCGCGACACTGGCTCCGGGAGCGCCGTCGACCAGCCCGCGCTCTCCGATTGGCTCCGCTTTGGCACTCTTTGGAACCGGCACCAGGATGGCGACGCCCCGATTCCCTTCGCCGCGATCCTGGGCGACCCCGTGACCCATAGCCGCACTCCGGGCGAACAGTGGCGCTTTTTCGCGGAGCGCGGATTGCCGGTGCTCCCGGTGCGCGTGACCGAGGCGGAATGGCGCGCCGGCGCGCTCGAGATCCTGCGCAAGCTCGGCCTACGCGCGGCCTCGGTCACCTCGCCGCTCAAGCTCCTGGCCAACCAGGCTTGCACCGAGCGCACCGAGCCCGCGCGCCGGTTCAATTCCGTGAACACGCTGTCCTGGTCGACGGAGCGCGGCTGGGTCGGCCACAACACGGACATCGACGGACTTCGAGCGCTCTTTGTCGAGGCGACGCTCGACCCGGCCACGCACGAAAAAGGAACCGCCGTCTGGGGCGCCGGCGGGACGCTGCCGCTCCTGGAGTCGCTGCTTCCAGGCGCTTACTTTTATTCCGCACGCACTGGCGAGGAACGGCGCGCCCGCGCTTTGGGCGGATCGCCCCGCTTCGTGATCTGGGGCGTGGGACGCTCGCAGCAAAAACTCACGGGCTGGCCTCCGCCGATCTGGAAGCCTGAATGCGTGATCGATCTCAATTACGCCGACGACTCCCCGGGGCGGGAATACGCCCAGGCCTGCGGCGCGCGCTACGTTACGGGACTCCCGATGTTCGAGGCGCAGGCCGCGGCCCAGCGGGAGTTCTGGAAATCCACGCTCCGGCGGCACCCTACCTGATCGAACAGCGCCCAGGCGAGAGAGCTCACTTCCGATCCGTTCGAGCCAGCGCCTCGTTCACGGCGTCAATCAATTGGCGCTCAGATGTCTCGTCGTTCTTGAGCTCCGTGAACCAACGACCCTCCGGATAAAGAACGGCGGCCACTCCATCCTCGCATTCGCCCAGGCAGCCCGAGGCGTTGATCCGCACCCGCTTGCCCCACCCGAGCGCCGGATCGCGGCTCAGTTTCTTTAATCGGTCGCGAAGCTCAGCCCCGCCGCGGTCAGCGCAACAGGCTCCCTTTTTTTTTTATTCGTGCAGACGAACAGATGAGCATCGTATTTCGGTGACATCGACCCTTTTCACTCCCATGAAAATCTCACGCCAAACTCGAGCCCCAGGTAATTGAGGTCTACGGACGGGTTCTCGAAGTAGCGGAGCGTGCTGAGATGGTAAGACACCGCACCGTAAAGCGGCGCCCCCAGAAGCGGAAAGTCCGCGCCGGCGGTCAGCCGGGTGTCGTGCGAGGTTCCGGAACCCGCGCGGCCGGCCAGCGTCGAGATCTGTAGCAGGAGGCCGTACTCGAGGAAAGGCCGTATCCCTTCGCCCCGGACTCCCTGGCTGTTCAGATAGTGCTTGAGCACGAGACCATAACCGATCTGGGTCAAACCCTGCCCCGAGGGAAAAGTCCTCCAAGCCAGGTTGATGCCAAAGGCGGATTTGTCCGAAAGCATCCGCTCCCAGGTCGTCGTGATACCGGTGCCATCATTGCCGGTGCCCGCAAAAGGCGAGCCGGTAAGTAGCTGGTAGGTCGGGGCCAAACGGAACGCGTGATCCGCGGCCCGGGCGGACGCGGCCACCGTGAATAAGGAAAGCATCGCGACGATAAAAATGGCCGTCAAATTCTTGAAACTCATATTCCACTCCCGAATGTTGCAAAACTATATCACAATCTCTTAGTCATGAACCCATCGTCCGACCCAACTCAAAACCGGGAATCGCACGTGCACGTCCGCGCCTCTCAGAACCACATGGCGACGACCTTCGACTTCGTCATCAGCTGCCCCGAGGCCGACGCCCGGCGCGCGGCCCTCCTTCTCGACCGCGCGCACGAGCTCATGGGCGAGCTGGAACGCCAGCTCAGCGAGTTTATCGCCGACAGCGCGGTCGCGCGCCTCAATCGCGCGCGCGCCGGCGATCGCATCGCCGCCCCGGACTGTCTCATCGACTTGCTCGAGCGCTCGGAGCGCATCCGCGCGCAGACGGACAACGCTTTTCACTGCACGGCCAAGAGCGCGGCGCATGTGCCGCTGCCCGCGGTGGCCTGGGACCGACTCGCCCGCCAGGCCTGGAAACTTCATGATGGCGCGCACGTCGGCTTCGGCGCGATCGGCAAAGGCTACGCGCTCGACCAGGCGCGCGCGCTGCTGGTCAGGCAAGGGTTCAACGATTTCCTGCTCAGCGCCGGCGGCTCGAGCATCTGCCTGTCGGGTTACGCGGGCCCGCGGAGCGCGGCGGGCGCGGGCGAGCCTTGGCGCTGGGGCTGGAGCTGGCAAAAAGACGCCGAAGGCAACGACCTCGGAATCCCCCTCTCGCATCCCTCCGGGATGTCGCTCTCGATCGGCGTCTCCGGCACGCACGAAAAAGGCGATCACATCCGCCGCGAGCGTTTCGATGCCGGGCCTTTGTCCACCGGGACCGCTTCAACCGACGCGCGCCCCCCACGGAGCGCGCTGATCGCCATGCCGTCGGCCGCGGACGCGGACGCGCTGTCGACCGCGCTTTTCGCCGCCCTCGACAAGGCGGGCTGGGACAGAGGGCTGGACCTCGTCGGCAAGGGTTTTGTCCAGCCGGCGGCGGCGTGCATCGATCCCGAAGGCGTACCTCGATGGAACGGGGCCTTTCAAAAACTCTTCGGCCCCGTGATGAGCGCGCTCCTCCTGGCGAGCGCGCATCTGCTGGCTTCGCCCCTGCTAGCGCGCGCCGCCGACTCCGGCAACGCTGCGGGTGCCGCCGCGGGTGCCGATGACGCCGTCGACCTAGGCGCCATGGGCCTCGACAAGTTCACTCCGTACATCACCGAGCGCAATCCGCTCTGGGCCCTGCTGCCGGTGTGCTTCGGTCTATTTGTGTTGCTGCATCTGACTAACCACCGCAAGAAAAACAGGAGACCCTTGAAATGAAACTCAAGCAAAACGCGTCCATCATCCTCTCCACCGCAATGGTGCTCATGCACCTCGAACAGGCGGTCGCCGTGGAGATCGAGCCGCAGGGCAAGGCCCTGGCCGCGGTCCTCGGCTCGACCAAGGTCTCCGCCAAGTCGGTGGGCGACACCAAGTTCTTCTTCACCAAAGGCGCCAACGGCAAGCCGACGCGCGTCGCCGTGATCGAAAAGGGCATCTACCAACCGAACTGCACCCACACCTGGGCCATTGGCCTTGACGGCAGGACTGGCGCCGTGACCGAGGTGCGTGTCGTCGAGATGAGCTGCCCGCACGCTTTCCCGGCCAAGGCGGCCTCCTATCTCGAGCAGTATAAGGGCAAGGGCCCGGCCGACGTCGCCAAGCTCGACTCGCAGATCCAGACCATCGCCAAGGCCACCGGCAGCTGCCGTCTCACCACGGATGCGGTGAACCGCGCGATCACCCACTACGCCAAGGCCAAGGGCCAGCTCTAAAAAATGTTCGGAGTCCCGACCCGGCACGTACGCATCGCAGTCCAATGGGCGGTTTTCCTAACGTGGATCAGCCTGATCTACGCCACCCACCACCCTATGGACTCTTGGCTCGCCCGGCACATCCCAGTCTCGATCCTCCTCAGGATCGATCCCCTGGTGATGACCGTGGTCACGGGCGGTATGCGGATGGGCATCACCATCCTCATGCTCGGCTTCGTGACGTTGGCGATCAGTCTCTTGTTGGGTCGGGTATTCTGCGGTTGGGTCTGCCCGCTGGGCGCCATCTTCGACTTCTACGGATGGTTTCTTCAGCGGATGCGGGTCAAGTTCCTCGGCCCGTCGCCCAAGTGGTTCCGCCTCAAGTACTATATCTTACTCGCCCTGCTGATCTTTGCCGCGATGGGCGCGGTAAGCCCGCTCATGGGAATCGACCCGATCGTACTGCTCACCCGCACGATGGCGGCGGTAATCAACCCGTTCTGGCGCCGCAGCGACGAGCTCACCTGGTCGGTCGGTGGCGGTGTCGGCGCGCAAGGGTACTTCTTCGACACGGCGTCGCTACTGCTGTTCCTGGCGATCATGGCGGGTACCACGCGCGTCTCGCGCATCTGGTGCCGCACCACCTGCCCGCTTGGCGCGTACCTGGCGATCGCCTCGCGCCATTCGGCGCTCCGTCGCCAGACGCAGAACTGCATCCACTGCAACATCTGCTCGGCCCACTGTCCGACGGGGGCCATCAGCTTCGACAATGCCGAGGTCTATACCGAGTCCGAGTGCATCAAGTGCTTCTCCTGCAGCCAGGAATGCCCGGTCGACGCCAACTTCTTCACGCTCAAGAATCCGCTGCCGGCGGTCACTTCCGCCTACGCGCCCGTCTCGCTGGAGCGGCGCGAGGTACTCGCCACTTCCGCGGCCGCGGTGCTCGCCGCGCCGGCGCTGCAGCTCTCGGCGGGCGAGCCGAATTCGTCCAAGACCCTGTTGCGTCCGCCGATGAGCCGCGAGGAGCGCGACTTCCTCACCAGCTGCATCCGCTGCGACGAGTGCGTCAAGGCCTGCCCCACGGGCCTGCTCAAGCCCTCGGGCATCGAGAACGGCATGCGCGCGCTTTGGTCCCCCGTGATGCGCCCGACCGAAGGCTGGTGCATGCAAGGCTGCAACGCCTGCTCGCAGGCCTGCCCGACCGACGCGATCCTCAAATACCCGATCGAGGAAAAGTACTCCTACAAATCCGGCACCGCGGTCTTCGAAGCCTCCCGCTGCATCAGCCACACCGAGGGCAAGTTCTGCTCCGAGTGCATCCGCGTCTGCCCCACCAATGCGATCCAGTTCAAAAAAGGCTGGGAACCCGACACAGGCGCAGCCGATGCTCCAGGCGCCGCGGACGAAAAGCCGGCGAATGGCGCGGCCCGCCTCCAGCACGGCCCCGGCGCAGCTCTCGTCGGCCCGCGCGGCAGCGAGATGCCCGCCCCCGAAGGCAAGGTCCCGACCCGTCCTTACCATGTCAGCTTCGAGGCCTGCGTCGGCTGCGGCGCCTGTGAATATGTCTGCAACCAGATCGTCATGGGCGCGCCCGCGATGGTGACCACCTCCTACGGTCGCGCGACCCCGACACACCTTCCTGCCACCACATCCAAGGAAACGTCTCAATGATCCAGCTCCGTAATCGAAACCCGCTCCTCAACAGCCTTTTCGCCGCGACCGCTCTTGCGCTCGGAACAGCGCCGGCCACCGTTGCCGCGGAAGGGGCCACTCCCTCGAATCCCATGACCTCCAACTCCCCGGGGCTCTCCCCTTCGTCCGGCGCCTCGAGCGCGATCACCTCCGAGAAGTACAACGAGATGGTGAAGTACATGCGCACCATGTACGACGCGATGAACAAGATGAACAAGCGCCTGGCCGAAGTCGAGAAGTCCGGCGGCGGCAAGGGCAAAGGCGGCAAGGGCAAACCCGGCGCCGAGGAAACGGTCGACCTGGGCGAATCCCCGGCTCCCGTCCAAACCGCCAGCGATATCAAATCGCCCCACGGCCCGCGGACCGGAGCCGAGCCGACATTCAAGGTCTTTTTCGATCTCGATCTCGTGGCCAAGCCGGGCGTCGAGGACTTCTCCTTCGACAATTTCCACAGCTTTCTCTTCTTTGAG
>CAYXVB010000005.1:23174-39315 GCA_964467785.1 uncultured Bacteriovoracaceae bacterium
GACCTGATGTTCACCTTCGACATCAGCGCCAGCCCCCGGTTCTACGAGCTCGATTACAACATCACGCCCAAGTTGCAGATCCGCGCCGGCCGCATCTGGATCCCGTTCGACGACCTTTCGCCGCACAACATCTTCGGCGGGCGCGTCAACGTCTCCCGCCTCAACCCCGCCAGCAATCCGACCATGCAGTTCCTCCCCGACATCTGGACGGACCTCGGCATCGGCTTGCGCTACCAGCTCATCGACACCTCGGCGCTCCAGGGCGTCGCCCACTTATACGCGGTCAACGGCTTCCGCGACGGAGGCACCGACCCGAGCTCGCAGACTACAGGCCAGAGCTATCCCAACTTCAGCAGCACCGTCTTGGGCGCGGACAACAACGCCGACAAGTCCATTGGCGCGCGCGTGCACATGATGTGGGCACGTAAATTCGGCGTCGGCGTTTCCTACTTCCGCGGCGGCTGGACTCCCTCGACTGCGCCCGCGGGCAAAGGCCTCAGCATGCTGGGCCTGGACGGTCAGCTCCGACTCGGACCCACCGAGTTCCGCGCCGGCATCGCCTCGATGAACGTCGACCTGCCCAACGACACCATGTCCCGCGGCGGACTCTATGGCGAAGTATCGCATCGCTTCGGGCCGCGTCAGCAGTTCCGCGCCCTCGCCCGCGGCGGCACCTTGCAGCTCGACAACCGCGTGTTCGACGTCACCGATCAGATGATCGTCGGCGGCGCCCTCGTCTACGCTCCCGGCATGGTCGAGCTCTGGGGCGAGTACAGCCAGGACCTCAAGGTAGTCACCGGCAAGGTCAATTATAGTTACGCGGCTGCGCGCTTGGTGGTCGCCCTCTGAGGCAGCGCGATCACCTTGGCGGCGGGGTTGGACGGACCAAAGGCCTCGGCGCGGATCGCCTGCGGGGAGACGCCATGCGCGTCCTTGAGCAGCTGCGTGACCTCGCGGATCATCTCGCCATTGCCGCAAAGGTAGAAGTCGGTGCCATGCCAGTTCCAGTGCGCGGGCAGTGACTTGAGATAATCCGTCACCCTCCCCTTGAACTGGGTGGTAAATCGGGTCGACGCCGGAGACTGCTCCCGGCCCAGGCGCGAAAGCGCGTGCACGACCTCGCAGCCATGCTGCTCGAAGACTCCGGGATAAAGGATCTCTCCCGCGTCGGGAGCGCCGAAGAGCAGCAGCGCCTTCTTGGGCGGCTGCGACTGGAAGTGCTCGGACATCACGATCGAACGCATCGGCGCGATGCCGGTGCCAGTGGCGATGAAACAGGCCGAGCGCGAGGGCTCGGAGTCGTAGACGAAATCGCCGAACGGCGCGCGCATATTGAACTCGTCGCCCGCTTTGAGGCGCTTGACGAACTCGGAGCCCAAGCCGCCCTTCTGGTACTTGATACAAAGCTCGAACTCCCGTCCGTCAGCCTTACCGGGCGCGGAGGACAGCGAATAGAGCCGCTTGACGGTGCGCGGTTTCCAGGTGCCCGGCTCGGGCAAGCCCGGCACCTCGAGCGCGACGAACTGGCCGGCCTCGAACCGAAGCGGCTTGAGCGTCGCCACGCGCAACTCGACCACGCTGGGCGTGATCCAACGCGCGGACTGTACGATACAACGATACTCCCTGGCTTTGGACATAGTGAATCAACTCTCCGCGTAAAGCGACAGGACCGGATCGACCCTGCCCCCCCGGACCGCCTCGGCGACCCCGGAGTCGGGGACCCCGTATACGGAACGGAGAACTCCGAGATACTGATCGGCTAAAATCAGAAAAACTTTAGGCTCGGCCAGCGTCGCGCCGTCGATCTCTGCTCCCTTGCGGCTTTTAGCCAGCGCGAAGGCGCGCTCGATGGCCACCTTGCGGGAAGGATCGAGCATCCCGAGATTGAGGCATCGGCGCCGGCGGAAAAAGGAGCTTTCCGTCTTCACTCCCAGCGGCAGGGCGCCCAGCTCGAGGATCTCCTCGACCTTGAGCAGATCGGCCGTGTTCCGCGGATAGAATTTCGGATCAAGATTGAAAAAATCGACTCTGAAATTCGGCCCGAAAAGCTGGATCATCTGCTCCCGATTGACCACTCCGAGCTGAAGCGCGGCATCGCCGAAGCGGAGCCCGGATGCGCGACTGTGCTCGAGGACTAGCTCCACTTGCTTCTCGTCGAGTACGCCCTTTTCAACGAAGAACTCCCCAATCTTCTTTGCCATGGGAACATTTTCGCAGCAGTCCCCCGCGAATTCAAATAATTCTGAACTAATGCTGTTGAAATTACGGCAGTTTTCAAGCTCTTCGACATGTCCAAAATGACACATTACATTTTGGTCAAGTTTCACCCAGAATCGATATTCGAGGCTCGGGGGTACACGAGCCAAAAACGGTTTTCGGGGGAATGCTAATGCAAAAGAACCAGAAGTCCTCTCTTGCGATCGCAGCGCTACTCTCGCTTTCGGGCTCGTTCGCCGTGGGCACGAGTGAAGCGCATGCGGATGCCCGTTCCAAGGCGCAACGACTCTTCGATCGCCTTGCCGGGGTGCCGATCCCGATGTCCGACCCGCGCTTCGCCCAGATGCAGGCGCTAATCGCGGCGGGCAACCTCGACGGCGCCGCGAAGATCGCGACGGCCGACGACAACTTCTACAACATCACGCTCAAGCACTTTGCCCTGCCAATGTCGAGCCCGACCGAAGACCCGGTCCAGCCGCTCAACGACTTCGCCGCGACGCTCATCGGCGTCGTGCGCGACGACCTCGACGGCCGCGAGCTGCTGACCGGCAACTACATCTACAAAGCGGACAACTCCGTCAACTTCTCGACCGCCGCCAACCCGATCGACATCCAGACGGACGCCGCGATCTACCGCTCCAACAACCACTATGAGCAGCTCGAACGGCGCGACGTCAATCTCCGTCAAGTGCTCGTGAAGGCGCCTCAAAAGGCCGCGACCTCCAACGCCGGCACGACCCTGATCGAAATCACCGACAACGGCGGCCTGATGACCACGCGCGCCTGGGCCCAATCGATGTACAGCGGCGGCACCAACCGCCGTGGCGTCCAGTACGCCTACCAGGAGTTCCTCTGCACGCCGCTCTCCGCCGTAGCGGACGCCTCGCTGCCCGATGATCGCATCCGCCGCGACCTGCCCCGCAACCCGGCGGGAGATGTCCGCCTGTTCATGAGCAATTGCCGCAGCTGTCACACCATCATGGACAGCATCGGCGGCGCTCTGGCCCACTTTGACTGGAACGACGGCAACGGGGGCTTCATGATCTTTACCCCTGGCGCGGTTGTCGGCAAGATGAACCGCGCGGGCAACACTTATCCCGCCGGCTTCGTCACCACGGACAACTCCTGGGTGAACTACGGCACGGTCGGCCACAACGCCTCGCTGGGCTGGGGCGGCACGAACTCGGGCCGGGGCATCAACGCCATGGGCGCGATGTTCGCCGCTACGGAACAGTTCCCGATGTGCATGGCCAAGCGCGTCTTCACTGAAGTCTGCCGCCGCCCGCCGAGCACCAAGGAAGCATCCCAAATCAGCTCGCTCGCCTCGGAGTTCAAGTCCAGCGGCTACAAGCTGAAGCGCGTCTTCGAAAAGGCCGCCGTGATCCCGGCGTGCCTGGGTGACTGAACCCGCCAGTGATCGGCGCCGATACTCATAATGAAAACGGAACGAACCAGAATGACTATCCCAGGGGGATTCATGAAGCAGGAAAAAAGAAAAAGCATGATCGCGACGCTCTCGTTGGCACTCACGGTGCTCGTCCTGTCGAGCTGCACGATCAACAAGCGTGACGGCGCCGAGCTCGCCGCAGGCCTCAAGACCAATACCGACAATTTCGTCGGCACTGCCGGCATCCGAAACGCCACCCAGCTCAATCAATCCATGGCGGCGGTGACGGGGGTGAGCACGGGGGATACGGCCGCACCCAACGTCCAGAACCTGTTCCAGGCGCTCAAGCCGCGACTCTCCGCTGACGGTACCGTCGGAGCGGTCGGCCCGTCGATGATGCTCGCGCAGACAACGCTCGCCAGCGGCTACTGCAAACGGATGATCGACATCGAGGCCGCGCAGGCCGCCGGCTCCCGCCGGACCTTTAGCAGCGTGGACTTCACCAAGGACTCGACGGCGCTCACGGACTCGGTTCGCGGCGACGTCTACAAGGCAATGGCCAACAGCTTCCTGCGGCGCGACCTCAGCGCGGCGGAGGTCGGGATCCTCAACGAATCGGTGGACGAAACCATCGCGGCCCTCAAAGCCGCCAACGTCACCGGCGGCAACCAGACGCGCTCCACGCTGCTGGTGCCTTGCACGGCGCTGCTGGGCGGGCTGGAGTTTGCCAAGAGCTGAGGTCTCGCGGGGGCGGGAACAGACACAACCAATTTTCCGGGGGAATATTTATGAGCCGTAAAAATAAATCAGAAAACACGAAGATCGAAAACCAGCCCAAGGGCTTCCAGCACGAGAACCACGCCAAGCCGGTGACCCGCCGCGACTTCCTCGCGCAGGGCCTGATCGGGATGTCGGCGTTCTCGACGCTCCCCGGAATCCTCACGATGCTTTCCGCGCGCCAGGCTCTCGGCGCCGAAGCTTGCGCGGATCTACTGTCCACCGGCTCGGGTGGCATGGTGCCGTTCCTGGTGTTTGACTGCGCGGGCGGCGCGGCCCTCTTCGCCAACTGGGTCCCCCATTCCGACGAACAGCAGTCCTCGACCCTCAAGTCCTACACGACGCTCGGTCTCGGGACCAACCCGGCCGGCATCTCGATGGATCGCAGCATGGGCGCGGCCTTGGCGAGCGCCACTCCCTTCGCCACGGGAGCCAATCCTAGCGGCGGCAGCCAGGTGCTCCGAGGCATCCTCAACACGACCACTGCCGACGCGCGCGCCAACTTCCGGATGGGCATCATCTGCCACACCGGTCTGAGCGACTCCAACGACAACACCAATAGCGCGATCCAGCTGATCTCCGCGGCCGGCCTCCAAGGCAGCTTGCTCAAAATCGGCCTCGGTGTGAACTCCACCACCTCGGGCACCAACGGCAAAGTGCCGGTCGACAACCCGACCCTCCGCCCGCTCCGCGTCGGCAGCTTTACCGACTTCTCGGGCGCGCTCGGCTACGGCGCCACGCTGCAGACCCTGCCCAAGGGCGCGCTCGACGCGCTCGCCAAAGCCCTCTCCAGGCTTTCCGAAAGCCAGACCGCCGAGCTCGCACGGATGAACCTCGGCGCGCAGTTCGCCACGCTGGCGCAATGCGGCCTGATCAAGAACAAGGACTACACGGCCGCTCCGGCGGGCATCGATCCGCGCGCGGACTCGACCTTCCAGACGGTTTACGGCATCAACGCCGGCACCGGCGCCAACGCCGGCGCGGTGGTCTCGGCCACGATCGTCATGAACGCGCTCAAAGGCAACAGCGGCCCGGGCGGCATCACGATCGGCGGTTGCGACTATCATGACGGCACGCAAACCTCCGGCGACGCCAAAGACCTGGAGCTCGGCACCCAGATCGGCCGCGCCGTCCAGGCGGCGCACCTTCTCGGCAAACCGCTCATGTTCCAGGTGCTCACCGACGGCGGCATTTCCTCAAGCGGCAACACCCGCAACTGGTCCGGCGACTCCAACGAGCGCAGCCTCACGGTGGTCGGCTTCTACAACCCTTCGGGCCCGGTCGCGATGCGCAAGTCCCAGGTGGGCTTCTACACGCCCGGCGAAGGAGCGAGCACTTCGACGCTGGTCGGCTCGAGCCTCAACTCGGTCGCGGCCAGCGTGCTGGCCAACTACCTCACGATGAACAACAAGATGAGCCTGCTCTCCAAGCTTATGCCCCCCAACTCGCTGCCGCCCTCGCAGATCGACCAGGTCATCCACCTGGGCTGAGCCGGAGTGGATAGGACGAATTGAGAAATAGGCAGAGTCCGATCAGATATCGGGGGAAAAACGGATATGACTCGTGGAACGTCACTCAGGAATCCGGTGATCGCGGCGATGGGCCTGGCCCTGTTGCTCTCAGGCTGTCTCGCGCAGCTCAACAAGCGCACGGACGCGACCCAGGCGATCTACCCCAACTCGGCGGGCGGCGGGGGCACCGCGATATTCCAAGCCAAGGTCTACCCCTACCTCCGGACGAACTGCTCGGCCTGCCACGGCAACGCTCAAGCCCCTAAATTCGCGGTAGCGGACGTGACGGCCGCCTATAACGCCGCCCATTCGGTCGCGAATTTCACGGACATCAACGCCTCCCGCCTATTGGTCAAAGGGACGGACTCCCACTGCGGCTCAGGCTGCATCTCGTCCAACAAAGCGACGCTCCTCGGGCTGCTTGAACAATGGAAAGCGGGCGAGCTCTCCGCCCCGGGCAGCACGACCACGGTCGTGAGCATCGGAAAGATCGTCAGTACCGCGCTGCCGTTGCCGGCCGGCATCCCGGTAGTGGATCTCTCCAACGGAACGAACCAGAACAACTTTGTCCGCATGCGCTGGGATCTAAGCCAGGTGGCTCCGGGCAATCCGGATCTCGCGGGCGCGGTCTTCGAGGTCGAAGTGCAGCAGTACACGGCGCTCACCGACAGCGGCCCCGCATCCTTGCGCTTCCGCAAGCCCCGCATCGGCAGCCCGACGGTCCCGCTGCTGGTTCAGGGCGTGCGCATCCTGGCCGACAAGACCTTTAATGTGGCCAATGACCAGTATCTGACGATCGACGAAAGCGTCTCGCCAGGCCCGATCGCCGCGCCGACCGCCGCGATCAATTTCCCGGTCCTTTCGCCCGAGCTGATGATCGTGGTGCTGCCAAACGGCGCCGCGAGCCCGCAGATCTATGTCAGCTTCGAGCGCCTTGAAAAGACCACGATCGCCACCTGCAAAAACCTCGCGGGCTGGCAGTCGATGTACCGGCCGATCATGGTCGCCAAGTGCACGAATTGCCACGGCGGCGGCAACGGGGGCGCGACCTCGAAGCTCAACCTCAACACGACGACGAACACGGATGAGCAGCTCTGCGCCCGCACGCTCCAGCGCGTGGACCTCAAATCTCCGATCGACTCGCCGCTGATCACCTATCCGCTCCGCGGCGCCTCGCTCGGCCACCCCGGCACGACCTTCAACTCCGCGGACGCAGACACGACGATCAATTGGATCAGAACCGAGAAGTAAACAAGCAGCGCTGCGGCAACCTCTTGATGCGCATTGCATTAACATCAAGAAAGTTCGGCTCTAATCCGATAGGAAATCTATGTGGGCCTTATGGAAAAGGCAAAATCGAGAGATTCCGGCGACTCGGATCAGTATTGGAGTGGTCCTGCTTTTTTTGGGCTCGGGCTGCGCCATTCAGGTCGCCCGACCTCCAGGCCTTGATCCGGTCGCACAGCAATCGATGGCGACGGCTTCGGCCTCCGTGATTTCGGTCCATGCCTCCGCCCGAATGAACCACACCTGCGCGTTGATCGCGGATGGTTCTTTGCAGTGCTGGGGCAGCAATTCCGCCGGTGAGAGCGGCACGGGAACCACGACTCCCGTGCTCAAACCCGCCCAGGTCAACGGACTCGGCGATGCGATCGGCATCGGCACCGGCTCGCGACATACGTGCGCCATTCGGATCAACGGTTCCGTCTCCTGCTGGGGCGACAACTCCCATGGTCAGCTGGGCAACGGGACCTATGACTCCTCGCTGTCGCCGTTGGGCGTCAGTGGCCTGGACGGCGCAAGCGTGGAGCGCAAGGCCACCGCGCTTGCCGCGGGACTCAACCACACCTGCGCGATCCTGGGTGACCGCACCGTAAAGTGCTGGGGCGACGGCGCCCAAGGCCAGCTCGGAAATGGATCGACGGTAACTTCGACCCAACCCGTCGCGGTGAGCGGACTCTCGATGGTCGTATCGTTGGCTTCGGGCGCATACAGCAGCTGCGCGACCTTGTCGGCCTCGCCCTGGCTCATGTGCTGGGGCGACAACTCCTACGGCCAGCTGGGCGACGGAACCACTGTCAATCGCAGCGTCCCAGTCGCCGTGCCCGGACTGGGCGGCGTGCCGCGCGCGGTGGCGGTGGGCGCGGACTTCGCCTGCTCGGCGCTCGATCGCATTCCGTGGTTCCTCTGCTGGGGCAGCAACGAACGCGGCCAGTTCGGCAATGGCAATGTCGTGAGTAGCACCAGCCCGGTCACCGCCGCGGGTTCCTGGTACGCTTCGAGCATTTCGCTCGCGGCCGGCGACCAGTTCGTCTGTGCGCGGCTGTCCTCGGGGCGCGTGGACTGCTGGGGAGACAATACTTACGGGCAGATCGGCGATGGCCATGCCTCGGGCGGCTACTTGAGCAGCCCGGCCCGGGTCGACGGCCCGACCAACGCGATTCAGATCACGGCCGGCTCGTCGCATGCCTGCGCGATCCTGGCAGATGGCTCGATCCGTTGCTGGGGCAACAACGGCGAAGGCCAGCTCGGAAACGGCCAAAGCGCCGCGAGCGCCTCGCCGCTGAACGTGAATCTGCGTTAAAATCAGCCGAATCGTTCGCAAAAGCCACGCGGAAGCGTCGGCTCAGAACCCCAGATAAAGTCGCGCGCCCACGCTGAGGCCGCCGAGCGAGACATTAGGCGTCACCTGCGTGCTTGCCGTGTTGAGCTTGAAGAACGGCACGGCGCTCAGTGTATGCATCAGATATCCGGCCTGCGCCTCAAGGCCGAGCTTGGACGAGAATGGGACCTTGCCGGTGATCCCGACGTTGATCGGCGTTCCCATGATGCCACTGGTGGTGAGCGAGTAAGTCTTGCTGTCCGCGGTGCTTCGGGCGCTGTTTCCGGCAGTGCACAGGGAGATGCCGCCGGCGAGCTCAAATCCGACCGAGTAGCTATTGCTGCGCATGAACATATAGCCCAGGCCCAACGTGCCCCAGAGTCCCGAAGCGGTGTAGGCGCCCGCGGCGCTAGCCGGTGTCGGCAAGGTGAACATCCCGCCGCGCACGGTGACAAAAAACTTGTCTCCGAAATATCTGCCCGCGCCCGCGCTGATATTGAGCAGCGAAATGCCGGCCGCAGTGTCCCCGATCGCGGTCTGCATCTCGGAAGGCGCGGCCATGGTCATGGCGATGCCTGCAGTGACCCAGGTGTTCGGATCGGTGAGTGGACCTTCCTTTTTTTCCCGGGATGGGGTGTTGGCTGCGCTCGCTCCACCGACATTCAGATCGAGTGTGTTCGCTGGCAGCCAGGCATATTGCACACCCTTCACGGGCTTGGAGAGATAAGTCGAATACCAGCCGTTACGTCCCGGGTGATACACGCGGATACGAGTGCCCCGGGGATAGCGTCCGAGCACCTCGCTTTTAGCGTCGGGGGATTTGTAGAGCATGGAGTCCTGGATCAGCGTCGTGGCTTTCCACTCCGCCGCTTCAGCGCGCTGTCCTTGCATCGCCACCGTCATGGCCACGGTTCCGATCAGAGCAATCCATGCTCGATTCGCGTGTATCATATGGATTCCATTGTAGATGAGTTTTTAAAAAAAGGTATCCGCTTCCTTTTTGATGCACGATGCGTCATCCCTAGAGCGACAAGGGCCTGACGGCTTCGCATTCGACGTCGGCGCCCCCCTCAGTGAAAATCCCGCGAGACCACCGCGAGCTCGCGCGGCGAGGAATCCGGCGTGTCCACCTCATGGGAGCCGAACTCAAAGCGCTCCACCTTGCGGACGATCAGCGTCGCGTGCTCGCCGTCCCGCTGCAGCCTTCCGGACATCACCAGGAACGGCGAAGACAGAAAATCCTCGCGGTACTTCTCGTAGACGTCCCGGTGAAGGATCAGATCGAGGAACCCCGTCTCATCCTCGAGCGTGGCAAAGGTCGTCCCTTTGGCCGTATGCGGACGCTGCCTCACGATTACCATTCCCGCCAGGCGGAGATTTCGTCCGTCAGGAGCCCGGCGGGCAGCCTGAGCCGTGGTGGACGGGATTCTTCGGCGCCCCTGCGCTCCCGTTCCGAGCGCGCGCCTCAGTGCCCCCATCGGATGGCCGCGGGTCGACAGACCGAAGGTCCGGTAGTCCGAACGGATCGCCTGGTACTCGCTCAACGGACGGAACACGCGCCCGTCCCCGCCCTCGCTTTCCGAAGAGACCGACGAAGTCTCCCCCGCCCCGGAGAACAGATCCAGCTGCGAGCCCGGATCCTCGCCCGCGTCTCGCACATGACAGGCCAGGATCTCCCAGAGCGCCTCGCGCTCGCGTCCCGTAAAACCAAAACGCGCGAACGCGCCCCCCATCGCCAGATCGCAAAGCACGTCGGGCCGCAGCCCCGCGCGCTCGACGAAATCCGAGAGCCCCGCGAACTCGCGGATCCGCCGCTGCTCCACGATCCGGCGCCCCTGCGTCTCGCCCACTCCGCGCACCGTGTTCCAGCCCACGCGCAGGGCGCGCGGGCGTGCCGACGCGGGCGCGGACTCGCCTCGCGGCTTGATCGCGGACTCGCCTGCCGGCTCGATCCCGCACTCCCACTCCGAGATCATCGGATCCAGCGGGCGGATCTCCACGCCGTGGCGTTTGGCGTCGTCGATGATCGTGTGCGCGGAGTAAAAACCCATCGGCTGCGAGTTCAGCAGCGCCGCCGCGAACTCCGCCGGGTAATGGCACTTCAAGTAAGACGAAGCGTACGCGAGCAGCGCGAACGAAGCCGCGTGCGATTCCGGAAAGCCGTACTCGGCGAAGCCCTGGATCTGGAGAAAGATCCGCTCGACGAACTCCTCCGGCAGTCCGCTCCGAAGCAGGCCTTCGCGCAGTCGCCTGCCCCACTTGTCGATCTCGCCGCTCGATCGCCACGCGCCGATCGCGCGACGAAGCGCATCCGCCTCGCCCGGCGTGAACCCCGCCATCGTGATCGCCATCTTCATCACCTGCTCCTGGAAGAGCGGCACCCCGAGCGTGCGCCCCAGGATCGGCTCGAGCCGCGGATCGGGCGAGACAGCGGGCTCCTGTCCACGCCGGCGCCGCAGGTACGGATGCACCATCTGGCCCACGATCGGTCCGGGCCGGACGATCGCCACCTGCACGACGAGATCGTAAAACGTCCGGGGCAAAAGCCGCGGCAACATGCTCATCTGCGCGCGCGATTCGATCTGGAAAACGCCCACCGTGTCCGCGCGCTGGATCATCCGGTAGGTCGCCGGATCCTCCGCGGGAATCGTCGCCAGCGTCAGCTCGCGTCCGCCCGACACAGGAGCCGCGACGAACTTCAGCGTCCGCTGGATCGCGGTCAGCATCCCGAGCGCGAGGACGTCGACCTTGAGCAGCCCGATCGCCGCGAGATCATCCTTGTCCCACTGGACGATCGTGCGACCCTCCATGCGCGCGGGCTCAATCGGCACGGTTTCGATGATCGGGTCGGCCGAGAGCGTGAACCCGCCCGAATGGATCGACAGGTGCCGCGGAAATCCGCGGAGTTCGCCCATCAGCCGCATCCCCGCGGCGACCTCCGGATCATCTTCGTGCACCGGGGGCGGAGCGCCCGCCTCCTTTGCCTTCTTTTCGGCCTCGCGGCCCGCTTCCAAAACGCTCTGCTCGATCCCAAGCGCCTTGCCGATGTCGCGCGCGGCCGAGCGCGTGCGGTAAGTGATGATCGCCGAGACCATGCCCGCGCGGTCACGCCCGTACTTTTCGTAGATGTGCTGAATCACCTCTTCGCGCCGCTCGTGCTCGAAATCGACGTCGATGTCCGGCGGCTCCCCGCGCTCCGCGGACAAAAACCGCTCGAAGAGCAGGTTCATCCGCACAGGGTCCACCGCCGTGATCCCAAGGCAGTAGCAGATCGCGGAGTTGGCGGCCGAGCCGCGGCCCTGACAAAGGATGTCGCGCTTCTTGGCGAACTCCACCACCTCCCAGATCGTGAGAAAATAATCGGCGAAAGAAAGCTCTTCCACCAAATGCAGCTCATGCCGCAGCTGCCGCTCCACTTCCGCTGGGATCGATCCATTGTACCGCCAGCGCGCGCCCTCCCAAGTCAGGCGCGTGAGGTAGCCCATCGCAGTCTCGCCCGGCGGGATCCACTCCGAGGGATAGCGGTAGCGAAGCTCCGCGGGCGAAAACGCGCATTGCGCGGCGATCTCGAGCGTCCGATCCACGGCTTCGGGGAGATCCTTGAAAAGCCGCCGCACGTCGGCCGGCGACCGCAACGCGCGTTCGGCGTTCGGAAAAAGGCCGTGACCGGTTTCGCTCAAAGGCTTGAGCAGGCGCGTGGCGGTAAGCACGTCCTGCAGCTGGCGGCGCTCGCGCGCGTGCATGTGCACATCGCCCACCGCCACCACGGGGATACCGAAACGCCGCGACGTCTCCAACGCGCGACGAGTGCGCTCGGCGTCCCAACCGTCTAGAAAACGTCCCAACGGCAGATAAACCCTTTCACCGAAAAGATCGCGAAGCGCGCCGAAGTGCCCGCCGTCGTGATCTGAAGAACCTCCATGGCGCACATCCGGCAGCTCCGCCAGCGCGATCAAACCCTGAGCGCCCGAGCGCTCCAGCCCTGCGACGAGCTCCTCCCACTCGAGCCATGCCTCGCCCTTGGGCTTGCTCGCGCGGCTTGCGGTGATGAGCCTGCAAAGGACGCCATAGCCCGCGCGATCACGCGCGAGCAGCGTGACCGGCGGGCGACCGCCCGCGAGCGTGAGCTCGGATCCCGTGATCAGCTTGAGCCGCGGGTGCTTCTTGGCCGCGACAAAAGCCTTGGGGATCCCGTATACGCCGTCGAGATCGGTGATGGCGAGAGCCGCAAGCCCCAGCTCCGCCGCGCGCTCCACCAGCTCCCGCGGGTGCGAGGCCCCGCGCAGAAACGAATAGTGCGTGCGGCAACGAAGCTCCGCGTAGCCTGCCAAGGTCGCGTTCAGATCCGACATTCGCCACCTTAGTCGAAGATTCCGTGCACGAAGTACTCGCGCGTCCCCGGTTCGCGGTAAACCCAAAGCATCGCGCCGTCGCTGAGGACCACCCGATAGTAGTCCCGCTCGGAATCGACTTGCTCCCACCACTCGGGCGAGATCCGCTCGGGGCCCTCAAAAGCCGCGACCCGCAGCCCCTGAAAGCTGATCCGTTCGGGCTCGGGCAGCAGGCGCGAAGGCCGGCGCGGAAACACGACGGGCGCCTCGCGCGAAGGGGCGACCTCCAAAGTGCGCTCATAGGACTTCTCCGGCAAGTGGCGCGCGATCGGCCGCGCGATGAACGCCGCGGCCTGGCCGAGCTGATGCCCGAATTTATGCCCAATGCGGCCCAGCAGGCTCTCGATGAGCTCGTCCTGCTCTTCCTTGCGCGAAAAAAAATCCTTCTGCGCCCCGCGACCCGGCACCGTCTCGAGCACCTCGATCTCCACACATTCGACCGGCGCTTCGAGTGGCTCTTTTTGCAGCTCGAAGCCCAGGCGCTCGCGGATCACCGGGAGCATCCCGGCGAGCGCTCCCTGCGGCAGCGAAAAACTGATCACGAAGCGCCGGCCCCCGCCGCGATCCGGCGTAAGCGTCGACCAGCGCTCCATCTCCAGGGTCACCTCGATGCTCGACGCGCGCAGCGCGCGCCCGCGCAGGCGCGCCGTGACGCGATCGAGCAGACCGCGGATGATAAAGAGCAGCGCCTCGAGATTCTCTCCTCCCGCGTCCGATCGCTCGGAGATTTTCTCGGGCGGATGAAAACCCGGCCAAGCGTAGCCAAGCTCGCCGCGGACCCGCGCGCTCAAGGAAAGAGCCTCGCGCCCAAGACGGGACGCGAGGCTCGCCGGAGGAAGCTGCAGAAATTCTCCCACGCTGCGGACGCCGAGCTCAGCCAGCAGCGCCACCTGGCGCCCAAGCTGGCGCGCTTGCGAGCGGGCCGATTCGGGATCGCGCGCGGCCTCGGCGCCAAACGGATCGACAAAATCCGCGAGCGAGGAAAGAGGCATCCGCTCGAGTTCGAAAGGAACGCGCGCCCTCGCCAGCGCCAGGCCGGCGTCGCGCTCGATGGCCACGCGCACTCCGCGGCGCACCAGCCGGTGCGCGAGCGCGAGCAGGCGCTGCTTAATCGACGTCTCCGAGTAAAGGAGGCGGCACGCGCCGATCTCGATGAACACGGCCTCGCGCCCGCGGACGGCGACCTGCGGACTGAGCCGCAGGCAGGCTTCGGCCAGGGACTGGACTTCGGCTTCGGTCATGGGCGCGGTGGCCCACACACACGCTACGCGCTCGTTACGTCGTTGATGCTGCATTCGACTGCCTCCTCCTTGAGACTGTTGCGGGATCTGTTGCGAAGCTCTTCTCGATGCGCGCGCAACTCCTCCACGCGCGCGAGCAGGCTGTCCGCGCTCAGCGACACCGCGCCTCCGCGGTTGCGCAGCACCCGGAGCCGTGGCTCGCCCGTCACCGGCGAGCGGGAAACCTCGACCTGCAGGCGGATCGGCCAGAGCGCCGCGGCCGACGGCTGGTCCGCGAGCAGCACGACCTTGACCTGCGACTTCTCAGCCGCAAGCTGCAGTCGACGCAGTTCGATGAGCGAGCAGGCCGCTCCCCACGCGATGACCACGATGCTGAACGCCTGACTCGAAAGAATCTGCTGGCAGACCCAGCCCAGTTTCTTGTCGTCCGCGCTTTCGGCATCGACAAAACACACGCGCGCCAGCTCTACTCCATACTGCGCGAACGCCACCGGATAAGCGGTGAACCGGCGCTCCACCCAAGCCACCCGCTCCTGCTCGCCGCACTGGAGCCGGCGCCCGATCCACTGGAGAATGGTCTCGGTTTTTCCGCAGCCCGGCGGGCCGCAGACTTCGCTCAAAGCGCCCGTTTGAGGCTCAAATTCCACGTTGCTGATGAAATTTCGTTTGCTGTCCGTCACAGAAAACAGTATAACCATACACATGTATGGTGTCGATAGCCGTTCGCAAAAATACTCGTCCGGAAGTGCAAGCACCCACCAGGAGCTGAGCCCCAAGCAGGCCCAAGTCCTGACCTTGATTGAGGAATGGTTGGGCCGCACCGGCAGGCCCCCGACCTATCGTGATTTGGCCAAGGAGCTGGGCGTCCAGGCCGTCGGCACGATCCAGGACCATGTGCGGGCGCTCATCAAAAAGGGCTACATCAAACAGGACAAGGGCGTGGCCCGCAGCTTCACTCTGTCCTATCGCTCTGAAACGCGCGAAGTCCCCATCCTCGGCTCCGTTCCCGCGGGGCGTCCCATCGAGGCGATCGAGTCCGCGCAGGGTTCGCTCAGCGTCCCCGCTCAGAAGTGCCGCGGCGATCTCTACGCGCTCAAGGTGCAGGGCGACAGCATGATCGAAGCCGGGATCTTCGAAGGCGATTACGTGATCGTGCGCCAGCAGGCGCAAGCCGACGACGGCGACATCGTCGTCGCGATGATCGACGGCGAAGCGACGGTCAAAACGCTCGAAAAGAAGCGGATGCGCGTCCGACTTCTTCCGGCCAACCCGCGTTACGCGCCGATCGAGCTCGAGGCCGGGCGCGAGAACGTGATCCAGGGCAAGGTCGTGTCGATCCACCGCTATTATTGAAAAC
The DNA here is from genome assembly GCA_964467785.1 of uncultured Bacteriovoracaceae bacterium. Lineage (GTDB taxonomy): Bacteria > Bdellovibrionota > UBA1018 > UBA1018 > UBA1018 > CAYXVB01. The sequence continues at coordinate 38,658 of CAYXVB010000005.1, forward strand.
TTCTCGCACCGTCCGCCATGGCCAACTGTTCCCGGGAACAGTTTCCTGATGAAATAAATCGGAATTACGGTTTTACTCCCGGCACAACCACACCACACACCCGTTGCCGGAACAGGACGAACCCGGAAGAGTCAGGCGCTACGAACGCACAAACGAACGCAGCCGCCGAAGAGTCTTCCGGGTTTTCCTCAGCTCTTCGGAATTTCGATCCGCTTCGGCAGCGGACAGGCAGCGGACTTGAGCCAGGTTCCGATCCGCGAGATCTCATTCGAATACTGGCCGACGAGCGCGTCAGTCTGGCTATTGATCGCCTCTTCGCGCGAGCCGGAAAACCGACTGGTCTTGCCGAAGCAATAGGCGGCCGTCTCGCCGTGGACCCCTTCGATGATCGTGTAACGGAACGTCGAACAGAATGCCCGTGCCGCATCCACATGGGCGCGCGCCGTCATCCAGGCCAAAACCGCGGCCTTCACGTCAGCGCAGCCTTTGAGCCTCACCTGCCCCGCGTAATCGACCGCGCCCGCGCCCGAGACCGGATACGCTTCCACCCAGCGCGAGAGCACGCCTTGGCGCAGCTCCTCATACTCCTGCAATTTTCGCTTGGCGGCGCTGTTCTTGGCCTCGACCTGGCGATCGGCTTGCGCCGAGAACACCACCC
>CAYXVB010000005.1:39325-46319 GCA_964467785.1 uncultured Bacteriovoracaceae bacterium
TTGGCCTCGAGCCAGAGCTCGGCGGGGCTCTCATGATTCACTGTAATCAGACTGAACAACGCGCGCCTACTTTTAGCGAGAAATAGCGCATCACGTGAGTCGTCGCGTGCTTGCGAAATTTCCGAGTTCTCGATCGCCGCGCCTGAATCCGAGAGACTGCGCAGCCAGGCCAGTCGGTCAACCTCGCTCTTGAGCGCGGCGGACTTGCGGGCCTTGAGATCCTCCCACTTGCGGACGGGGCCTACGGCCTTATCGCGCCGACCGGGACGCGCTAACTCCGTCTCCATCCGATCCATCACCAGCTTGAAAAGATCGATCCAAGAACGCGACCGTTCCGCGCAAGCCCGGATCTGAGAGGTGTCGGACACGGCAAAAAGACTCGGATCGCTTTCCTCGGTGAGGATCGCCAGGAGCTGCTCGTCCCCGAAGCGCGTCGCGCCGGTCAGCGGAGACTGGGCGAGTAGATAGGTATAATGCTCGACCGAGCGCGCCCCCAGGCCGCCCTGCTATTGCGTCCGGACTATGTTGCAAACTAAGGCGTCCTTGCGCGCCGGCGGAAGACGATCCCCCACTTCGGGCAGCGCCTTGATCATGGCGGAGGAGGCCTGCAGGAACAAATCAATCTCGCCGAACTTTTCATAGCCCGAGGAAAAAGACGGCTTGCCCTGCTTGTCCATCTCAGCCAGGTCCTTTTCGAGCTGTTCGACGGCCACTACGGCGCTCGCCGCCTGTTCGTCCCGGTTTTGCAGCGCTTCGAAATTCTCGTTGAACGAATAGAACGCGCAGGCGTTCTCGATGAAGAGCTGGCGCTGCTTGGGATCGGACATGTCCGGGCCACGGTTCTTGTAAAGGGAGAGGATACTCTTGCCGACGGCAGTCACCGCCGTGGCGCCGAGGACCAGCGGCGCCGCCTGAGGTCCGCCATACACCATGGCAAAGGGCGTGAGGCCGTTCACGGTTTCGACAAAGGCTTGAAGAAAGTCCGTGTTGCTCGACAGCGCGCGGCCGCACTCGTTCTTCGAATCCGTGGTGTACTTGGTCAGCACCGAGCTCAAACCATGGATGCCGTCCACGGCGGCCTTAAGGCGGACCCGGTTCTCCTCCGCCTCTTTCACTTCAGCGGGGGTCTGTTGCACGGATTGCGACTTTTGCCTTTCGGCATCCGCCTTGTAGAGCGCGTCGACCGCGTCCTTGATGCCGGTACCCAGACCTTTGATGTCTTCCTCGATCTTTTCGCAGCCGGCCGGGAGTGTGAGCTTTTCCTGTAGTTTGGTCACCGCCGCCCGAATGTCTTTGTAAGCGGGATTGCTCAGAGGACAGCGATCGTCGGCCAAGGCTTGCGGCCGACCCGCGGATACAAACCCTAAAACGACCGAAAAGGCCGCCACACTGATTCGGTTCGAGACGTTCATGGCGGTAGGTCATACCAATTCTGTACTATTTTAGTCAATTATTAGGTATTCACTAAATTCAGTTATAATATTAAACAGTTACATAAGATAAAAATGCCGCCCAGCGCGATCGACCCGACTTTTCCCTGAAATTGGCACAGTATAAGAACGCCTCTTAGGGGCACTCCTGATCAGTCGCGATCCGTCGCGATCAGTCGCTGAAGTTCCTCCAGTGTCGGGATATCCAAAGAACAGCTCCCGTCCGCACCCGTTGCTTCTGACCCAAAGACCAGCTTTGCCCCATTCAATAGACTCGGAGAGGAATACTGCCGATGCGGGTCGTCCGGCGCCAAATCGTCCTGACAGACTTCCCGGTACATTACCCCCGCTTGAGCCAGAAGATTCCGCGCCAGCTGCGCATTGGGACAACCCTTGAAATAAGTCAAAACATATTCGGACTTCATTGCACCCTCCAGTTCGGCCCCCCTACTCTAACCCTATCCGTCCAGGAATTTCAGTCGTTCGTCCGGTCCAAATAGGCTAGCTTCGAGGCATGCGGATTTCATTCCGGGCTCTCCTCACCTGCATCGGCCTTTTCTACACAACACTGGCGGTCGCGGCCGCCCCTCAAGCCGAGCTCATCCACCTCGGCCGCAAGCTCTTCTTCGATCCGGAGCTTTCCGGCACCGGTCAGACCTCGTGCGCGAGCTGCCACCGTCCGGAGCTGGGCTGGACCGACGGCCTCGCACGCGGAGTGGGCACGCACGGCGATCGCCTCGCCCGTCGCACCCCGACGCTGCTCGACGTCAAGGGTGGATTTTCGTTCTTTTGGGACGGGCGCGCCAAGGACCTCGAAGAGCAGGCCCTGGGCCCGATCCAAAATCCCCAGGAAATGGATCAACCGATCCCGGCCCTCCTGGAGCGCCTGCAAAAGCATGAGCTGTATCCTACGCTCTTTCAAAAAGCCTATGGCACGCTCGAAATCACTGCCGAGCGCCTAGCCGGCGCGATTGCCGCCTTTGAGCGCACCATCACCCACGAGCCCTCACCGTACGAAGCTTGGCTCAACGGAAAAGACGGCGCCATTTCCGAATCAGCCGAGCGCGGCTTCCGGCTCTTCTTCAGCGCGCGGGCACGCTGCTTCCATTGCCACAACGGGGAGAACTTCAGTGACCAGCGCTTCTGGGACATCGGCGTGGTGACGGACGACCGCGGGCGCGGCAACCTCTACCCCGATCTCCCGAAATTCCAATATACCTTCAAGACGCCCGTGCTCTGGGGCGTGAGCAAACGCGGGCCCTACATGCACAACGGAAGCGAGCCCACCTTACGCGACGTGATCGAGTTTTACGACAAAGGCGGACGCGTCCAGCGCGAGAGCCACGCCCCGCTGATCCAGCCCGTGGGATTCACTGACGAGGAGAAATCGGATCTCCTCGATTTCTTAAAAACGCTCTGACACCTCCAAAAGCGCGCCCCCGGCGCATAGAAGCCTTTTTGAGGACCCATAAAAGATATATTTGTGATACATCTTAAAGCAACCATGAATCCGCTTCGCCGCCCGCCTTACCAGATCTTCTTTCCGCTCGGGGGTGCCTGGGCCATTGCCGGCGCGGCGCTTTGGCCCTTGCTGACGACCCGTCTCCTTTCGAACTATCCAGGGCAGCTCCACGCCAATTGGATGATGGGTGGATTCATCCTGTCCTTCGTCACGGGATTTCTACTTACGGCGATCCCCAAGTACACCGGAACGTCCGACGCCACGCTCACCGAAACCGCTGTTGCCTTCGCCTTGAACTTGTTGGCCTTTCTCGCCGGTCTGGCCGCAAGCCCGACCGGAGCGCACGCGCTCGCCCTCGCGCTTCTGGGACACCTCGTGATTTTCGGGGCACGCCGCTTTCCGCAGCGTCGTTACGACCCGCCGGCGTCTTTTGTTTTCGTGGCCATCGGCCTGCTCACGGGAGCGGCTGGGTCGCTCCTTCTTCTGACCGGTTCCACCGCGCTCACCGCGCTGGGCCGGATCCTGTATTACCGTGGAATGATCCTCTCGCTCGTGATCGGCGTGGGCGGCAAGCTGCTGCCGATGTTGTTCGGAATTCACAACCCGTCCTTGGTTCGGCTCACTTCCTTCCAGCCCGCCGGTGGCGCCGCGCTCAAGCAAAAGTGGGAACGCGCGAAGTTCCCCGTCCTCGCTCTGGCGCTGGTCGCCGGATTTGTCGCCGAGGGTCTGGTCCATGCCGCCGCGGGCGCGGCCATCCAAGCTCTGATTTACAGTTTTGTCGCCACAACCGAGTGGCGGCTCCACCGTCGCCCGGTCGCGCGGGGGCATCTCCCCTTCTGGCTCTGGATCTCGGCTTGGTCATTGGGGCTGGGACTCTGGGGCGCGGCCGCGTTTCCTGGCTATTCCGTCCATGCCATGCACCTCGCGTATGCCGGCGGTTTTGGCTTGATGATCCTGATGATCGCGGCGCGGGTCACGCTGGCTCACGGCGGCTACGGACTGCAGCTCGAGCATCACTCCAAGGCGCTGCTCTGGAGCGCTATCTTCGTCGTGCTCGCCGCCCTCACTCGGTCCACGGCGATCCTACTGCCCCGGGTCTATCTCAGCCACCTTGCCTATGCGGCGCTCGCCTGGATCATCGCGTGGATAATCTGGGCCTGGGTTTTCGTGCCACGGATACTCCGGCACGCGGAAGCCGACGATTTGACCGCATCCTCGCGCTGATGCGCTAGGCCTCAAAAGTCCTTCTCGGGATCATTTCGCGAAGAAGACCTTCACGTCCTCCAGGAGCTTGGGCGAGAAGCGCTTCATCTCGACGATCTCGTGCGACAGGACCTCGAGCCAAGCGTCTTTCATGGCGATGCGAGACCGGCCGAATTGGATCCGAGTGCGCTGATCGAGGAGATCGGCCAACTGGATGAGCTGCGATTCAATCGGGATCTTGCCGCCTTTGAGTCCGCGCGGAAAACCCGAGCCATCAGCACATTCAAATTTGGCCGTCATGATCGTGCGAATTTTCTCCGGCAGGCCGATCTTCCTTTCGAGAATCGCATTGAGGCTCGACAGCGGGTACTGGCGGTAGGCCGACAGCGCGTCACCCTTGAGCGCGGCAAGCTCACCGCGCCGGATCATTCGACAGGTCGATGGCGGCAAAAAAAGCAACCCGATATCCGCCATGAGCGCGCCGATCATGAGGCTCTTCAGATCACCTTGATCGAGAGTCAGGCCCATCAAGGCAGCATAAGATGCCACCGCGGGCGCGCGCTCAATCGATCCGAAAGTCTCGATGACCGACTGGTTGATCATTTCCCACATGTCCCCGGGACTTCCCTTGTGGCCAGAGCCCAGGCAGATCAAAAGCTCGTCGGCGATTCGAGAGACGTTTTCAAACGTCTCCGCGCCCCTCTGGAAGGACGCATGGCCACTGCGGTCGGTCAGATTGAGAACAAGCTCGCCGTACGCCGCAATCAGCATCAGGAACTGGGCACGGGAACGACGAATGAACGACTGGCGCGACCCTTGGGCAAGCGAGTGAACGTACTGCTGGAAATGGGCGACATCCTGGCGACGGATGTAGAATTCGCCGATCTCGTGGAGCCTGGCCACCTTATCGGTGGTCAAGGTGTCGCCGACGAAGGCGAACGGTAGGAACTTTCGCCGCTGCGGCATCAAATGGAAGAGATCAAAGGTCAGCGCGACCCCGGGCTCGAGGTCGGTGGCCTTAATGGGATGAAAATTGGAGCTCAGCGCCTGCGTGACGGAGAATTCGATGCGCGAGGTGCCCTCGAGCTCGCTGGCAAGCACGATGAGATTGGCGCCTGACTTGCGAAGAAACTCCAGCTCGCCGTCGTCCTTCATCCTGCCGATCACGCAAGCGAGCGTCGGATTATTGCCGAGCTGCTTGATCGCCTGCGCGGTCTCCGTGATCGAGGCGGCGCTGTCGGGGTTAGGGGGTTCCGCCACGATATAGTGGCAATCCTCCGGACCTCCGACGAACTCGTCCAGGTTGCGCCAAGTTCGTAACGAATAGTGATATTCGGACGCAATTTGTCGGCAAAGGTTGATGATCTTGTCGTTGGTGGATACGATTCCGAGATCATGGACGGCCATCACTTTCCATCGTAAAAGCCCTCGACTCAAACCCAAAGAAGTTTATTAATTCCGAAGCCAACGGCGATCCTGATTCGTGATCGATCCCGCGAACCGCCCGCTCATCCCAAAGGGCGCACCCTCCCTTCTCCGTTTCCATCAGTCATTTTCCTGACGCTAGTTCCTGGCCGTTAGGTCACGAAAATGAAAAACCAAATCAATCCAAAAGAGTTATTAGCCGATCAATCAAATATGAATCGGGCTCCGCGACCCAGCCTCGCCTGGCTTCTATTCTTTGCGATCCAGCTCGGCATTGGGACGATTTCCGCCCAAAACGCTCACGCGACTTCATCCACCCATTGCCTGATCGCGGAGCTGACCGCGCTCGTGGATCAAGACCAAGCCGGGGTCCATCAGCTTGGGCGTCTTCTTGAAATCCAAGACCCCAAGGAACGGGTAACTCAGCTTTCCAAAGTCGAATGGAACGAGCTCACCGAATCCGAGCAATCGCTTCTTCTTTCCAAGGCGCAAAATTTCGACAATAGCTACGAGATCGCGCAAGTCATCCGGATTGCGGGGAGCTCGGACGACGCCCGCTGGCGACCGATCTTAAAGAGTCGGATCGATTCGTGGCAGGGAATCACGAGTGGCTGGCAATCCCATCTACGAACGGATGCCGAAAAGGCATTCGCCAAGCTCCAAAACTCCAAGATTCCGGAGCCTCGTCCCCGAGCGGAGCTTAAAGTCCCTGTCACTGGTGCGCGGGAAGCCATCCAGGGACAGGTCCCTCACGAGAAGCTTGCCGCCGAAATCGCCTCCCGACGGGCGAGAGTGCCGGAGTTCGAGTATATCCGAAAAGAAGCAGAGAGACGCGGACTCAGAGTCTGGCTCTTTGGCGGCACCGCAGCCGGTTACAGCCACTACGTGAAATGGGACCTTCTTCGGGAGCTCGGAGATGCTCGGTTTCAGCCGAATCGCTTTGACTATGACTACACGAATATCTACCGCTCCACTCAAGATCTCGACATCGTGGTGAATGGGAGTGCCCAAGAAGCTCAAGAGTTTGAGCAGGCTCTGAAAAGCCAGTTTCCCTATTTTCTTGGGTCCAAAGCAGCGGGCTGGGAAGTCCGAAGCATCAAGGATTCCCACGGAGACAAGGGAGGATTGCTCGGAGACTTCGGTTTTATGAACCAACATACGGATTCGAACTCGACCGGGATGGTAGAGCTCACCCAGCCCCCCGCGGGAGAGTCGGTGGTTCGCGACATTCGCGACTGGACTAACAACCAGAATCCGGCCTTCCTAAAAGATGTCGACGAGGGAAGGCTTACCTACTATCACTCCCCCAAGCATACGGAGACCCCTCGATTCAAATCGGGTCAAAACCCTCCGATCTTTTCCGTGATTCGTGCGCTGACCAAAGCATTCCAGTACGACCTGAAGATCAATGGCGAGGACTTGGCGATTCTCCAAAGAGAAATCAATCAGTTCGACCCGAGACGCGATCTTTCCA
>CAYXVB010000006.1:0-9867 GCA_964467785.1 uncultured Bacteriovoracaceae bacterium
GGATTTCACCACCGGCGGATACTATTACTGGATGCGCCGGGTGGTTGGCGACAACGCCATTTATGGCTATCCTGGCGCAGCGGCGGCCTACAAGAATGATTCCGACCTTTCGCAGGCGGACTTCCGGCGTTTCTTAAAATGAGAAGTCGCTTGGTACGGATTCAGAAGCGGTATTCGACTTTGATGGATGGAACCGCGATTCCCAGTCCTCCCGGGGCGGACGGGCAGATTAATAGAGCCGCTCGAGCGCTCCAAGACGAGCGCGAATGGAGTTCGGTTTCGGCAGCCGCGTAGGGCTGCAACGTGGACTGGAGCGAGGCGCCCTGTAGGTGGGCGAAGCCACCGCCGACATAAACTCTGAAATCACCAGGCTCTCCGCTGCGAAGCCGGCTCGTGAGCTCGCTCTGCAGCCCTGCGTAAAGCGCAGTGAATCTAGGGCCGGGGTCACTGGCGCGGGCGCAGTAACGCCTGCCGGCTATCCAGGGCGCGACGTCGCACGCCGCCGCGCGAGAAGCGTCTTCGGTCTGTATCGCGCCAAACTGCACGTCAAGGCCCGTGCTCCTTGAGTCGGACTTCAAGGCCCATTTGGCATCCACCCAGTAGGTCGGCCAAAACGATCCGCTAGTCGGAGAACCGATCATTCCTTCGCCCGCTCGCATGTCGATCGATGACGAGGAGTTTGAAACCGATGCCTGGGCAGGACCTGTCGCGAGCGCAAGCACCACGCACGTTCCGCTGCACGCTCGCTTGATCCTGCCGCGGAGCGGTCTCCCAGACTTCATGGATCATCTCCGGAACGATCGCGCCGTCTTGGTGTCAGCGATGTCGGCGATTAGCGCGTAAATGGATCCGAGGCTCGCGTGACGGTACGCGGGGAACAAGATCGTGTTGAAAATGGCGAGTTGAGTGGTTCCGCGGCACATCGCGACTTTTCCCGTGATGCGGGTAATGAAGGTCCCATTCACGAAGTTCAGCATCGCGGTAATACTCTTTCCGCCGTCCACGCCACCCTCCGTTTTGAGGATCTCGGAGTCGATTAGGCGCTCAATGACATCTTTAGTCTTGGTGAATCCGCAATCCAATTCATCCTTGCCGTCGAGTAAATTCATGCTCAGCACTGAGTCGCCATTGCGGTCGCACGAATCGATCACGCCTTCCAGGCCCGACGCGACGATCGTCACTACATCCAGGTCACGCGCATGGACGAATCCTTCGTGGCCAGGAGCGTCCGGCAAGAGGGCGTTGATAGCGGTCTCGCAGCTCAATTGGAACCCGAAATCTTCGCAGCTCCGGAATGCTCGCGGAAAATTGACGCGCAAGATTTCGGGGAGCTTGGAGATCAGCGTGGAGCGCCGAATCAGTAGCTCCTGAGTGGTTTCATCCAGCCTCATGGGAGACAGCGTGGACATAGGTGCTATTTCCGCTTCCATTCGGGCGGCTTCGGTGACGCCGGTGATCTCGAGGTAGGAGCGGCGGAAGTCCGGCAGGGCATCCACGGTGGTCAGGATCGCGGTGATCGCGCTTCGATCGAGTGCCATGCGGGATTTTGGGAATAGATTGGTGAAGTTCGCGAGGAAACCGATGAGCAGATTGTGCTCTTCGGGCGTCCGTCGGACCAGCAGGTCGCTGGACATGGTGATCAGGCGGGCGAATCCTGAGAGGTTCCAGACCGAAAGATCGATGCCGGAGCGGCGGGGTGGGAGCGGCCGTCTCTGGAGTTTGCGCTGGATGTTCTCGTAGAGCTGTCCGACGGCTTCCGCCGAGCGAACCCCGAACGTGATGAGCTCCACGAGTTTGTCGCGATCGCTCTTGAGGTCGGCGGAAATGAAATTCGGATTTTGGTCGTCGTGGAACGCGTTGATCACCACGTCGGCGACCGAACGGAAGAACATGATGCGCGAAAAGCGTTCTCCGTCGATAGCAACGGTGTTTTCCCCAAAGTGAAGGTTACGCACGCGCGATGCGAAATCGATTTCGGTGGACCGGGATGCGGCCGCCGGTAAATTGCGCGGCATGCACTCCGTCCAGTAGCGGGCCGATGGGTTGGTGCATTCGCCCTTCTTCAAGGCGGCGATGAAGTGCGGAAGGCCATGGAGGATGTTCAGTTGGCTCGGGCGCACGATGTTGTCGTAAAGGAAGGGGATGGCTTCGGGGTAAATGGCCTGTTCGGTTGATTGGCCCGAAGCACCACCCTGTCCTTTGAGGCGTCGGATCACTCGCAGAGATTCGAGGAGGTTCTCAGGGGGATTGGCGCCCATCCTTCGGACCAGCTCGGCAAGGCGGACGGGATAGATCTTGCCCAATCCGGGCTGCGCGAACCAGGCATCCATCCGCGGTGAGAGCGCTTTGACCGAAGCCTCGATCTCGTCGATTTTATCGAGGGTCAACTCATCAGTGGCGTTGAAGAGAAACTCCGTCCAGGGGCCGCCGACTTGAAACTGCTCGACGGCTTGGGTGACGCATTTTGATATCGCGCCGGAGTCCCATTGGTCGGGTTCGCGGAACGTCGGGCAAGCCATGTTGAGCAGGTTGATGGCAAGGTCCGTCGCCGGGAGAACGGCCGCGCGTAGCTCGCTGTCGTCCGGGTCGAAGATTGAAAGGAGATGTTGGGATAGCTCCACCGAGTCCATACGGACTTTCATGCGGTCGAGAGCCTCGGTGGCGATGCGCGCGCCAGTCTCGAAGTCCGACCAGGCGATCCGCCCTTCCCCCAACCTGAATTTGTGAAAAAGCGAGCGCATTTGCGCGCGGTTGTCACGGGCCCAGTCAATCCACGCATTCACCGTCTGACGCGTTACCGGAGTTTCAGGACCGCCTAAGCCGGCTAGCTTCTTGAGCGAATAAATGCGGCGAAGAAAAGGTTCTTTGTCGCCCAGAGTCTTGATGACCCCTTCGCGTACGAGCGTCGCGATCTCCTGTTCGGTGAGTGAGTCGGGCGCGGCTTTGCCCTGTACGCTCTTCCATACTCCACGAATCTGGTCGCTCAGGCAATTGAGCGCGCTTTCGGACTCGGCTTCCGTTCCCTTGAGGATGAGGGAGGCTTGCGGGCAGCTTTCTCCCGAGACGTTCGCGCGGATGGATCCGGGATCCGAAGAGGCCTCGCCCCATGATCCTTTGATTAGACTGCAGCCGGAGAGGGTAATTGCAAATACGACAAGGGCGGCAGCGCGACAACGCGCTGAGTTCCGATTCAAAGTCACCATAAGATTCGGGCCCCCATTGATATGGAATCCAGCGAGCGCCAGGTGCCGAACCAGGTATTTTCCGCGCCGCTGATCACGCTGGCCCGCGCGAAGATGCGCGTACGCTTGTCCAGTGTCCAGTCGATTTCGGGGCGGACCCAGCCGCCTTGGCCAGGCTGCTTTTCAACACGAAGCGAGGGCCGGAGCTTCCAGCTTTCCGGAGACGAAATTCCCATCCACCAAAGATTTTTGCCGTAAACCGGAGAGCTTACCGCTGCACCTGGACCACCAGCCGCGGATGCCGGCACGTTTTGACGTTCGATGGAATCGAGGTATCCAAGCTCAAGCGTCCGTATCGGAGAGATTCGGGCGGAAAGAACCCAGCGCCCCGACGCTGTTTCGTTCAGGGCCTCGAGTCTGGCGGGTACAGCGAATTTCGTCGTTTCGATCGCGCCGCCGACAAAGGTTTCGCGGGCGAACGATGGATTCACCGTGACCAGAACGTTGGCATCTGCGGCGCCCGACTGGACCAAGGCCGTGGTTGAGACCGTTGGATTGGGCGATGGGGCCGTCCAGCCTAGCGCCTCAATGCGGAAGGATTCGAACTCCTTGCCGAGAGAGAGCCAGGCTTGGTCCTGCCGAATGATCTTCATGAGATCGCCCGCGTCGATCCGGTAGTAAAGAGGCAGCGGAGAAGAGCCGCCGATCTGCACAGATTGGGGCGGAAGACGGCCAAAGCGCGAGCCCTGCGCCGGCGCCGTATCCGAATAGCTCACCCGGGGGCCGAAACTCGGAAGGAAGAGCGGCGAATAGGCGAAAGTCGCGAAGGCGCCATTGCTCCCTCGAAGATGGATGCCGGTACCGATCCACCCAGAAACGCGGGGCGCAAGCGCGTCCCCCTGGTTCTGGGCCCAGCTTGCGCCGATCGCCGAGGTCGACTTTACTTTCGTTTCCCCGCGTTCTTCGCCCGCCGGATGGACGCGTCCCAGCCAGAGATGGCCGGGACCAAAACCCCAGCGTTGAACCGCATTGTCGATGTCGAATCCGTGCTCGCCGCCGGCGCCCGACTCGTAGAGGAGGAAAAAATCGGCCTGTCGGACCGGGATGCTTGTTTCGGAATCGCCGTAAGAAAAGGTGTTTTCAGCGCGGAGGCCCGCTTTGAGATCGACGCGTGAGGCAGGAGCGCTTTCGGTCGCGAACTGTTGGACGCCGAGCGTCAACTCGCCCGTGCTCATAGCATGCGCCTGAGGCGTGAGCGCCAGCAGGCATGCCACAATCGGACTGATCTGATTTCGCTTCAGCATTCCAATCTCCTAGTGGGGGACTGTTTTAGAGTATTTGATTTTTAAAGTCAAGTATTAATCGATTCTAAATTTGGGATAAATAGTAACGATTACGAGGGATTCAATTGTCAATCGCACTAACAAGAGCCAGCGGGAGCATGACCTGAGCAAGAATGCTTTCCCTCTGGGCGTCGTTCATCCGTTCCAATTGGGTGATTCCCATCGACTTCGTGACCGAGGAGAAGAAAATGGCATTCCGCTTTCTCTCGGTCTCCCGCGCGCTTAGTACTTTGTAAGCCTTGAAGCTGAGCTTAGTGGCGCCTATCATCATGACGAATGGCTCTAGATCCACGACAAATGAGCCCAGCATGAGAAGGGCCACGAAGGTTTTCTCAGCATAGCGTTCTCGATTTCGGACGCGCTCTATTTCGTTCTTCAGATTCTGCGCGGCATCGGCAAGGTCGGGGTGCTCGTGCGATGTTTCGTCGAGCAAGGGCCGGTATTCGTTCAGGAGATCGGGATCGTAGAGTGGAGATTTTTTAATTTCTTCGAGCAGCTCTTCCGTATTGTGCGTGATTCGTGCGAGCGCTGCTGAAAGCGCTTCGGGAGTCGGATCCGCTGAGTCGACCAGGGCTAGGATTGGAAGATCCGCCAAGAGGCCGAGATAGATGCGTTCCAGGGCAGCGCGGAAATCAGACAATTCCCGGAGGACAAAGCGCTCTTCGCCGAAGTGAAACTCATCAGAGGGGGGAGCGAGCAAGTTTTCCCCTTTTTTTTCGATAACTTGGGTGCGATAGAGAGCGCGAAGGCGCGATACCTCATCTTCGTAAATTTTTATAGCGCCGGCTTGCTCGCCGCGCGCGAGACGAGGAAGCGCCACGCTTTCCGCGAAAGGATGCTGAGCGTTTACATTGATCCGGGTATTCACATCCGGGAGAAGGCGATTTTCCAGGAAGCGCGGGCGCGCGAGTGCGAGGGAGATTCGCATCTTCGACCAGTTGTTCTGGAGGGAATTTCGGAGAGTGCTGAGCGCAATGGTGCAGCGTAGGCGGGTTTTAGCCTCGTCAGCCTTGAGCTGTTGGAACCAGCGCAGTGCATTCTTAGATGCCGTCGGATCGCGGGATTCCAGTTCGGAGCAGGCATGGTGGATTCGTGCTTCGAATTGCCCTGTATAGAGCCGCGAAAAAATTTTTTGGCGGGTGAGTTCGAGCAACCTCTGGTGGTCCGGACTATGGATGTCGGCACGAGCAAAGGGGGCAGGGGCCGTCAGGGTCGCTAGGCTAAGAGCCAATGCCGCCTGGAGGATAAAAATTCGCATGGGGGCGCTTCTAGCACGTAAAATGACGCGGCGCATTCAAAATAAAAGTGGGTATTCTTGGGCTCTCTTTCGTGGTGGCGAGAGACAATTTAAACTATTAATTCGAGACTTTGCGGGCCTTTAGGTCTCGCCAGCTCTTGCCTTCGCGCGCCTTGGGGTCGAGCTGGAATTTGCGAACGGCGGCATTATGTTCCTCGAGGCTGCGAGAGAACTGATGGGTCCCGTCGTTGTGTGAGACAAAATACAGAAACTCGCTCTGTGCCGGAAAGAGCACGGCCTGGATCGCCTCTCGGCCAGGATTGGCGATTGGGCCGGCAGGCAGGGCCGACACAGCGTAAGTGTTATACTCGTTTTGCTCCAATAGATCGGAGCGGCGGAGCTTGCCAGCGTAGCGCTCCCACATGCCGTAGATAGTGGTGGGATCGCTCTGCAGGCGCATCCGCTTTTTGAGGCGATTGTAAAAAACCGAGGCGATGAGGGGGCGTTCCTCGGGCGCGCCGGTCTCTTTTTCGACGATCGAAGCGAGCGTGATTAACTCATGCCGGCTCATGCTGAGCTCGCGGGCGCGGGCGTCCTCTTTTTCGCCCCAGACCGTGTTGAAGTGACGGACCATCTGTCGGATCATGTCCTCTGCCGACATCGCCCTGTTGAAATGATAGGTGTCTGGGTAGAGGTAGCCTTCGAGTGTTTTCGGCAGAGGGTGTTTGAAGCCAAGGGTCGCGATGAACTTGGGATCCTTGCAAAGTTCTATGAACTTTTCTCTGGCCGCGAGCTTCTTTGCTCCAATGTCCCAGGCCACTTCGTACATGTTCTCGCCTTCGCGCACGGTGACGGGGTGGGCGATGCTGATGCCCGATGTGATGATCGAGAAAATCTCGATCGGACTCTGACCAGGCGAGACCTGGTACTCGCCGGATTTGATTTTCTTCCAGAGGCGCCCAAGGCGGCCTACCCACATGAAGCTTGTCGTGTCGTTGATGACATGGCCATCTGCTAGCACTTTAGTGATATCGCTCGGCCTTTGTCCGCGCTGGATTTCGATAATAAAGGTCTCCGCGGAGTCTTGTTGAAGGGGTGTCGTAGCAAAGTAGGCGAGCTTGGCAGTGGGCAACGCGATTCCGAGCGTGAGCACGAGAAGTATTCCGCCGACGACGAGACGTTTGGGTTGCATCTGATCTATTTTAGGAGAAATCCCCCAAACCTCAATTGTCCCTTTTTTCGCTTTACCCGGGGGAAATGGTCATGTTACCAAAATGAGTGCCGCCCGGCTCTCCGTCGGTGTTCTGGCAGATTCTAATAGTCGGCTATTAATTCTTCTTAGGAATACGGCGCTTCCCTCCCAGCTCAATCCATCCAGTACTGTGCAAGCGCGTTGATTTCCATAACTTGAGGTGATCGGAATGCATCTTCGGGAACTGAAGGAAAAGAAAATCGGCGATCTCGTCGATCTCGCGCGCGAGTTGACGATTGAGAACGCTGCCGGGATGCGCAAACAAGATCTGATCTTCGCCATCCTTCAAAAGAAAGCCGAGAAGGACGAACACATCTACGCGGATGGCGTCCTGGAGTGCTTACCGGACGGCTTCGGCTTTCTTCGCGCCCCGGACTACAATTACCTCCCTGGGCCAGACGACGTTTACGTTTCCCCGTCGCAGATCCGTCGATTCGGCCTGCGCACCGGTGATACCGTCAGTGGTTCGGTCCGCGCCCCAAAGGAAGGTGAGCGGTACTTTGCCCTTCTCAAGGTCGAGCAGGTCAACTTCCAGACGCCCGAAGTGAATGCCGAAAAAGTCCTTTTCGACAATCTCACGCCCCTTTACCCGAACAAGAAGATCAATCTTGAGTTTCAGCACAAGAACTATAGTACGCGAATCATCGATATGATGGTCCCGCTCGGCAAAGGCCAGCGCTGCCTGATCGTCGCGCCCCCGCGCGCTGGCAAGACGGTTCTGATGCAGGATATCGCCAATGCGATTACCTCGCAGAACCCGGAGATCAAGCTGATCGTCCTTTTGATCGATGAGCGCCCCGAGGAAGTCACCGACATGCAGCGCTCGGTGAAGGGCGAAGTTGTCAGCTCCACCTTTGACGAGCAGGCTTCGCGCCACGTCCAGGTGGCGGAAATGGTCATCGAAAAGGCCAAACGCCTTGTCGAAAACAAGTATGACGTCGTGATCCTGCTCGACTCGATTACTCGCCTGGCCCGCGCCTACAACTCGGTCGTTCCCCCCTCAGGCAAAATCTTGTCCGGCGGCGTGGACTCCAATGCCCTCCACAAGCCCAAGCGCTTCTTTGGTGCCGCTCGCAATATCGAAGAAGGCGGCTCCCTGACAATCATCGCCACGGCCCTTGTCGAAACCGGCTCACGCATGGACGAAGTCATTTTCGAAGAATTCAAGGGTACCGGCAATTCGGAAATCCATCTGGACCGTAAGCTGATGGAAAAGCGTGTCTTTCCGTGTCTGGACATTAATAAGTCCGCGACTCGAAAGGAAGAGTTACTCATTCCCAAGGACGTGCTTAACCGGCTGTGGATCCTCCGTAAGGTGCTTCACCCGATGAACGCGCTCGACGCGATGGAGTTCCTGCTCGATAAGGTGTCACATACCAAGTCGAACGAAGAATTTATTAAGAGCATGAGCGGGCCCGCTTGACGTGCCCATAGGTATTTGATAGGTCGAGGCGACTATGAAACAGGGCATTCATCCGCAGTATAACGAAACCACGATCTCTTGCGCTTGCGGCAACGTGATCGAAACCCGCGACACCAAGACCGACGTGAAGGTCGAAATTTGCTCGGCTTGCCATCCGTTCTACACCGGCAAGCACAAGCTCCTCGACACCGAAGGCCGTGTTGAGCGCTTCATGAACAAGTACAAGAAGGCTGCCGCCAAGTAATCTGGCGCCTCTTCTGCCTTCGGGCGGACTGTTCGAGCACACAAGTTCAACGAAGGGGCTCTGTGAGATATCCAGAGTCCCTTCGTGTTTTTTTTGATATGCTCCGACTCAATGCAATCCCTTATGGAGTCGCGCTCCCAATTCACAAGCATCGGTGGCCAAGCGGTCATTGAAGGGGTTATGATGCGCTCGCCCCGCTTTATCGCGGTCGCGGTGCGCAAGCCCGATCATCGGATCGTCATCTGGAACCGACCTTACCAGGGCATTGCGACCCGGTACCCCATCCTCAAAAAGCCAGTGCTCCGAGGAGTTGTCACTCTTATTGAGTCGATGATCCAGGGGATGGGCGCGCTCAGTTTTTCCGCCAATATCGCCGCCGTCGAATCAGGTGAGGCGACCGGTCGGGACGGCACTGCGGGTGTTGGTGAACAGACCGGAGAACTTTCCAAGCTCGCCATAGCGACTTCGATGGCCTTTGCTTTCGTAATGGGGATGGGGCTTTTTGTGGCGCTGCCTCACGTTTTGACCGCCTGGTTGACCACCCGTTCGGCGGACAGTCCTTGGTTTCATTTGATCGACGGTGTGATCAAGATGACCGTGCTGCTCCTTTATGTGTACTTGATCGCGCTGATGAAGGACATTCGCCGCGTGTTCCAGTATCATGGGGCCGAGCACAAATCGATTTACGCTTTTGAAGCCGGAGAAGAGTTGATCGTTTCCAATGCCCGCCGCCACACGACTCTTCATCCCCGGTGCGGGACCAGCTTCCTGCTTTTCTTGGTATTGATCAGCATTCTGGTTTTCAGTGCCGTCTTTCCGCTGCTTGGCTTGGCGCAGCTTACCGGCGTGAAAGTTCTCGACCATGTGATTATGGTCGCCGCCAAGATCGTTCTGATGCTGCCGGTGGCGGGGCTTTCCTACGAATTCATTAAGGCGGCGGCCTGCCGGATGGACAACCCGCTGATGCGCGCGTTGATTTGGCCCGGCATGGTGCTGCAGAATTTGACGACCCGCCAGCCTGATGACTCTCAGCTCGAAGTCGCCTTGGCGTCTCTCGCTTCCGTCTTGCTTGCCGAAAAGCGTGGCGACTCCACCGAATCGCAAATCGAAATCAGTGGTTTGAGCGACCTTTCTCCGGTCGCTGCCTCCGTTACCGAGTTCCCGGAGTGAGCAGGCATGGCTGACA
>CAYXVB010000006.1:9877-22773 GCA_964467785.1 uncultured Bacteriovoracaceae bacterium
AGGATGTCGAGGGGCGGTATCTGGAGATCGAGAGTCGTCTCGCCGATCCGGCCCTCGCTGACCAGCCGGGCGAGTTCCGTCGCCTTTCTCAGGAGCACTCGGGCCTGCAGGAACTCGTCGCCGAGTACCGCCGGTATAGCGCTATGATGAGTGAGTTGGAGTCCAATAAAGAGCTCATCTTCGAAAAGGACGCGGATATTTCCGCCATGGCCAAAGATGAGGTGCGGCGCTTGGAGCCTGAGATCGAGCAGGCGCGCCGAAATCTGCAGATCCTGCTCCTGCCCAGGGATCCCAACGACGAAAAGAACATCTTGCTGGAAGTGCGCGCCGGCGCAGGCGGCGAAGAAGCGGCTCTCTTTGCCGCGGAGTTGTTTCGACTTTATCAGCGTTACTGCGAACGGCAGGGCTGGCGGGTCGAGGTCCTTTCCACGAACGACACGGGGATCGGCGGCTTGAAGGAAGTCGTCGCCCAGGTTTCCGGCAGCAAGGTCTACAGCAAGCTCAAATGGGAGGGGGGAGTGCATCGCGTGCAGCGCGTGCCAGCGACCGAGGCCCAGGGGCGCATCCATACTTCGACCGTAACCGTTGCGATCCTACCCGAAGCCGAAGAAGTCGATGTCACCATCAATCCGACGGACCTGCGTATTGACGTGTTTCGATCCGGTGGCGCCGGGGGCCAGGGAGTCAATACCACCGACTCCGCCGTCCGCATTACGCACATCCCTTCTGGGCTCGTCGTGGTCTGCCAGGACGAGCGTTCACAGCACAAGAACAAGGACAAGGCGATGAAGATCTTGCGCTCGCGCCTTTTGGATCAGGAGCAGGAGCGGGCGGCCAAGGCCCATTCCGATGCCCGGCGCGTGATGGTCGGTACCGGTGACCGCAGTGAACGCATTCGCACTTACAATTTTCCGCAAGGTCGCCTGACGGACCATCGCATCGGCCTCACTCTTTATCAGTTACCTGAGGTGATGGAAGGCAAGATCGACGAGATTATCGACGGTCTGCAGGCGTATTACCAGGTGGAGGCGCTCAAGGCGCAGGGAATGGCCACGGCCTGAGAAAGGGCAGCTGATGTCCGCATCTGGACAAGATTATCCCCATAGTTTTCGAGAGGCGCTTCGGGTTACCCGGGAGCTGCTTTCGCGCAATATCAACGTCGTTCGGGGCGAAACGCTGGTCACTGAAACCGAGCAAGTCGTCATGGCGGCCTATCGCGCAGCAACCGGTGTCCAGCTAACCCGCCTTGCGCTCGCCAATCGGTTGGATGATCGCTTTCCGGAAGCCGCAGGCGAGCGCTGTCTGGTGATGGCCGGCATGCGCTCGGAGGGGCACCCGCTCCAATATGCGACCGGCTTTCAGACCTTTCTGGAGCATGATTATGTGGTCGGGCCAGGCGTCCTGGTGCCCCGTCCTGAGACTGAAATCCTGGTGAGCGAGGCTCTGCCTCGCGTGAAGGGCGCGCGGCGTGGAGCGGAAATCGGTCTTGGCAGCGGCGCGATTTCGATCGAGCTGCTTTCGGCGATTCCCCATCTCTTAATGGTGGCTTCCGAGATCAGCCCGCAAGCTCGCGCTTTCGCCGAACGTAATGCGGCAACGATCCTGGGTATCGAATGGAAGGAGCGCCTTGAGATCGTCACGCCCTCCGCGTCCGACCAAGTCCTTGAGCCATTTGCCAATACGGCTCAGTCGGAAAGTGGGTTCGACTTTATCATCTCAAACCCGCCTTACTTGCTTCGGACGGATGAAATCGGCGAGGACGTGCGCAAGCACGAACCTGAGATCGCGCTCTACTCTCCGGCTGGCGATGAGATCCACT
The DNA here is from genome assembly GCA_964467785.1 of uncultured Bacteriovoracaceae bacterium. Classification (GTDB taxonomy): domain Bacteria; phylum Bdellovibrionota; class UBA1018; order UBA1018; family UBA1018; genus CAYXVB01. The sequence goes on from CAYXVB010000006.1 coordinate 11,697, forward strand.
TTTACCGTCGAATTGCCGAGGGAGCGAAACCCCTTTTGGCCCCTACGGGTCTGGTGCTCGTGGAAGTTCCGCATGAACGAGTGGCGTCGATTCGCCGGATGTTCGAGCGCGCAGGTTGGAAGACTGAGGTGATTCGGGATCTGACGGGACGGGAGCGCGTTTTGGTGGCTAGCCAGCCTTGATTCCCGCAACTTCGTTTAGGCGCCCCGAATTGCGATGCCGTTGTTGGATTTCAAAGCCGACATGGTATCGTGCTGAGCTGTGGACAAGTTCAAGATCGTTGGTGGCAAAACTCTTAAAGGCAGCGTGACGGCGAGCGGTTCCAAGAATGCCGCGCTCCCTATTCTATTTGCGTCGATCTTGACGCGGGGAGAGTGCACGTTCAGGCGCGTACCGCGTCTGGAGGATATTCACACCACGTTTAAGCTGCTCGAGCAGATGGGCGTCGAAGTGGACTGGAAGCCGGAGGCCAACCTCGCCAGAGTCAAGGCCGCCCATCTCCCTTCGACCGAAGCGCCTTATGACCTGGTACGCAAGATGCGGGCCTCGGTCGTCGTGTTGGGACCATTGCTTGCGCGCGAAGGGCACGCCAAGGTCAGTCTGCCGGGCGGTTGCGCGATTGGCGCACGTCCCATCGGCTTCCACCTCCAAGGCCTCGAGAAGCTGGGCGCCAAGATCACCCTCGAAAACGGCTATGTAATCGCCGAGGCGAAGAAGCTCAAGGGCGACCGCGTCGCATTTCCGTTTCCGAGCGTCGGCGCTACGGAAAACGTGATGATGGCCGCCGTACTCGCCGAAGGCGAGACGATCCTCGAAAACTGCGCCAAAGAACCTGAAATTGTCGATCTCGCGGGTGCGTTGCGCGCCATGGGTGCCAAAATCGAAGGCGATGGAACCGAGATCATCCGAATCCAAGGTGTCAGCTCGCTGCATGGTGCGGATTATTCCGTCATGGGTGACCGCATCGAAGCCGGTACTTACTTGATCGCCGGGCTGATGACGGGGGGCAAGGTTAGGGTGGATGGTATTTCGCCGATTCATCTGGAATCCACATTGGTGGTCCTCGAGGCGGCCGGGGCTCGGATCGAGCGCGGCAAGGACTACGTGGTCGCCGAATCCCGCGGGCGTCCTCGCTCGACGGACATCACTACTCTTCCGTTTCCCGGGTTTCCAACGGACATGCAGGCCCAGTTCATGGCGCTCATGGCCATCGCGGACGGAGCGTCGGTGATATCCGAGACCATCTTCGAGAATCGCTTCATGCATGTGCCCGAACTCATCCGGCTCGGGGCCGATATCACGATCCGCGGCAATGTCGCTATCGTGCGTGGCAAGGAAAAGCTTCTCGGCGCACCGCTTATGGCGACGGATTTACGCGCAAGCGCGAGCCTCATTTTGGGCGGGCTCTGCGCCGAAGGTGAGACGCTGGTGAACCGGATCTATCATTTGGATCGTGGTTATGAATCGATGGAAGAAAAGCTCCGGGCGCTCGGCGCTCAGGTGGAGCGTTCCAAAAGCTGAATTCGCAAAAGGAGTGCCCGATGGCCAATGACTGCATTTTTTGCAAGATCATCTCAGGATCGATTCCGGCTCCCCGGGTTTACGAAGACGACGACTTCGTCTGCATCAAGGACATCCAGCCGCAAGCAAAGGCCCATCTCCTGGTTTTACCCCGGAAGCACGTCGCCCACCTCGACGCAGTTTACGCGGAAAGCGGTGACGGCGCGAGCCAAGGGGCTCGCTTGATCGGAAGGCTCTTTGAAGTCGCCGCCAAAATCGCGCGCGAGCAGGGCTTGATGCCCGAAGGGTACCGCGCTGTCCTCAATACCAATGCAAACGGGGGGCAGACGGTCTTTCACCTGCATTTGCACTTGTTAGGTGGCGAACCCCTTCAGGGTGGCTTCGGAGCCTAAGGGTCGTACTCTCGTTTTATTCCGCTCGATGATCCAGCATCGCTCCCTTTCGGTAGCCGCGCGGACGGGTTTGGTTGGCGGCGTTGTAGACACTTTTTCCTAACCAACGAACGATGTCGTGGCGTCGCTGTTGAAATTCGCGGAAAAACAGCACGAAAGCATGTGGGATCGAAATTTTGGAATCGGGACTCGAAGGCCCTTCTGCCTTTCTATTTGGCAGCTCGATCACCGTGGCCAGCTGTTCGTTCGGTGGCGGCTGGTGATTGGGATTTGGGTTGGGATTTGGGTTGGGATTTGGGTTGGGATTTGAGTGATCACCTTGATTTTCCTTTTTGGGTCGTTCCTCTTTTGGAAAAGCTGCGCGTTGAAATGAATGGGAAGCCGAAGCTGAGGCCTCAACAGTGGATGAGGCGATCGGCTTAACGAATTGGGACAGGGCTTGGCTGACGCGTGAAATCACGTGGATGCATAGCCTTCCTGCCGAGGTGAGTCATTGCTGACGCCCCTCCCAGGCCGTGTTTTGCGCCCGCGGCCCAGAAAGTGCGTAGAGTACTTCGCTCCAACTGGCTTATCGGTATTTTTTATAGGAACTTGAGAAAAAAATGAGTTATCTTAATTTCTCTTATGAAGTTGGGTACTTGAGTAATTTTGGAGCTTTTCGTTGACCGGCTCATTAGCCGATGCTAATGGTTGGGTTAATTTTATGGAACAGGTCGAAGGAAGCAAAATGACTGAAAACACCGATCTTTTTACCAAGTGTCTGAATTTTGAGGACGCCCGTCGGGCTCAGGCAGCGGGTGTGTACCCGTTTTTCCGGCCCATTGAAGAAACGGTCGGCTCCCGTGTTGTGACACACGGCAAGCGCCGCGTCATGATCGGTTCCAACAACTATCTCGGTCTGACTCACCACCCCCGGGTCCAGGAAGCGGCCAAGCGCGCAATCGACAAGTTCGGTACGGGTTGCACCGGTTCCCGCTTCCTTAACGGCAATCTTGCACTTCACGAAGAGCTCGAGGCCGAGCTCTGTAAGTACCTGGGCAAGGAATCCTGTCTGGTCTTCGCCACCGGCTTCCTTTCCAACGCGGGTTCGCTCTCGTGTCTGGTGGGTCGCGGCGACGTGATCTATTGCGATCGCGAAAACCACGCCTCCATTATCGAAGGCACCCGTTCCGCCATCGGCGATACGGTCAAGTTCCGCCACAATGACATGCAGGACCTCGAGCGTGTCCTGTCGCTGACCCGTCACAAGTATGAAGGCGCTTTGATTGTCGCGGACGGCGTTTTCTCGATGTCGGGTGACATCTTCAATCTTCCGGAAGCCGTCGAGCTCGCCAAGAAGTACAACTGCCGTCTCTATGTCGACGACGCGCACGCTCTCGGCGTCCTCGGTCCCAAGGGTCAGGGTACGGAGTGGCACTTCAACATGCCGAACTCCGCTGACCTGACCATGGGCACCTTCTCGAAGTCCTTTGCATCGATCGGTGGTTTTGTCGCCGGCGCCGAGCCGGTAATCCACTACATCAAGCACAAGGCCCGTCATTTCATGTTCAGCGCCGCGATGCCGCCGGCAGCCGCCGCGACGGTCCTTGAGTGCGTCAAGATCGTCCAGGAGGAGCCCGAACACCTCGAGAACCTCTGGAAAAACGCCCGTTACATGAATGCGGAGCTTTCGCGCCTCGGCTACAACACGCTGAATTCGCGCACCCCGATCATCCCCCTGCTCATCGGCGATGACATGATGGCGTTCGACTTCACGCAGAAGCTGTATGACGCCGGCGTGTTCGCGACTCCGGTCGTGAGCCCCGCCGTTCCGCACGGCTGCGCGTTGATCCGCACCAGCTACATGGCGACACACGAGATGGATGACCTCAACTACGTTCTCGACGTGCTCAACAAGCTGGGGCGCCAATACGGCATTATCGGCAATCAGAGCCGCCAACAGGAGCTCGCTGCCCTCGCGCAGCAGCACTTCGGCGTCTCGGCCACGGCCTGATCGTTCGTCCGCGATGTCCGCTCTCAAGCTGAAGCCGGTCGAGTCGAAGTCGGATTGGGATCAATTCATCGGATTCCCCTGGAGAATCTACGAGGGGAACCCGTATTGGGTTCCGCCGCTCCGGATGGCCGTGCGGGACATGCTGGATGTGAAGAAAAACCCTTTCTTCAAGCACGCCGTTATGCGCCCGATGCTTGCCTATCGGGGCGATGAAATCGTCGGTCGTATCGTCGGGATCATCGACGAGAGTCATAATAAGTTCCACGAGGAGAAGGCCGGTTTCTTCGGTTTTTTTGAGTGTATTGACGACCAGGCGGTCGCCAATCTCATGCTCGATGACGTGGCTGCTTGGACCAAGAGCAAGGGCATGTCGACTCTTCGTGGTCCGATGAATCCGAATACCAACTACGAATGCGCTATGCTGGTCGAGGGCTTTGATGACCCTCCGAACATCATGATGACTTACAATCCCCCATACTATCCCAAGCTCGTGGAAAACTGGGGCTTGACCAAGTCCAAGGATTTGTTTGCCTACGATGTCGACTCCAAACGCTCCAAGTTCTCGGAACGCCTGTTGGCGCAGGCCGAGAAGCTTAAGCAACGTGGCCGAGTGACCTTCCGTCCGGTCAGTATGGCGAAATTCGACCAGGAAGTGGACGCGATCCTCGAGATCTACAACGATGCCTGGGAAAAGAACTGGGGCTTCGTCCCAATGGAGCCGGAAGAGTTCCGGCATATGGCCAAGGACATGAAGCTGATCGTCGATCCGAACCTACTGCTCATCGCGGAAGTGGCCGGGGAGATCGCAGGCTTCGCGTTGACTCTCCCGGACATCAACCAGGCGCAGATCAAGATCAAGGACGGAAAGCTTTTTCCATTCGGACTATTCAAGCTGCTCTGGTTCGCCAAGGGCCCGGGAAAGAAGAAGACAATCAATCGTTGCCGCATCCTCACTTTGGGCTTCAAACAGAAGTTCCGGGAGTTCGGAATCGGTCCGCTGCTCTACACCGAGTACCTCAAGCGTGGTCCGGATAACGGTTATCCGGTCGGCGAGGCGTCCTGGATCCTGGAAGACAACAAGCCCATGAATAAGGCGCTCGTTTATATGGGCGCGTTCAAGACCAAGACTTATCGGATTTACGATAAGGCGCTTTGATCACTTGTCTCTGTTCACTTCTCCTGGAAAAGTGAATGGCGATTTCCGGAGACGTGATCGAGCGCGCGCTGGAGCCACTGATCTAGCCAACCGCTAGGAACGATGGAGCCGGCACGCTCTTCGATGTAGCCCATGTGTCCGCCGGTGCTGGCCATCCAGATTTCGGTAGTCGGCGATGGCGTCGCCGCGAGGTAATCTTTGGAAGGGACGAACGGATCGTCCATGGAAGTAATCAACACCGTGGGCACCTTGATCAATGGTAAGTATTGGGCGGCGGAGCAAATTCGATAATACTCTGGTCCCGTGCCAAAGCCTCCGAACGGACCAGTGTAAAGATCGTCAAATTCAACGCAAGACGCTAGTCGTGGGATCTGGATCTCTTTGGGCGCCCAACCCTTGATTTGGCGGCGGGCGATATCTTCTCGAAGGTCCGCAATGAATCGTAGGTCGTAAAGACGATTGAAGCCGCGCGAGAGCTCGCGGGCGGCGCCGCTCAGATTGATCGGAGCGTTGATTGAAATTCCGCCGTCCGGGGGAGTGGCGCCGCGCTGACCGGCAAGAAGCAGGAGCGTGGCGTTGCCGCTGAGGGAGAAGCCCACCGCGAAGTGCCTGTGCCGTGGAAATAGCTTGCGGCCATATTGGATCGCCGCGGAGAGGTCCTCGGCGCGTCCCGAATGATAGGGTTGGGAATGCCGGAGCAGTCTGCCAGCCGCGCTGCAGCCTCGGTGGTTGACCAGTATCACTGAGTGGCCGAGCGAGAGCGCGAGGCGCGCGGAGCGGATCATGTAACCGGCGGAAGTGTCGCTTGCCAGCCCGTGGAAGAGATAGACGACCGTGCCGCTTTCGCCGCGGTGTAGTTCGGCGGCCAATTCGTCGCCATCAGGGAGCGGAATGACCAGCGGTTCGGCGCCGGGGATCGGCTTTTCTCCGAGGCGAAGCAGATGCCCCCAGATCGTCTGCAAGTGGCCCCCGCGGGCCCAGATTGGCGATATAAACTCGAGTTGTCGAATCATCGGCCCTGACTCTAGCATGTGTCGAGGAAATCCGGGACTGTCTGAAGTTTCGACAGAGGGGGTTGTGTCCGTCCCCGATATTAAATCGGAATACCTGAAAAGTTCCGTTGGCGCGCCGCTTGCTTTTCTTAGTGTACAGAGGACCAATTTCCATGCGCTTTGCCAAGAGGTTTTCCGCCGGTATGTTCGTCGTTGTTTGTGCGGGGATCTCTTCCGCGCGAGCGGGCGAAGAAGTTCTGAATCAAGCTTTCTATGATCGCAAGTCGAAAAAGGAAGTCCATTTATGCCGGACCGGAGCGGACGGGAGCCTGTTGGTGGCGGAGACTTGCAATGGGTTTCCCACCTTGGAAACTCGGCAACGCGAGGACTTGATCGCGACCGTTGAGGAGATCAACGGCCTGAAGGTCGGAGGATCTCGGGGACTCGCGCTGACTGGAAAACCAGCGCGATGGGTTTACAGCAAGATCTTTGAGGCTTGGGAAGACGGTTCCGTCCTGATCGTGGAGAAAGACCAGTCCCGACTTTTTCCCAAGCCGAATCAGAAATTCATCGTGCATTCCTCGCAGTTGATTCCTGAAGTGGATTCCCTTGGTGGCGTCCATAAGGACGAAAGCTACTGCCTGCAACGGGGAGGCTATGAAAATTTCTCGCGAGGACAGCGCCTGAAGGTGGTCTCGGTTTTCAAGAACGGGCTTGTCGGCGTGAAAACCGATTTTTGGGGTGACCGCATCTGGCCTTCGGACAGCGAAGCGGGCGTGGTGCTCGCCACGGACCTTCGGCCCTGCGGCGAAACCGTTCAAGTCAGCGAACGCCGCCTCAAGCGGCCTGCCGAGGATACAGGGGCAGTGTCTGAATCCGCTTCGGCTTCAAGCCCGGAAGGGGCCGCATCCGCCCGTTGATGCTAGGCCCGCTGAGATAGGGTGCACGATGGACTGGCTTGCGGACTACTTTGCATTTACCAAGTCAATCCAACTCCTCGAGTTCGAATTCGGAAGAAACCGGCTTGAATACAGCGATTTTTCTTGGATCTCCACCGCGGAGCACCTGGTTGATCTCCCTGAAAGAGCCGGCTGGCCAATTCTTTGGATCAGCGCCTGAAGTTCTGGGTCATGGGTCAGGTCCGTGGCCAAGGCAGGTGATGTCCCGCCCAGAACCAGAAATGAGCAAATCAGGTGGGAAAATGAGGCGATCCGCATTCCATCCCGATTCTAACCTCAGCTTCGGTGTTGGGCAAACAGCGCGAGATTCGGCGCTTTCGCCTTGCTGCTGCCGGAGCGGCAAGGCAGAATCGGTTCAGTCATGCGCATTCTCGGAGTGGACCCCGGGTCCCGCCTCACCGGTTTTGGTTGTATTGATCTGCTCGGTAATCAGATCCGCCCGGTGACTTATGGCACGCTGCGGCTTTCTAATACGGGAGGCCGCGCCGAGATTCCTCTCGAGGAACGCCTCTTCAAGATCTTTGACGGCCTTTCTAAGATCATTACCGAGCACAAGCCGGATGTGGTCGTGGTCGAAAAGGTCTTCTTTGCTAAGAATGCCGTCTCCGCCCTCAAGCTAGGCCAGGCCCGCGGGGTGGTGCTACTTTCGGCCCGTTTTCATGAAGTAGCTGTCGTGGAATACAGCCCATCGGAAGTGAAAAGCGCGGTGGTCGGGCACGGGCATGCGGACAAGGATCAGGTCGCCCGCTTTGTTCAGTTGCTGACCGGCGTCAAGGACTTTGCGACTTCCGATGCGTCCGATGGCCTTGCCCTTGCGATCTGTCACGCCTTTTTGAGCCGGGGAAAGTCCGCTCCTAAAGGGGCGCAAAGATCGGCCTATGCGGCCGTCCATGGAAGTGCCGACGAAAAGAGCGACAATCGGGATCTCTTGCGCTCGGCGTCTGGCCAGCGTAGGACCAAGAAAAGGCTCTCCCTGGCCGAAGCGATGGGCATCGGGCCAGACGGCATAAAAGACGGCAAGAGAATCGAAAAGAAATGATCGGATACATTCGCGGCGAGATCCTGGACAATAACGACGGGCGGCTCGTGGTAGTCGCGCAAGGCCAGGGCGTGGGTTACGCTGTGACCGTGCCGGCGAGCCCGAATTATATCGAGTACCTGCCGGGCAAAGTAGTTGAGCTCCACATCTACACGCATGTGCGCGAGGACGCGCTCGAACTCTATGGTTTTTCTTCCAAGATGGAAAAGGACTTGTTCCTCACGCTTCTGACTGTCCAAGGCATCGGGCCCAAGGGCGCGATGGGTATCATCTCCGGCGTCGAGGCCTCCGACTTGCTGCGTGCGATCCTCGACGGCGACAAGGCCGCGTTGACGCGGATTCCGGGCGTGGGCAAGAAGACCGCCGAGCGCGTGGTGCTCGAGCTGGCTGATACTGTCCGCAAGCGCGTGGAAAGCGGAGCCTGGGGTGCCATCGCCCTTTCGGCCGGTAAAAAGTCCGGCAAAGCAGGCTCCGGCGCCACGGCCGCGGGCGCAGCTATTCCGGCCGCGATGGGTTCTATTTTCATGGATGCCAAAACCGCGCTGATCGGCCTAGGTTATCGTGAGGGGGATGTATCCACCCTTTTGAGTCGCATTGTTACAGAATCCGAAAAGCCGATAGCGAAGGCTGAGGACCTGATCCTGGTGGCATTGAGGCAGTTGTCATGACTTTTTCCCTCGAAGAAAATCGCCTCGTCAGCTCCGCCGGCGACGGCGAGAGCGCGCTCGAAAAAAGCCTCCGTCCCGCCTTCCTTGACGAGTATGTCGGGCAGCGGAAGGTGAAGGACAACCTCTCGTTATTCATGCAGGCCGCGCGGCAACGAGGGGATGCTCTCGACCATGTTCTGCTCGCTGGGCCTCCCGGCCTGGGCAAGACCACTCTTGCCCACATCATCGCGCATGAGATGGGGTCGCAGATTCATACGGTCACCGGCCCGAACGTCGAGAAAAAGGGCGACCTCGCGGCGATCCTATCCAATCTCCAGCCGCGTGACGTACTTTTCATCGACGAAATCCATCGCCTCCAGAAGACTATCGAAGAAGTCCTTTACGGAGCGATGGAGGACTACAAGCTCGATTTGATCATTGGACAAGGGCCAGGGGCTCGTACGATGAGAATCGATATTCCGAAGTTCACGCTAGTGGGTGCGACCACTCGAACGGGCCTGCTTTCGAGCCCGCTGCGAGACCGTTTTGGCGTGCAATGCCGTTTGGATTTCTATCCGGTCGACGAGCTGGAACGGATTGTCCGTCGATCCGGCAGTCTTCTCGGGATCGAAATCGATGAATCGGGTGCGAACGAAGTCGCCCGTCGTGCTCGCGGCACTCCGCGAATCGCAAATCGTTTGCTTAAGCGCGTCCGCGACTTTGCGCAGGTGAAAATGCGTACTCCCAGCGGCGTGGCTCACATCAACCGCGAGGTGGCCTCGGCCGCCCTAGCGCTATTTGAAGTGGACGGTCGGGGTCTTGATACGATGGACCGCCGGTTCCTGACCACGATCATCGAGAAGTTTGATGGCGGTCCTGTGGGAATTGAGACGCTCTCGTCTGCCCTGGGCGAAGAGCGCGACACCCTGGAAGACGTCTATGAGCCTTACTTGCTCCAAGAGGGGTTTATCCAGCGCACGCCTCGTGGCCGTATGGCGACACGGACTGCTTTTGAGCACCTCGGGCTTTCTTGGGAAGGCCGCAATTTTGAGCCGTAATGGTGGCTATGGGGAGTGTGGTGAAAATCACACACATCAATCAGGGCGCTCGTGTCCGTAACCACACAACGAGCCTGTTAAGGTATGGGAATGCTGAATAAAGCGTCAGATTTGACGCTCAGCATTATTCGTGTTAGTGGTTGAAAGTATTGATTTATTGAGTCTGCCCTAGAAAAGAGCATGCTTTTTTTGAAGCCTTCTTGCTTCAGGCATGCTGCTTGCTGTTAGAGCTCTTTGAGTCCATGCAAGGAGAGCCCATGAAGCTTCAAAGATCGCTCAGAAGGACGGTCAGGATGACCGGAACCGGACTTCACTCGGGTGCACCAGTTCATCTCACCCTTCGTCCCGCGAACCCTGATCATGGCATCCGTTCGGACCTGCCCGGTTCTCAACCCATTCCGGCCCATTTCAATTACGTGGTCAATACTCAGATGGCGACCACGCTTGGCAGCGGCAAAGCCAAGATCAGCACGGTGGAACATCTGATGGCCGCCCTTCATGGAGTCGGTATCGACAATGCGATCATCGAGGTGGATGGCCCTGAAATTCCGATCATGGACGGGAGCGCGCTTCCGTTTTTTGAAGAGATCCAGGCTGCCGGCACTGTCACTCAGACTCGCTTCAAGCGTATGCTCTCGCTCCGTCGCAAGGTGGAAGTGAAAGTGGGTGAGAAGTGGGCGGTGGCCGAGCCTTCGTCCCGTTTTGAGATCCATGGTTCGATCGACTGGGATCACCCGGCGATCGGATTTCAGGAGTTCCACTATACCGACGGCGAGACGCCTTTTTACGAGCTTTGTAATTCGCGGACTTTTGGATTTCTCAAGGACTACGAAGCATTGAAGCGCATGGGGCTTGCCCGAGGCGGTTCGCTAGATAACGCCGTAGTGCTAGACGAATCCCAAGTGATTAATCCGGGCGGTCTTCGCTGCCCGCAGGAATTTGCCCGCCATAAAGTTCTCGACGCGCTCGGCGATCTCAAGCTCGCGGGCATTGATCTTTGCGCCTTCATTCGTCTTCATCGGGCGGGTCATGACCTGCATTCGCAGCTCTTGGGCGCGATTTTCGCCTGCCAGGACAACTACGAGATTATTGATCTGTCGCAAACGGAGGAAGGTTCTAGTCTCTTTGCGATGCCGGGCATTTTGGTCGCAGCGACGGGGTGAGCTCCACTGAGCGAATCTTGGATCAAGGTCCGTTTGGGATGTTGACTTCGGCTCTAATTTCCCCTAGTTTGCGGAATCTCGTAGTAGGTCGGGGCGTAGCGCAGCCTGGCTAGCGCACTTGCATGGGGTGCAAGGGGTCGTGGGTTCGAATCCCGCC
>CAYXVB010000006.1:22783-33462 GCA_964467785.1 uncultured Bacteriovoracaceae bacterium
CGACCATTAAAAAGCCCTCGGAACATCTGTTCCGGGGGCTTTTTACTTTCGAAGGTCAGACCTACAGTGCTCCGGTTCGATGCCGCCACGACTCTTCATTTCCGCTCTATCGGGCCCGATGTGATCTTCAAAGAGTCGGGTTCGAGTCGGTTCCCTTTTTCGTCCAAAAAAGTGTAGAGCACAAAGTTCTTGCCTCCGACTTGAAACGCTTTTGGCTGCGGCGGGGTTTGACCGGAAGTAACGGCCAAGACTAATTCAGCGCCAACGTTGGGCTTAATCGAAAAGTGATCAGTCCAGATTGGCCCGATTGTAGGTTCTCCGGGTTGCTGTTCGCGAACTTGCTTGCCGAGAAAAATGAATGAGAAATCCGAAAACCTGATCTCCAGGTTTTCGACGGATAGAAATCTCTCGCCGATAGTGGGGTTGAGCAAATTTTTCAGATCCGTATAGATCTTGCGCTCAAGCCTCCGGTCGTTGTCGCTCGAGTTGAATCCGGTTGATGGAGTTTTAAAACGTCCATCGTAGATTTGAACCTGGGCCTTTGCGGTACCACACTCAAAATTGAGCTGAAGTTCCTCGTCGAACAGGAGCGACTTCATCATGTCCCCATCGGGATTGATTTCATTGATGCGTTTCATTAGGCGGTGAATCGCTTTCACATCCCTGATTTGAAGCCTGTGAGTTGGGGTTTGTCCGTTCTCGGACTTGAAGCGGCTGATCGAAATCCGTTGACACTCCGTACTTGTGAACCAGCTTCTCATCTTTGCACCTTCACTTCCCTTGGCAAGTGCTTCTGCGGGAGAAATGTTCCAGAGAAGCGCGAAAACACAGAGGACGCCTGAGTAGGTATTCATCTCAATTAATTTTATCGAGCAAGATCCGGCATTGCAAATTATGGGACGATACTAATAAAGGGGGTTTTTCAGGACGGAGAAGGCGGGCACCGGGACTTCTTCAACGATCTCTCTCATGCTTGGCCTTGTCGAGTAGATCGGCATCGGGCGGAAGCGCACGGGAGGGCTTACTCGAATGCGGGGAATTGAAGCATTTCATTTGTGAGTCAAGTTTTCCGCGATCCGATTCAGTTGGCGCAGGATCGAGCCCCTTTGTTCCAGCTGGAGTGAAAGAGCTTCCGCGGCTTCGGGATTCTGCAGGGAAATCATCCGGAGCTCAGTGTCGGCGACCTGGGCGCTTGAGCTCGCGAGGATCGCGTAGCATGACATCAGGGATTCGAGATGTTCGCCCGGATCATTTGAACGGAGCTTGAGTCCTTTGGGCGAACAGATCGACTCCGCCTTATGGAGATAGCTGAGGGCGAGCGATCGGACGCGGGCCGGGTCCGGCGATTTTATTCCTCCGGCCTCAAGCTCCTTTTGCGCGTAATCGCTAACTGTGTCGACATGGCCTTGAAATATCAGATTCATCCGCGACGCGTAGAGGGACAGCGGAACGCTGCGTCCAGCGACCTTGATTTTGACACCGGAAACCAGGCCGTCCAGACATTTTTGCGCCTCACTTCGGGACGTTTCCGTGATGCAGGATATGGTCTGGAGGTCCAGCTTGCGCATCTTCTCGTCGTATCCAAGGAAATCCGTACCGAGGGCGACGTATCGTCCGAGGTAGAAGGCGCCCGCCCCAATTGCCGAGTAGTCCGCCATCATCTTGAACTTCCAAATGACTTTATGGGCTTTCTGGATCTTTCGAACCGCTTCTCCTGGACTCGAATCGGCCATCAGCGTCTTGAGTCGATCCCATTCGGAGCGTAGCTCACTCTTTCGGAGTGTGTTGAGTGCTTGAGGAGGAGGTTGATACGCGGCGGCTAGATGAATTGCCTTTCCGGCCTGAGCGGCGATATCGGTGAGTCCTGCCTTTTCGAGGTCTGGCTGAATGATTTTTAGGACCTCGAGCCGACGCGCCTGCTCGACGTCCAATTTTTCTGGAAGACTGGCATTCTTTTTCGTTCCAAGCGCGATTTTGAGAAGCGAGTCCGTGCTTTTGAGCTCATGGGTGAGATCCGACTTCTCGATGCGCCACGAGGTTTTTGGAGCGTAAAGCGAGCTGGTCAGTAGGAAGTCCCATTCGGGTCGAGCGGTGCTTTCGCTGGAAAAGGCCCCCGCGCGTTCTTCGAGGATACGGCTCATGTCTTTGAAGTGCTCAAGGGTATATTTTAGTTCCGTCCTGTCGGCGAACTTGAAGAAGCGGTATCTTGCGGGTTTGAGTCCGCCTTCGCTGCGCTCCCATGCCGTGGGTAGCGGGATGTGAATCGGATAGCTGGCCTCGATGCCCTTTTCCTGGTTGGCGAACTGGAGATTGTCGAGGATCTCGAGGCGTCTTTTGTAGACCTCGTCCCAGCCGGTGTACTCCTCGAGATTGCGTGCGATCCATTTTTCGCGATCCTGTCCGGCAGCATATGCTGTCGCTTCAGCTTCCGAAACTTCGCGGAGATCGATGCTCAGCGGGCGAAGCTCTGCGGGTAGTTCAGTGATGGGCTGTGGAGGCCTCGAAGTCAGGATCTCGCGACGAACTTGTGCTGCCGCGGTCGCTTCTAGATAAGCGTCCTTCATTTCTGGATAAAGCAAGATTTCGCGCACGGTGCGATCGATTTGGGCTTGGATTTTGCGCTCTAGTTCCGCGGGTGCCAGGTAGCTATTGAGCTCGCGATAGACGGTATCGGCGCGCGCGTACTCCACTGGGTGATGGGATCCGGTGACCGCCATGAGGCGCTGACGCAAGCGGTCCTTAGCACCCTGGATCAGCCAAGAGGTCGGACTTTCTGACGAAAGCGCGCCATTGTCGCGGAGTGTAGACTGCTTTTCCGCGATCCGCTGATAGACCTGAGTGCAGTCATCATTCGCACGGGAGGCAGTCGCCGCGGCAAGAGAGATCCCGCCAACCGCGAGCAGCGACAGAAGTAAGGCGTCTCTTGATATTTTGAAGTAGCTGGAATTGCCCATCCTGAGAAAGGACTTATCGGCAGGGTCCGGGCGATTTGTGAGGGATTCGTGAGACCTGGGGTATGGCTTAACCTGCTGTAATCTATTGAATATTTGTACGCTTCTTAGCTGCCCATCGAAATGACCTTCGACTGTCTAGCAGGGTCTACCCTACGGCTGCGGTCTCGAGGATCTCGCTGAGTCGGTTGAGAAAGCGCGCGGCTTCCGCGCCGGTGATGAGTCGACGGTCGAAGGCGAGCGTGAGAGTCGTGGTTTTTCTGACGACTAACTTGCCCTCCGAGACCCATGGACGCTCCTTGATCAAACCAAAGGAGATCCCGATGGGATGAGGCCAGGTCGCCACGATGCAGTCTACGCCGTACTTGCTGGGGGAGGAAACGAGCGCGGCCCCTCCCCGATGGCGAATATAGAGCGAAGGAATGTTCTTGTGAAGCCAGAGGACCAGGTTGATGATCCAGTTAAACGGGACCCGGGGGATGTCTTCTTTCATTCGCCTCCAGCGTTCAAGGCGTGGGTCGGTTCCATTCTTGCTGTCCGTTTGCGCGTCGGAGAGGCCCCTTAGTTCCCGGTCGATATCGTGGAGAGTTTTTGAGTCGGCGTTTCGGACAGTGTAAATGAAGACGGACGCTTTACCTCCGTCATTGCGCTCGACAGCGGTAGAAACATCTTGGGTACTGAAGCGAAAAGTCCGTCTGAAGAGCGGGACTTCCATGGCTGCGCGATTGGCGTGGGGCGACTCTCGTAGGGTGAGTGCTGTGGCCTTGACTATGAAAGAGGTGTAGGAGGGGCGCGTGGAGTCTTTAGCTAGTGAGTTGCGCATCGCGTCCACCGCCGATAAGTCGATCTCCCGAAGTGCCAGGGCCTTTTGCTCTGGTTGGTTTTGGCGGTTCAGATACGAGAACATTTCGAATAGCCGATCACGCGGATCGATGGAGTAGAGTTCCTGTTTTTCGCTCATAGGGCTCCCTTCGTGACTTGCGGACTGTCAGGTACTGGAGTCTACTGTTCGAACTGGCTGTGGGACGGGAGAAATTTTGCACCCGCTGATTGGAGGGGGCATGGGTAGCGGGCACGTCGAATTCGAGAGATTGAAATCGCGAAAGATTCGATCGTTAACATTGGCGGAAAAAAACCGAATTATTCTATCAAGACTAGATAAATCGGGCTTTCAAGGTGTCGAAAACTACTTTGAAAGTGAGCTCCCTGCGGAAAGCTTTATCGCGGCCGGAAATGACATGTTGGTCCATCAGGCGCTTTTGGCGCGGTTTTTCCTCAACGGAGGGGCCATGGTAAGCGCAAGTCGGATCGCGAGGGAGCTTCTAGCCGTTTATGAGAAGCGCACCGATCGGCTCTCCTGGAGTGGCCGGCTCGGTCTATTGCATCAGATCAGTGCGCTCTATCTGGAACTCTACGACGAGCAGTCATTGCTGAGACTTGAGACGCTGCGAAAACGCTGCACGGGTCTATCCTCGGAGTCCATGGATCTCTATCGTGTGATTGTTTTGCAATGTCAGATTTATTCGGGAACGCGTTCCTGGTCAGCCGCCGTGGACAGAGAATTTCTTTTGATCAGAAGGCGTAGTGATCCAGCGCTCGGAGCGGTAATCGATTACTTTTCCACGCAAAACCAATTCCTTTCACGTGGGACCAGTCCGTCGGAGATCCTCGGTCGGCTGGGGAAGCTTGATGAGGAAATCCCGGATTCGCTCCGCTTGTTTTATCGAGTTCTTAAGGCAAAAGTGCTCATCCGACAGGGTAGGAGGCGCGAGGCGCATTCACTGCTACGAGCGACGCAGCCTGGTCAGCGTTTGGATCTTGAGATCGAAGGTCTTTTTCTTCGAAGGTATCTGCTCGGTGAGGAGCTGGCATTGGCGGATGATGTGGAGCTCCACTGCTATCCCGCGGCGAACGAATACCTGTATCTACTGGGAAACCGGAACATGCCAGATGGATTTCGGTTGTCCGATGTTTTTCTCGACCAGTTGCCAGGGCTGCGGCGATTGGCAGCGAATTCCGTAGATGCTGATTCCTGGCTGATCGCCGGGGGAAAGGTCAGTCCTCGACGATATGTAGATGTCGTGGGCGAACGGCACTTGCTTGACCTACGAGCTGGAGTGCTGCAGGCCGAAGGGGAATTGCAGCTTCTTGGGCGCAACCGCTGTCTGGCGCTTGCGTGCATCATTTCGACCGGTACGCGGGGCGCGGGCGAGGTGCTCCTCGCCGAGCGGGTATACGAAAGCGAGCGGATTCCCATCTCCAGCGCCATCGAGCGGGTCCGTAATCTCGTGACGCAGCTTCAGCGCTTGGGAATTCCTTTGATCAGGAGCGGACGGCGGGTTCGATATGATTTTGATACAAAGCGTGACCGGATCGTGCTCCCTAAGGTTCCGACCTATGGAGGGCAGCGGGACTGGTTTCGTGCGCGTGGCGGGAGAGTGTCACGCGAGATGATCATGGAGAAATTTGGCGTCTCGCGCCGGGCCGCCTCTTATTCCCTCCAGTGCTGGAGGAAGGAAGGGATGTTGCGTGAAGTGACCGGGAGCAGAGGAGTTTATGAATTCTCCGGCCCTAGGGTGGACGTGGATCAAGGATCCGTGCATCAGTCTTAGTGGCACCGATGTGGTGGGTGCGCGATATTGCACGAGTGACGCCAGAATACAAAGGCGCCCCAGCCTCCGCATTGGGGGACTGGGGCGTTTTAAAGAGTATCTTTCAGTCTGCGGTTACTTCTGAAGGACGTACTGAACCGCGTCGGCCCAGCCGGTGTCCCTCTGGAACTGCAAGGTGGAGTAGAGATTTGAGTAGCTGTTGTAGGTCGCCATGTCGTGAGGCAGCCAAATTGAAACGCCGTGAGCGCGGGCGTATTTTTTGGTCGTTGCATTTGCGATCACGTAGGTATCGACCGCGGAACGCATGTTAGTTATCGCGCCTTTGGCTACGGAGGCTACTTCGGACTTCTCGACGAGATCGACGAAGTCAACCAGGTCATTGTAGTCCTCGTAAGTGAAAACCTGAGCCTTGCTTGCGGCCGCCACGACGGCTTTGCGCGAGGGAGCGTCTAAGGTCCTCATCGTGCGTCCAAGTTCTGAAACCGCGCGATAGAGCTTGTCGCTTTGCTCAAGGTCGTAAGCGGAGAACGTAACCTCGTCACGGCCGTTGACGCCGCCGCTGTAGGACGCAACATACTCGGTAGTCAGGATCTTGGCCACGTCGGCAGCCGAGGCCTCGGGAGCGGCGTTCCATTTGGCCAAGAGGTTTTGGTAGGGCCAGCCGGCTCCTGGCTCGAGTTCTTGTGAGCCCGCGTACACGCGGACGGAGTCGCGCATTTCGCCCGCGACCTCGGCCATTGCCATCAGGCAGGCGTCAGAAGCGTAAACATCGACCTTGTGGCCGATGATCCGCGCGGCTTCGGACATAGCTTGGCCCAGCTGTGCTGTAGAGATTGAGTTGCCGGTATTGTCGTCCCAGCTGATGTCAGTTGGGTGGAAGGTGCCATTTTCGCGTGCAATCTGCGCGGAAATGGCATGCCAACCGCTGCCGTGGTCCCAAACGTTGATGAAGTAGCGTTTGGCGGGGTAATTGTCATTGGCCCAACGGACGAATTCGATGAGGCTTCGGTAGTCGCCCATGTCGACTTTGCCCATGTCTTGGACGACCGGGGAGGTTACCTTTTTGGGGTCATTGTCTTTCTGGACATAAAGGCGTTGGGTCTTTTTGTTGCGGAGGCTGGCCCATTGAACCACGACGTTGATCTTGTCGGTGGAGCCGACCTGCTCCATCTGATTGATATTCATCGCGCCAAAGGAGTCGAGATTGTTATTGCCGTTGAGGTAGACCAGGAAGGTCCAATCTTTTTGGGCGGGCGCGGCGTGTGCATTTTTTTCAATGGCACCGGTCGAGAGTAGGGCAAAACTACAAGCGAGCAGGGCTAACTTCTTCTTCATGCGGCTCCTCCATGAGTGACGCAAAGGTTGTACTGCTGTGTTCGCCAGAATCGGTTTCTGTGGACTCTTTCCGCAGATTCCGCTCCTGTCTTGGCCTTTCGACTTCTGGCTGTGTTTGTTCAGGGTAGCATGAATCATTCCCTGTTCAATCCCGTGTCATGTAAAAAATTTATGCACGAATTTTTGACGGATAAAAATTACACACTTATCAATGAGTGCGTCAGAGGTTTAACAGCGTGCATACATCACAGGTTCCGCAAGCCGATGTTTGTGATTCCATTCCCGGATTGAAGTAGGCCCTGAGTGCGTTACGACGACAGCGTATCTCCTGAAGGAGGCGCCAGGTGGCATGAGCGTCCGCGCGTTTGCGTTCGGAACCGTGGATCATCCACTCGCTGAGTCTGAAGTCCGTGTCATCCCAAAAAACCACGGCATCCGCCGGGTGGCTGGGGTCACGGCCGACACGTCCAACGGCCTGCGCCAGCGACAAAAGTGACGTGGGAGCCTGCCAAAGTACGGCCCAGCGGAGGGAGGGGATATGCACTCCCATTCCAAACGCGGAAGTTGCGACTACTACGTCCAATTTGGATTCAAAGAGGCGGGACTCGATGTTCAGCCGTTCTTCGGCGGCCAAGCCAGCGTGATAGGGTGCGGCTGCTGTCCCGGATTGGGCCAGAAGGCTTGCGATTTTTTCTGACTTCTGGCGGGTAGGGGCAAAGACGATGCCGGAACCTTTGCGCCGCGAGATCCAGCGCATCACGGTATCGGCCCGTTCGTGGGCGGAAGAACGGATCAAGCTGAGTCGTAAAGAAGGGGGCAGGTCGAACGAGCCCACTTCGCTCCAAGGTCCCGGCAGTCTTTCGCGGAGATCGGCCCGTGCCGCTGGCGGCAGGGTGGCGGTCAACCAGAGGGAGCGTTCGATATTTAGCTCGCGCACCAATTGTGGAATCCGATTGAATGAGGGGCGGAATCCTTCGCCCCAATCCCAGAGGCAGTGGCATTCGTCCACCACGAGCAGATCGGGGGACCAGCGACGCAGCTGATCTAGGCGGGAAGGTTGCGAGAGGGATTCTGGACTGACGATCCAGGAGCCGGACCCAGTTGGGGGGCCGGAGCGGTCGCCGAGCGGGATGCCCAACGATGCGAGTCGCGCCCTTTGCTGACGGGCTAGAGCGATCAGCGGAGTGACTAAGAGCAGGCGATGGCGGCTATCCAGTGCCAGGCGCTCGTAAATCAGGCTTTTTCCGGCGCCTGTGGGCGCGACACAGAGGACGTGTACTGGCCCCGGTTGGCGGAAGTGGGAAAGCGCTTCGCTTTGAAAAGGACGAAGTTCGGTAAAGGGTGGGCGCGCGGGCGGTTGCATGGCCGCCCGGGGATGAAAGCTTCGTGCCGGGGGTTAGGAGGCTTCGGTCACTTGTGGGGGGAGCGGCGCGTGGGATTTGAAGCGAATATAAACGAGACCGCCGAGAGCCCCGATCGCGAAATTGCTGAGCGCGATCAGCGTGAAAACGTCCCCGCCGCGAGCCGAGCCGATGAGGCCGAAAAGGAAAGCGAACGCCCAGTGTCCCGTGCCGACGCCTGCGGGAGCCACCGGGACTGCGGTGACCAGCAGTCCGAGCGGGAAGACCAGGAGAAGCGGCAGGAAGTGCACGTCATACTCGCCGAGCGCATGAACGAATTGTAGGCAGGTCCATCCGACGACCATCTGCAGGAACATTGAGATTGCAACCACCCGGACCACGGTGAGCCGGTGATGGTGGTAGTGACGCAAGCCGAGATAGATATGGGTGAGTGACTGGAGTTTGCTGACGCGCTTTTCGAAAAAGCGAAGGATTCGCAGCGCCGGGTCATGATGTTCGCGCACGAGAAAGAGATACGCATAGAAAACGAAGATGCAACCGGCGGCTGTCAGGATCAAGGGACGAGTGCCGGCCAGTGCGTTTTCAGGAATGTGGGACGAGCCGAAAAGCGCTGCCCCTGCCGAGATGAAGACCAGGCCGGTGAGGCCGGAGACACGGTCAAAGAGTATGGTGCCAAAGGTGTGGCCGCGCTGGCCGGGAGTTTCCTTGCCGACGTAGAACGCTTTGACGAAGTCTCCGCTGACCGCGCCGGGCAGCGCGACGTTGAAGAAGTTGCCGATGAAAGAAAGCTCGAGGGTCTTGCGGTAGGGGAGCACGATGTTCTGCGTGCGCAGGAGAATCTGCCAGCGCCAGGCGGCGATCGCGCCGTTGAAGATCAGCGCCAGATAGGAAGGGATGAGTAAGTCCCAGCGGGTGAACGCGCGTCGGGTGCTCTCCAGCGATATAGCCCCTTTTTGGGCGAGATAATAGAAAAGGGCGAGCACGAGGGCGAGTTTGAGGAAGTTGGTGAAATACTTTTTCATAGACCGAGGAAATTGCGAAAGAGGGTTTCGCCGATCGCCGCATCGAATACGTTCCGACCTTTTCGGAAATTGAGTAATTCGTGTGGAAGCCTCTGCTTGTTTTTGAGTTCGAGGCTGATCTCGCCTTCATCAAGGAGTTTTTCGGGATGGAACTGGATGCCGAAAACGGGCTTGTTGACGAGTCTCATCGCCTGGATCGCGCAGCGTTCCGATCGCGCCAGGTGCGCCGTGCCGGGCGGAAGCTCCGAAACCTCATCAAAATGGGACTGGTAAGTGTGGAATTCGCGCGGCAGCCCGCGGGTCAATTCGGAATCCGCCAGTAGCTCGACCTTGCCCCAACCTAGCTCTGGAACGGCGGCGCGACGGACGGAGGTCTTGCCCCCGAGTACTCGTGCGAGGGATTGATGTCCGTAACAGACCCCAAGGACCGGCTTGCCCTGATCGATGGCCGCGGCGATGAACTCGTGGAGCCTGAAAATCCAGGGCGCATCATCCATCGCGGCGGTCCGCGATCCTGAAATCATGATGCGATCAAAAGACCGCGGAGAATTGGGCAGATCTTCCTGGGGTGCACGGCGAACGTGAATGGTCGAGCCAGACGCCAAGCGCCCGAAGCGTGCCAGTTCCCAAGCGCCCCAATAAGGCCGGTCGATGTTGTTGTCGATCACCAGAATTCGCATTTTCAGCTTCTCTCGCTCGGTAGTTTGGTCGATTCCCAGAGAAAGGCGAACTTCAAGAACATGCTGTATGCGGCGTTAATGGAGATGATCAACCCCGGCAGCCCGTCCAGAAAACCACGTTTCAAAAAGTAAGTCTCCAGGAATTTACCCCAAGGTTTGAGCAGCAGCAGAGTAACGGAAGGGGTCCTGCCGCGACGTTGAAGCTCCTGCGCGCCGAGGCGGGCGAAGTTGAGGTTGGTTCGGACCTGGTCGGCGACCGACTCGAATGAAAAATGATCCAGCGCTTCGGAGAGGCGGCCGACGGATCCCTGCGCGATCCAAGCTTCATGCAGATACGGTTCGCTCCAACGCGCCTTGCGACGATCCGCGAGCCGGATCAGATGATTGGGATACCAACCACCATGGCGGATCCAGCGACCGCGGTAGTAGGTTTTTCGCGCCATTTCGAAAGCGGCAATATCGCTTTGGCCGCGAGGGTCGTCCGTCGAGACGAGGGAGAGTCGATTCCGGATTTCCCCGGCCAGGGCGGCGGAAATCTCCTCGTCCGCGTCGATGTTCAGAACCCAGTCGTGGCTTGCCCGGTCTTGGGCGAAGTTTTTTTGCTTGCCGTATCCGGGCCACGGATTGTGAATCACGCGCGCTCCCAAGCTGCGTGCGATCTCAACCGTCTGGTCGACGGAACAGGTGTGACGCGCGACGGCGCGGTTGCGCAGCCGAC
>CAYXVB010000006.1:33472-41382 GCA_964467785.1 uncultured Bacteriovoracaceae bacterium
GAACTTCTTCAGCCCAGGCCGCGCTTCGGATTGCCCGGCCGATGTTCGCTTCTTCGTTTAAAGTGATGATGGTGACCGAAACCGGTGGCCGGTTCATAGCTGACTTTGCCGCTCCATTTTGTGAAAAAAACTAGCATAATGACACGGGATTTGGGAGAAAAACACCATCTATGAAAGTCGCGATCATCGGAACGGGATACGTTGGTTTGGTGGCGGGCGCATGTTTTGCCGACACAGGTAACACCGTCTATTGCGTGGATAAGGATCCTCGCAAGATCGAGGCGCTCAAGCGCGGAGAGATCCCGATTTACGAGCCGGGCCTAGAGACTCTGGTGGAACGCAACGCGCGGAGCGGTCGTCTCCTCTTCACGACCTCGACCGCCGAGGCCGTCGCCGACTGCGAAGTGGTCTTTATGGCGGTGGGCACGCCTCCGCTGCCAAACGGTGAGCCGGATCTCCAGTATCTCAAGGCCGCGGCCGAAGAGGTGGCGCGCGCGATGACTGGCTATCGTCTGATCGTGAACAAGTCGACGGTACCGATCGGATCGCATCAGGTGGTCGCCGAGTGGATGCGTCCGCACACGAAGCACGCGTTTGACGTAGCGAGCAACCCCGAGTTCCTCAAGGAAGGCTCGGCAGTCGATGACTTCCTCAAGCCTGATCGGGTGGTGATCGGCACGCTCAAGGACGAAGTTTTTGCCAAGATGTGCGACTTGTATGCCCCGTTCGTGCGCCAGGGCAATCCCATCATTAAGATGGACCCGGTTTCGGCTGAAATCACCAAATACGCCTGCAACGCGTTTCTTGCGACTCGCATTAGCTTCATGAACGAACTGTCGCGCCTCTGCGAAAAGGTGGGTGGCGACATCGAAGACGTGCGTAAGGGCATGACCACGGACGTGCGCATCGGCAAACACTTCCTTTATGCCGGCGTGGGTTATGGTGGCTCGTGCTTCCCCAAGGACGTGCAGGCGCTCATGGCAACCGGCCGCAAGCATGGCACTGAGATGTCTATCGTGACCTCCGCGGAGGACGCCAACTACGCGCAGAAGAAGCATCTCTCCGAACAGGTGAAGGAGCGCTTCGGCAAGGACCTCAAGGGACGTATCTTTGGGGTTTGGGGCCTGGCGTTCAAGCCAAATACCGATGACATGCGCGAAGCGCCGGCCCTGACGATCATCGACGAACTGGTTGCCTGCGGCGCGCAGATCCAGGCCTTCGATCCGGTCGCGACCGAAAACGCCGCGAAATTGCTTGAAAAACATGGCGCAAAGGTCCGCTTCGCCAAGGATGCCTTTTCCGCGATCGAAGGTGCGGATGCGCTTTTGCTCGTGACCGAGTGGAACGAGTTCCGCCACGTGGATTTCGCGCGGGTGAAGAAGACGTTGAAAACGCCGGTCGTCTTTGACGGTCGCAATATTTACAATCCGGCCCAGATCAAGGCTCTGGGCTTTGAGTATCGCGGCATCGGTCGTTCGTGATCTCGATCATCACCACTTCGTACAATCAGCTTGGCACCTTGAAGCTCCTGCTCGCGAGCTTGGAGCGCCAAACAGTCCGGGATTTCGAGGTGGTGGTCGCCGACGACGGCTCGAGTGACGGGACGGCGGAATTCTGCGCGCAATACCGCGCGTTGCCTTTGGTGTTTGTTACTCAGGCGGACGAAGGCTATCGAAAGGCCCGCATCTGCAATGAGGCGCTGAGTCGGGCTCGTGGAGATTACCTGGTCTTTCTGGACTCGGATGTCATCCTTGAGAGGCGCTTTCTCGAAGATCATCTCGCGCTCCGCAGGGAAGGCTCCTATGTCTGCGGCCGTCGTGTGGACCTCGGTCAGGAGTTCACTCGTGGGATCACGGAAGGGAAAGTCCGCTCGGGATATTTCGATGCTCTTCGTTTTTCTGTGCTCGTGAGCGCGTGGAAAGGTGACACTGAAAACTGGAAGCGCGCCTGGCGCGTGACCACTCCTTGGTTACGGCGCGTGATGGGCTACGAGCGCGCCATCGATATCTTGGGCAGTAATTTCAGCGCCTGGAAAAAGGACATGCTCGAGGTTAATGGTTTCAATGAGGCGCTCGAAGCCTACTGGGGCGAGGATGGCGATCTCTTTGTTCGGCTGAGGAACACGGGCAAGCAGGCGATCAATGCCAAAGGCATGTGCGTGCAGTACCACGTGTTCCATAAGCGCCGGGCGCCGACGCCGGAGAATGTCGCGCTCGTGGCCGAAAAGCTCAAGCGCTCGGATTACAAGCGGGCGGAACTCGGCTATTCAAGCCGTTTTGCCTGATCAGTGTTTGGAGTTGAAGATGCGATCGAGGGCTGCGACGCGATCCATGGTTTCGGTCGCTTGGCAGTTGGCAGCGATCTGTCGCTCGCCGATGCCACCCAGCATCTCGATGCTCTCGAGCGCGCAGTTGGCGTCGCGATGAGCGATCCAGGCGCGTTGAGACTTTTTCAGGCGCGCGAGTTTTTCATTCGAATCCGGATCGGTTTTGGCGCTCCGCTTGAGCGAAGCCACGATCTCTTGATAGGCGCTGTTGAGAAGCGCGTCTGATTTTCGGTAGGCGTCGCGGGCGCAGCCGCTCATATTCGACGAGCTATCGAGGCACTTCTCATAGCTGCTGCGGATTTCTTGCAGGTCATTGGAGACGCTGGCGGACGCCAAGGCAGGTGACAACAGCAGGGCAAATAAAACGGATTTTTTCATCGGTTACTCCTATCGAGAGCCACAAGCTTTAATAATCTTTACTAAATTAGTCAACAATTATTAGTTGTTTTTAAGTAACTGTAATTTAATCGGAATTCTGGATCGCTTGCGACGTGGTCCACTTGAGCCTCTGATTCCCAATGGGAAACGCTTTGTACTGATCAGGGTGGCTTTGAGATTGTCGCACACCGCTCTATTGGATAGGCCATTAAACATGAACATGCAGGGAGGAAACTTGAATTATCGGGAATGGCTCCGGACGGAGCTTAAGCGCCGCCAGCGCGCCAATCCTAGTTATTCGCTACGCGGATTCTCCCAGTCCTTGGAGCTGAGTCCCGCGTTTCTTTCAAAGATCCTGAATGGAAAGAAGAGCCTTTCTCTCGAGAGTGCCGTCAAGGTATGCGACCGCCTAGCGCTCACGCCGATCGAACGCGCGGCCTTTTGCAAAGGGGTGTCGCTGGACAGAGCATCGGAGCAGGTCATCCAGTACATGGAAGGCCGCCAAGATGTTTCTAACATAGACCAAATCAAGCGCCTGGAAGAGGATCAGTTCCAGGCCATTTCAGATTGGTACCACTTCGCACTTCGCGAGCTGGTCGCGACGCGGGACTTTCGTCCGGATGTTTCCTGGATTGCCTCGCGCCTGGGAATCACCGAAGCCGAATCGACTGACGCATTGGCTCGCCTGATCCGACTCAAGTTGATCAAATTGAAATCCGGACGCTGGCGGAAAACCAATGCTTGGGTCGGGGTGCCTTCGGGGCGCGGGAGCGCAGCGCTTCGGCGTCATCATTCGCAAATGATCCAAAAGGCGTGTGAGGCGATCGAAGGCCAGAGCGTCGAAGAGCGTGACATCACCGGGATGACGTTTACGACGAATCCCGAAAAAATCGAACTTGTGCGTAAAGAGATCGCCGATTTTCGTCGCAAGATCGCCGATCTCTTGAATGTCTCAAAACCAGGCGAAGTTTACCAAATCAACGTGCAGCTCTTCCGTCTCACTCAGAGGTTGCCCGAGGCGAAATCTAAGAAGGTGACGAGCAAGAGGAAATCGCGATGAATCGATTGGAATCCCGGTGGGCGAGCCACAAGCTTGATCTCTGGATTTGGGCGGCGATCGCGTTCGTCTTATTCGCGCTCGTGATCGTGGCGCAGGGGGCGGAGCTCGCCAGGGTCGGCGACGGAGCGGATGCCAAGAGCGGCAGCCTGGGAGTGGTCTGCCGAGGAAAATTCATCGGGAATGAACTTGCGGTTTGCCGCCCCCGATGACGGTCACGCTCTAACGCAGTCCGCTCTATAAAAAATTTAAAGCTTATTTTCGGCGCCCTCCCTGTTGAAGGGAGGCGACCGGGGATGGATCGGTGTGTCCTGAAGCACCGATGATTTCTGAAATGACGTATGCAGTGCCAATAGATGAACGAAGGAGAGAAAGTATGATGAATAAGAAGGCGATCTGGAATGGTGTGGTAGTGGCCGGGCTATTGTGTTCGGCTTTGGCGCAAGCCGAAGTGGGAACGTCGAGTTACACGACGGAAATGTCAGCCCGCTCGGAACGCAAACTCGGGGCCAGCCTGGGCCTAGGTGATCCATCGCCGGCAGTTCTGGGAATCAACGTGCATTATAACGTCACGGATTACCTTCGTGCTTCGTTGGGCTACGGTAATATGACCATGACGACGGGTCTCAGCTTGAGCAGCAGCGGACTCTCAACGACTGAGTCGAGCATGACCACTATCGGGGGCGGCCTGCGCGCGATGATGCCGGGCTGGGTCGTCACGCCTACGGCGGGTCTTCACTTTGCGATGGTCAATGTCTCGGGTGGTACGATCAACGGATTCTCAGGCAGTGGATCGCACGTTTATGGGTCGTTGGGCGTGGACTACCAGGCCAAAAGCGGCTTCAATGCATCGCTTGGCCTGAGCCAGTCATTCCGCGCAGGCGCGGGGAATGGGTTCTACCTCAACCTCGGCTGGTTCTTCGACTATCTCGGCTGATCACCCCACAACTGCGGGATGGCGTCAGGGAGTGCTGACGTCGTCCCGCATATCAATTGCGATCGGTGTCTTGGTAATGTTGTCCGCATTGGGGTGTTCACCCAAAGTGAAAGTTGGCCAGGACGGAAAGTTACCGACTCCGCCAAGTTTGAGTCCTTGAAGTGCGTCTTGGCGACGGAACACTCAAAAGTCTATCCGATATCCGGAGGAATTCGGTGCACCTATCTGGATACTCGTTCGGAGTAGCGGCTTGGATTAAGCGCTGGATTCAACCTCGAGACACACGCCGTATCGCATCAAACACCGGTCCGGCTTCGATCATCGACATGCACTTGTGAGCCTCGGCAATGCAGTTGTGGAGTCCGCACCAGGCCGGCATTCCAGGCATCGCATCGCGACGGCAGGGTAGATGGTCGATGAAGAACTTAGGGTGCCTGTCCTCGGGATAAGGGTGCCACTCAAACGGATGCTCGGGTCCGAAGAGCGTGACTGTGGGCGTGCCCACCGCGACTGCGAGGTGGCGCGGGCCGGAATCATTGCCCGCAAAGACGGCGAGCTGGCTGAGGATCGCCGCAAGCGGACGAAGGGGAATGTTTTGGCGGGTGACGACGCGCGAAGAGACTTCGTCGATTCCCGGAACTTGGGCGAGCGCCGTTGAAAACGCATGAAGCGGGACTTCGTCGTTCGGACCGGTGGGAATGAGCACGGAGCCGCCCGTTTCTTTGCACCAGCGCACCGCGACTTCGGCGAATCGCTCAACCGGCCAGGTCTTGGTCGGGCGGCTTGAGCCCAGACCGATGCCGAGGATCGGGCCGGTGAGGCCGAAGGAAGCGAGTTGCGATGAGGCCTCCTCGGTTTCTTCCGTCAGGAGGTAAACCTTGGGCAACGTGCCGGCGGGCGCGGAGACGCCGAGCGCGCGGACTGTGTCCATGTCGCGCTCGATGATCGGTTTGAGCGTGCCCTTGCCGGGAACGATGACCGTGGAGTGGCGGTTCTTATCTTTGTGGCCATGGAAGTGGATGGAACGCGTGCGCGCACCCGTTGCGAATGCGAGCATAGCGCTTGAGGGGCTTGCGTGAAAGTTGGCCACGCAATCATAGCCCTCGCGCCGGAGCTTGAGCGCGAGGCGCGCGATCGCTTTGGCGCGTGCGCCCCTCTCCTTATGTCGCTCGCAGGCCCAGAGCCGGTCGATGGCCGGGTGGTTCTCAAGCAGGGGGGCCCAGGTGGAAGTGACGGCGACGTGAATTTCCGCGTGGGGATACGCACGCCTGAGCATCTCGAGCGGAGAAGTCATAAGAATGGTGTCACCCATGGAGCGTAGCTTGATCGCGAGAATCTTGCGGGGATTCATAGTTGAGAAATGATAGCGAGATCGGTGGGTATTTTGGATCCAAAAAAACAAAAACCCCCGGCGCCAAAGGCGGCCGGGGGTTCAAGTATCAGCAAAAGCTGAGCTCAGATTAGTGAGCAGCGCCTTCGTGAGCGGCGCCTTCGTGCTTGTCAGCCTTCTTGGTCTTGGCTTTCTTGGCCTTCTTGGTGGTGGCCTTCATGTCAGCCTTGGGGGCAGCGGCTTCAGCGGCCGGAGCAGCCGTGGTGGCAGCCGGAGCGGCTTCGTGCTTGGCTTCTTCAGCGAAAGCGGCGACAGCGAACAGGGCAACGAAAGCAACGATAAGCTTCTTCATACGAATCTCCTTGAAAGATACGTGAATTTTAAAAATGCGACATGCACTTTTGTTGCAACTCTACGAGCGCCTTAGTCTCATCGCAAGGAAAATTTGAAAGCATTTTCAATGTGTTGCGAGGTGAGACGCCGTTGCAACACTGTCGCGATCTGCATCAAGAAAGGCAAAATATCAAAACTTCGAATTTAACGTGTAAATATGGCTGATGTCGATGTGTTGAAAGCGCAAGTGCTTCAGTTTCATCGCAGAGAGCTGCAGTATCAATTTGGTCTGACGCGACTTGTCTTGGAAGCGCACCTTCTTGATCTCATTCAAGATGAACGACTTCATTTCTACCGGATGAAAGCAGAAGCCTCGAGAGAACTCGAGTGATCCTTTGAACGGGATGAGGCGCGCTTCGAATATGTCACCTCGCGCAAAGCCACGGTTGATCTCGGCATCGGTCACCGTGTAGCTCTTGTTGGAGAAAAGGTCGAGCACGACAAAGCCCTTGCCGAACCAGCTGAAGCGCTTGAGCAGGAAGATCGAGTGAATGGTGGAGCAGAAGTCGCGATAAATGTTCAGCTCTTCGCTGGTGAAGCGATCCTTGTTCTTGCGGAAATAGTACTTGATCGGGGGAAGGTCCACGCCGGGAAGGTCGCGCTCGAAGATGTACCAGTCCATGAAGACGCTCATCCGCTGCTCGAATTCCGCGTCGTCCTCGTAGATCACCCCCGCCTTGTCAAAGTACTCCTGCTTGGCCTCGTAGACCTCGCGGTAATACTCGCCCGTGGTGAATTCCTCGATGATCGGTTCCAGGTACTTCTGATACATGCGGCGGGCGCTCCAGCTTCAGTCAGCGAAAGGGTGTGATCGCAACGCGCAGCCAGGCCGTCCAGACGGAAAGTCCGATGATCAAGCGTCCATCAGCTGTGCGAAACGCTCGAACAGTTTCTCAGAATCATGGGGTCCGGGGCAAGCCTCTGGATGATACTGAACCGAAAAAGCCTTCCGGTCGGGAACGTCGAGGCCTTCCACGCAGCGGTCATTCAGGTTGACGTGCGTGACCCGCATGCCTGCTGGAAGCGAACTTGCGTCCACCGCGTAACCATGATTATGGGAGCTGATTTCCACGCGACCGGTTGACTGGTCGAGGACCGGCTGGTTTCCGCCACGATGACCGAATTTGAGCTTGTAGGTCCGTGCGCCCATCGCGAGGGCGAGGACCTGATGGCCCATGCAGACTCCGAAAAGCGGCACTTTGCCGACGAGTTCTCGTACGGCTCTGTGCGCGTAGGTCGCGGCCGCCGGGTCTCCGGGGCCGTTGGAGAGGAACACGCCGTCTGGCTTACGAGCCAGGATATCGGCGGACGAAGTCGTCGCCGGGACGACCTCGATTTCGCAGCCGAGTTGCTCGAGGCTACGCAAAAGGTTCCACTTGATGCCGAAGTCCATCGCCACGACTTTGCGCTTGGCGTTTTTGAGTCCTCCCTTTGGCCAGAGATAGGGCTCGGGAGTGGTCACTTCGCCGATTAGGTCGCGCCCTTCGAA
>CAYXVB010000006.1:41392-45455 GCA_964467785.1 uncultured Bacteriovoracaceae bacterium
GTTACGCGGCAGCTTCTGCAACTTGAACCGCGCGTCCATGCGCTCCTCGTCGGAGAGCTTGGTGTTGTTGATCTGCGCGATCAACTCGGCGCGCTTGGCGGCAAACTTTGCCACCGTCTTGCGCCGCTTGTCTTCGCGATTGATCAGTGAAGTCTTCGCCATAACACCCTCAGTTCTTGAAAGGGAACTTGAACGCAGCGAGAAGCGCCTTGGCCTCGCCTCTTTCCTCAAGTGGGAGAATCACACCACGAGCCACCCCGAGGGTACGCAAGTGCAGGGTCAGCGCGCGCGTGTCCACGCCTTGGAGACCTGGAATACCGGCTTCCTTGAGGTAAGCGTCGAGTTCGCCGCTCTGGCGCCAGTTGGAAGCTCGGGCGCAGGCCTCGTGCACGACAAAGCCACCGCACCAAGGGCGACGGCTCTCGGGGTCCTCGATGTTCACGCCCGTGTTGCCGATATGGGGCACGGTCATGGAGACGATCTGTCCGTAGTAAGAGGGATCCGTGAGAATCTCCTGGTATCCCGTCATCGAAGTGTTGAAGACGACTTCGCCGTAACCTTGGTCGCGATTGAGCCCCTTGGAGGCGGCGGCGGCCCGAATCGATGCCGCCGAGACGGGAGCGCCGAAAAGATAGCCTTCGAATTCCGTCCCGTCTTCAAGAACCAAAACGCCCGGCTTTTGATGGTGAGTCGTCATCGATTGTTTTCCTCGTAAGCGATTCGACCGCCTACCACAGCCATCGAAACCTTTCCTTTGAATTCTGTGCCAAGCCACGGGGAATTGCGGCTCTTGGACAGGATCTCGTCGGCGGACAGCTTCCAAACCTGGTTTGCGTTGAGAAGAGTGATGTCGGCGTCACGCCCTTTTTGGAGCGTGCCGAACGGCAGGTTCAACAGACGGGCCGGCCCCGTGGTGAGGGACTCGATCCACTTGCGGAGCGGGATGATCCCATCGTGCACCAGTTGGAGGGTCACCGGCACCGCGGTCTGCAGTCCGATGATGCCATTGGCCGCTTGGTCGAACTCCATGGACTTGTCGATCTCGCCGTGAGGAGCGTGGTCGGTAGCGATGACGTCGATCAAGCCGCTCGCAACCGCTTCGCGGAGCGCTTCGACGTCGGTTTCCGAGCGGAGCGGCGGCGCCATCTTATAGTTGGTGTCGTAGTGACGGAGGCATTGTTCGGTCAGAGTTAGATGGTGGGGCGAGGCCTCAGCGGTCACCGGAAGACCGGCCTCTTTGGCCCGGCGGACGTGTTCGAGGCCCACGGCAGTTGATATGTGGGCGATATGGACCGGGCAGCGGGTCAGGCGCGAAAGCGCCACTTCGCGCGCAACCAGGATCTCCTCTGCCGCTGCGGGATTGCCGCGCAGGCCGAGCTCGTTAGAGAGCGGGCCTTCGTTCATCACGCCCTGGCCGACGAGGTTCCAGTCTTCGGCGTGGCTGATGATAGGGACGCCAAATGCCTTGGCGTAATCCATGGCCTTGCGCATGAGGTAGGAGTTCATCACCGGCATGCCGTCATCGGAAAGGGCGATCGCGCCCTGGGCGACCATGCCGCCGATCTCGGCGAGCTCCTCCCCTTTGAGTCCTTTGGTCACAGCTCCGACCGGGAA
The DNA here is from genome assembly GCA_964467785.1 of uncultured Bacteriovoracaceae bacterium. Lineage (GTDB taxonomy): Bacteria > Bdellovibrionota > UBA1018 > UBA1018 > UBA1018 > CAYXVB01. Next base: position 43,007 of record CAYXVB010000006.1, read on the forward strand.
GACGCGACAGGCGGCGACGGCCTTGGCTTTTTCGCGGATGTAGGAGGTGACGTACGGGGTGTCATTGACAGGGTGGGTGTTGGCCATGCAAGCCACACTCGTGAACCCTCCGGCCACTGCGGCGCGGGTACCGGTTTCGATGGTTTCTTTGTATTCCAGTCCCGGCTCGCGCAGGTGGACGTGAATGTCGATCAGACCCGGGAGCACCCACTGGCCCTTGGCGTTCACCACGCGCGCGACGCGGGTGCCGGGAATGATGCCCGGCTTTTCGATCGCGGCGATGCGGCCGTTTTCCACGAGGAGGTCGGCCTCGAGATCGATGCCTTGCGAGGGGTCGATGATCCGGCCGCCTTGGATGAGAATTGAGGGGATTTCAGCCATTTTACGAGTTCCTCTTGAGCCAGTCGGCCAGACCTTCCGGATTGCAGTAGGTGGCGAGCACGGCCATGCGGACGATGACGCCGTTGAAAACCTGTTCGAGGATCACCGAGCGGGGACCGTCGGCGACTTCCGGATCGAGTTCCACGCCGCGATTGACGGGACCTGGATGGAGGATGATCACATCCTTTTTGAAAAGCTTGGCGCGCTCGCGGTTGAGGCCCCAGAACTGGGTGTACTCTGCCGCGGACGGCAACTGCATCTTGTTCTGGCGCTCGAGCTGGATCCTCAGGGCCATGACGACATCGGCGTCGGGAAGGAGCTCTTCGGGACGATAGGCGTGGTCCACGCCGAGGCGGCCTGGATCGGGCGGAAGCAGGGTGGGCGGGCCGCAAACGGCGACTGAGGCACCAAGCGCGTTGAGAATGCGGATGTTGGAGCGCGCGACGCGGGAGTGGGCGATGTCGCCGAGGATCACCACCCGCTTTCCTTTGATGGAGCCGAGCTTTTGGCGGATCGTGTAGGCATCGAGCAAACCCTGGGTTGGATGCTCGTGAAAACCGTCGCCGGCATTGATGACCGGGACGGAAACTGCGCGCGCGAGCGTTTGCGGGCTGCCGGCCGAGGCGTGCCGCACGACGATGCAGTGGGATTTCATCGCTTGGATGTTGAGCGCGGTGTCGATCAGAGTCTCGCCCTTGGAGACGCTCGAGGTGGAGGCCGCGAAATTCACGGTCCCGCCCCCAAGCCGGCGCGTGGCGAGCTCGAAGGACGTGCGGGTACGCGTGGAGTTTTCAAAAAAGAGGTTAACGACGGTCTTTCCTTGGAGCAGCGGGATCGTCTCCCCCTTTTCCACGAAGGGCGAAAATGCGGATGCCGCATCGAGGATCGACGTGATCTGCTCCGCGGTGAGATTCGCCGCGGACAGGAGATGCCGATTGTCGTTGGTTTCCTTTTTAATCAACTTGTTCATGGGACTCTCCTGAACATGCGTTCGATTCTCATCTGCGGGAAAAGACCTTTGCGTTCCTCGGCAAAGGTTCGAGGCTGGACCGACATCCAGATCCAGAGCGCGGAGCCGCGGAGCTCTTCGCGCTTCACGATACCCCAGCTGCGTGCCTTGGAGCGCGGTTCGACGGGCGTGACGGATCCCGGAATCGCCTGCGAGCGGAAATCCCCCATCACAAAAACGGTGTCCTCGGCGATCTTCTCTGGGCCGAAGTTGTCGAGTAGCGGGGCCTCCTGGCAGATCGTGTATGAGGCTCCATCGAGATTGCTTTCGGTTCCGCAGCCTCCTGCCGGAGAGCTCAGAGGCAGCTCGCGACCATTGATCAGTAGCCTGCCCTTGCGGAACTGGACGGTATCCCCCGGAAGGGCGACCACACGCTTGAGAAAAAAGCGGGAGCTGTCGGAACCAGGCGAGAAAAGGACGACCTCTCCGCGGCGGGGCATCCGACCGCGGGTTACCGGATCATCGACGAAAGGGAGCTGCAGGCCGAAAGGCCACTTGGCGACGAAGATCGTGTCTCCCGGCTCGAGTGCCGGGCTCATCGCCCGCGTCGGGATGCGATAGGCCTCGATGCCGATGGTGCGGATCCCGAAAGCCACGGCGACGGCGACGCCAATCGCAACGCCGTAGTCTTTCCAGAGGCTCCTTTTGGGCCGAGTAACCATCGCTTCCGAGTGCCTTCCTTCTCGTTCAATCCACCTTCAGCACGGCGAGGACCGCTTCCTGCGGGATCTCGACCGAGCCGAGCTGTTTCATGCGCTTTTTGCCCTCTTTCTGCTTTTCGAGGAGCTTGCGCTTACGGGAGATATCGCCGCCGTAACACTTGGCGGTCACGTTCTTGCGGAGCGCGGAGAGGTTCTCGCGCGCGACGATCTTGGCGCCGATCGCCGCCTGGATCGCCACTTCGAACATCTGGCGCTCGATGAGCTCCTTGAGCTTCGCGGCCAGTTCGCGGCCGCGGAGGGCGGCTTTGTCGCGGTGGATGATCACGGATAGCGCGTCGACCGGGTCGCCGTTGATCAGGATGTCGAGCTTGACGAGGTCGCTCTCGCCGTAGCCGTC